>CAYWKM010000017.1:0-31411 GCA_964459165.1 uncultured Clostridia bacterium
GGGGACACATCCTTACGATTGATAAAAAATTTGTTTCAATGCCTAAGAATTCCCGCCCGATTTCAATTTCGCCGTTCCGACGTCGATGCATACGCCCTTTAAGATTCTTCCTTCGCTGACGATAGAGAAGCCCTCGATGAATCCGTTCCTCTGAAAATCGGAGAGCATCGTCTTCACCTTGTTGCGAAAGTCTCTTTTGGCTTCCTTCGTTTCGTAAGCGAAATAACCGTCGCAAGCCTTATTGATGGTATCAAAAAAGATCGTCTTGCTCAGATTGCTGTTTCGTATTCCTTCGATATACTCCGCCATATAGCGGCGAAGAATGGCGACGCCTTTGGTAATATTCATATTCGGCAGATATAGAAGCTCTCGGGAGATGCCCGATATCTGTTTGATCGCCTTCGAATATTTATATCTCGGCGGATAGGAATGAATGCGATAGACCTCGATGGCGTTTCCCTTATAGGTCACCGTCGTCTTGGTATAATTGAGCGCCGTATCCTCGATGGTGGCTTCTTTGATATCGAGCTTTAATTTTTTATGAGCGATCGCCTGCGCGCGAAAATCCACTTTAACGAAAATATGGCGGAGCTTGTTCATCGATTCGGTGATGGAATTCCCCTGCTCCTTGCTGATATGCGCGTTGGGATTGAGAATGAGAACCTGCTGCGCGATGGACGAGAGAGGCACGTCGATATAACCGTTCTTTTCAAAAGTTTTAGCGTTTACGTCGAGAAGCGTTCCGATCGCCTCCTCCACCAAAGTGTCGAAGCTGTCGATTCTGAGCCCCTGATAATTTTCGTCCGTCGTAATCGAAGTCTCGACCGTCGTTCCCTTATTATCCACTCGGATCGCCTTCACCGGATCGTTGGAATCCATGATCTGTTTGGTCACGGCGACGAGTTTACTGTGCTCCAACGCCACATATTGCGGCTTTACGATCTTATTGAGAGACGTCTGGTTGTTCTGAATAAATTCACGATTCGCCGTGATCTCCTTCATGATGCTTTCGGGAGAAATATTTACCTGATCGTATTGATTTTTCCGGTAAAACTCCAATGCAAAATCAAACAATTTCGCATATAAAAAGAACAGATCCTTTTTCTCGTCCGGCTGAAAATCCCGATTGTACACGTTCATGAAATCTCTGCGGAAAATCTGACCGTTGGAGATCAACGAGGAAATCTTCTTAAAGTGTGCGATATATTCCTCGATGAACTCTTTCAGCGAATTTGTTCGCGTGACGAGAAGCAAAAAAGGATCGAGCTCGTCCCCCGTATGCTTCTTTTGCAAAATAAGCTGAATGAGATCCTCGCCCGATTGTTGATTCATCAGCTTCTCGTACTGTCGCGCAAGAACGGCGCGAAGATATTTGATCGCGTCGAGAAAATCTTCCGCGTAAGCCCGCATCTCGAAGATCGGATCGTTTTCCTTTCTTTTCTGCGTATATTCGTTGTATTTTTTTTGCTGTTCGTCGGTAAGCGAAAATTTTCCGAGCGCGCTCGTTTGAACCTCTTTTTCCATAAGCCGTATTTCTTCCGGCTTATCCTTGTAAAATTTATCCTCGTAAATTTTCAGCTGCTCCGAAATGGTAAAAAGCAGCTCCGTATAAAAGGTGCTGTCAAAAGATAAATCGTCTTGAACGATTTCCTTACGGAATAGTTTTTCAACCTTTGGATTCATACTTCACCGTCCGAATGGGGTAATGCTCGCATATTTTCCGCGACGGGCAATATAGACCGTCTTCGGGCGAAAAATTTCGCCGAAATATGTCGCATGAAAAAATTATAGCATAATCGGGAGCTTTTTTCAAGGCTATTCGCCCCCTTTTTTTGATTTTTAAATCGTTAATCCGCATCTTCCCGCCCTTCTCTTTCGTCGGAAGCGCTCTTATATAGGTTGTTTATATGGGGCTCTTTTCGTTTTTCCCTCTTTTTCGATCGCTCCTTTTCCCTTTTATGTGTATATTTATATGTGTATAAACATTATCGCGTCCGCCCGTCCGCACCGGCGCCTCCTTCTGTTTACAAACGTATCTTTTTAAAGGGTCCCTTCCCTGTTTATCCGTTTATGTGTATACGTATGTTTATCGGTTTATACGCGTAGACATTTATGTATCTGTTTATATGTATATATGCATTTGTATTGTTTATATTTATTTGTGTATACGTCTATGTATTTTGTATGTTTATAGACATATGTGTATATATGGCTGTTTATGTGTGTAGGTTCATGTTTATATGTTTATACGGATTTACGTTTCGTATGCGCGTTCTTTCGCAAGCGGTCGCCTCATTTTATCCTTTATTCGTTCTGCTTTCCTCCGCATAAAAACCGTCGGACTTCATCATATCTGTATAAATATCTGTTTATAATAATACAAATATGAGTATATATGTATACACCTAAAAGAGAGGGGCGCTGAAAAAGCAAAAACCCGTTCCGTCGCCGAAGCGACGGAACGGTAAAAATTTATGGAGAGTCATTCGAATAAACGTTATTTGTCGTTGTTTACGCAGGCCTCCAAGAGCCTGTTGATCAATTCATTGACGGAGATGCCGTATTTTTGAGCAATTTTCGTAACTTCCTTCAAAACGGAAGGCTTCACCAAGAGATTTAGCCGCTTGCTTCTCGTTTCCGGCTTGGGAGGTTTGGGAGAGGAAAAATCCACGATAAAGCTCTCTAATTCTCCCTTCGTCGCAGGTTTTTTTCTGCCGTCGCTCTTTTTGAGCGGCGCGGAATTCGCCTCTTCGGTCTTTTCGGGAGGAATATCCTTTTTTTCTTCCGCAGCCGGAACCTCGTCAGGACGAAAGAAGGGTTCGTCGTAGCCCAACACGTTGAGTAGGGGATTTGTCTCGGGAATAAAATTTTTTTTCGCCATGTCATTGCTCTCCTAAAAATTCGTTTACGAAGTCGTTGTAATCGATCGCGCCGTTCGATCGGGGAGAATACGCATAAATGTTGCTTTTCAACCCCTGAACCTCGGCGATGGCGATACATTCGCGTATCCGCGTACGGAAAACCTTCGTATTGAGTTTGGAAGCCGTCTCTTCCAAGAGAGCGGAAACCTGCTTCGTGAGCGCGGCTCGCGGCTTATACCGAACGAGCAGAATTCCTTCGACGGTAAGGGAGGGGTTATAGTGTTTTTTCACCTGTTCGATCGTACGGAACAGCTGACCGATCCCCTGAAGACCGAACAGATCCGCCTGAGAGGGGATCACGAGCTTATCCGACGCCGTCAACGCGTTGATCGTCTGCAAGGAGAGGGCGGGGGGCGTATCGACGATTATGTAGTCGTAAAGACGATCGAGAGCGTCTTCTTCGAACGCGTCCCTTAGAATAGCCTCCGTGGCAATTTCGTTTACGAGAAGGGTCTGCACCGCCGCTAAATTCGGGGAAGCGCAAATGCAATCGCCGCCGGGGAGACGCGCGATGCACTCTTTCGCCGTCGCGTTCTTCATAAAGAGGTTAAAAGAATTTTTCTTTTCGCCGGAGGATCCGAGAGCAAAGGACAAATTCCCCTGCGGATCGAGATCGACATATAGGACGGATTTGCCCCTCGCGACGAGCCCTGCGCCCAAGGCGTGAGCGGTTACGGTTTTTCCGACTCCTCCTTTTTGATTGATAACGGTAACTGTTTCCATGTTCCTTCCTCGGCTCTTTTTTGATCGCCCTTTCGTTGAAAGAAATATCCTTCGCGCGCGGGCCCTTATCGAAAACGACCGCTTTCGCCGCCTTTCGTTCCGTTCGACGCGAAAGGCGCGCGAACGAATTGATCGGGATATACTTATTTTATTATAGTCTTCCGTCCTTCTCTTGTCAAGTATTTTTTTCGGAACGGTCGATTAACGCTTTCCGCTCGGCTCTTAAAGATAAGCTTTTTTCAAAGCTTCTCCCCGATAAAGGATTGCAAAGGAAAAAGGAACGTGCTATAATAGCTTCACAAATTAAAATACGGATGGAAAAATTATATGCCTCAGATGGATGCTATCGATTGGATCATCTTTTTTATTTCGACGGTCGGCGTCATATCCTTCGCCGTATCGGGAAGCATTGCGGCAATGAACAAAAAAACAGACCCGTTCGGAACCGTCGTCATCGCCGTCACGACGACGTTCGGCGGGGGAATTATACGAGATTTTCTCATCGGAAAAATTTTTCCCTCCTTCTTCACGGATTGGGACTGTCATCTTTGGACGCTTCTCATCGTCTTGACTTCTTTTATCTGTATGCTCGTCGGAAAATACAACGCCTCGGCAAAAAGAATGATTCATCTCTCTTCCGGACAAATTTTAAACGTCTTCGACGCCGTCGGACTCGCGATCTTTTGCGTCGTGGGAATCGATTCCGTCGTCGCGTTTAAGCCGGAGCTCGGAAGCGTTACTTATACGAATGTGTTTATCCTCACCTTTATGGGAACCGTAACCGGCGTCGGCGGGGGAATTTTGCGGGATCTCTTCACGGGGCAGATCCCCATGATTTTCAGGAAGCACATCTATGCGCTTCCCACCATCGTCGGATCCTTGGGATATGTATTTCTTCTGAAAATTATATCGCATCTCCCCGCCATGCTCATAGCCATCTCTTTCATCGCCGTCATCAGAATTTTAGCGGCGAAATATCATTGGAATTTGCCCATCGTCTACGACAAAGTAGAAGAGCTCTCGAAGGCGGACTACGACGAACGAAAGACGGAAGAGCTTCAGCTCAAAGAAAAAAAGCTCGTCAAGAGCAAGGAAAAAAGAGAGCGGGAAGATCAATAGCTTTTTCCGCCGAAAAAAGAAAAAAGGCGGCTCGCCCCGTTCTCCCGAAGCGAAAGGGGAACGAAGGCAAGCCGCTCTTTTATAAAATTTTTTTTCGAGAGAAAGTCTCTTTTTTCCGAAAGGTCGTCGCCTTCATAAAAGAGGCGTCAGGATAATCCCGATATTCGCAAGGAGTCTGCCGAAAAAGCTCATCCTTGCGGTTTTTTCCGTCATTTCCTCGCTCACGGCAAAGGTCTCTTCAAAATCCTTTTTCATGTCGCCAAGGCTGTCCGTCCCCCTTAAAACGACGGCGCATTCATAATGATGACAAAAGCTCCGATAATCGAAATTAATCGTTCCGCATACGCCCGCTTCTCCGTCGCACAAAACGTTCTTCGAATGAATAAAGCCGGGCGTATATTCGTAAACCTTGACGCCCGCCCGAATAAAGGAGGAATAATTTCTTTTCGTCTGTCGATATACGGTCTTTTTGTCGGGAATATGGGGCGTGACGATCCTCACGTCCACGCCGCGCTTCGCCGCGCTCTCCACAGCCGTCGTGATCCGCTTATCCGTGACGAAATAGGGGGTCATAATCCATACGCTGTTTTTCGCCTGATTGATGAGAGTAAGGTACAAATTTTCTCCGATCTCCTCGTCGTAGAAGGGCTTGGGCCCGTCTCCGAACGGCTGAACGGTTCCTTTTTCTTCGAAAATCTCCGGCTCTTCCTCCATATATACGGAGAAATCCTCCGTTTTCTTGGACTGCAGCGCCCATAGCTGCAAAAACATGAGGGTGAGGCTTTTCACCGCGCCTCCCTTGATCATGACGGAAGAGTCCTTCCACTGTCCGAAGCGCACCTTCGCGTTGATATATTCGTCGGCAAGGTTACTTCCGCCGATAAATCCCGTCCTCCCGTCGACGACGGTGATTTTACGGTGATCGCGGTTATTCTGAACCGCGGTTAAAAGGGGAACGAAACGGTTGAACTTCCGACAAGAAATCCCCATTTTTTCGATCTTTTTCGGATAATCGAAGGGGAGCGTGCCGACCGAACCGATATCGTCGTACATCAGGCGAACTTCCACGCCCTCCTTTGCCTTCCTCTTCAAAATCCGCAAAATCCGATCGAACATCACGCCTTCCTCGACGATAAAGTATTCCATAAAAATAAACTTTTCCGCCCGCTCCAACTCCGCGCATAAGCTCTCCCAAAACCGTTCTCCGTCGGGATAATATTCCGTGGCGCAATTTTCATACGGAATAAGCCCGGAGCTCTTAGACAAAAACAGACTCACTCCGCTCTCGTCTCGCTCGACGACGCTCTTCCCCGTCTCCTCTTCTTCTTTCGAAAGGAGGGGAAAATAATAAATAAGACTCTTGTCGTAAATATCCAGAAGCAGCCTCTTCCTCGCGGGAGTAAGGCGATTTTCCGACAAAATAAAGTATATGACGGCTCCGAAGAGGGGAAATATGAAAATAAGGAGAATCCACGGAAGCTTCATCTCCGCAGCCATATCCCTCGATTCCAAATGAACAAACGCCACGACGGCGAATACGTCGGACGCCACCTGAACGGGAAAATAATAGCTATTTAAAATCGCTCCCAAAAGAAGCATTAAAACGAGCTGAAAAAAAATCGCCGATCCGATGATGGGAAGCCTGCCGAATATCGACTTTCCCGCTCGACTGATATTAATTTTTCTCCGATCCTTTCCCTTGTTTTTCACGTTTTCCCTCCTCTTTGGTAAAAAACCCTGCTTTATATTTATAATACTTAATTTCAAAACAAAAACGCCGAATGAAAAAAATTTTTTAAAAAATGGCGTAAACCTCTTCACTTGTAGCCCGTAAAGTTCTACACCAAAAGGCGAGATTAAAAAATTTCTTTCAAAGAAAGGGGCTCTCTCCCTTTCTTTCAATCGTTTCGTCCAAAGGGAAAAGGGCGTATTTTACTTCACTTGTATCCGTAAATTACTGCACCAAAAGGCGTAGAACGGTTCACCGAACGGGGGAAAACGCTACACCGAAAAGAAAAAATATATATATTATATTATAATATATATAAAAACAAAAAAACCCTCCCTTTAATATTATTTAAGATCTATCAAATAATATTAATAAACACAAAGTCCGCCCCTATTGACACGGGCGGATTTTGCGTTTATAATAAAGCAGACGAGCCTTCAAGAGTCGCGGCTTCCGCGACGATTCGCTTTCGGCGGCTTCAGAATGGGGAAGCGAAAGCTTTTTAAACGGACGGGAAGGCGAGGAAAAGCCGTTTTATCGGAACGAAAACATGACGGGAGGAAGGAGAGCGACCATGCAGACGGAAGAATCTCGATTGAGAGAAAAATATTTAAACAATTTCATCATCCATTTCAAAGAGGCGGAAAGGAGAATGAAAAGAGGGGAGACGAAGCTCAGAGGCAACGGAAGCGCGGCGGAAGTTCTCATGAGCGCGCTGATCAGATACGTCTCTCTCTCCTCCTCGTACGATCCCTTTTCCTCCCTCGAGGAAGGAAAGGAAGAGGCGTACCGAACGTTAAAGGGGCTTCTCACGCCGGAGCTATTGAACGAATACAAAAGGGAAGGGGGAATTCTCGCGGAGAAGATCGTCGAAGCGGAAGACGAAGAATTCAAAGCGGATTTCGAAGCGATGACGACCTACGTTTTCGCCGCGACCGAAAAGGGGAAGAGAGCGGAGGATACGCTGAGGGAATTTTATTCCGCCTGTCTTCTTTCGGAGGAGACGGAAAAGGCGAACGCCTTTTGTCTGAAAGAAAGAAAATTCGAGGAGGGGAAGGCTACGGGCTTCCCCGTGCTGGACAACGTCCTTGAAGGGGGATTATACTCGGGGCTTTACGTCATCGGCGCGCCCTCGAGCGCGGGGAAAACTTCCTTTTGCATTCAGCTGAGCGATCAGCTCGCGCAACAGGGGTATAAAACGCTTTTTTTCTCCCTGGAGATGAGCGAGGAGGAGCTCATGAGCAAATCCCTTTCGCGACTGACCTATCTTCTCGATAAGAGCGTTTCCAAAAGAAACGCGAAGAGCGAGCGAAGGTTGACGAGCTCGCGATACAGGAAAAATTTTTCCGAGGAAGAATGGGCTCTTTTGGGAGAGGCCGCGGGGTTTTACGCCTCGCGGATCGCGGGGAACAAAAGGGTGATAGAGAGCGTCGGGGAATACGGCGTCAATGAAATCGCGCGCGACGTGAAAGCGTTTATTTCCGCTACGGGGGAAAAGCCGGTGATCTTCGTCGATTACCTTCAAATCTTAAAGCCGAACGGAGAGAGCATGACGGATAAGCAGAACACGGACAGAAACGTGACCGCCTTAAAGAGACTTTGTCGCGACGAGGGAATCACGGCGTTCGTCATCTCCTCTTTCAACCGAGCGAGCTATCATCAGATGGCGGGACTGGAAGCGTTCAAGGAGAGCGGAGCCATCGAATATTCCGCCGACGTCGTCTTTACCCTCCAGCCGGAAGGGCTTCGGTACGCGGGGGAGGCGGACAAAAAAGCGCAGACGGAAAACAAGGAGCAGTTCGATCGCGTGAAGAGGATGAACGTTCGCCCCATGATTTTAAACGTTTTGAAAAACCGCAGGGGACGCACGGGGGAGGAGATCGCGTACGATTACAACTGCGTATTCGGACTCTTTACGGAGACGGGTGAAAAAAGGGAGGAAAAAAGCAGAATACTCTGAAGGGAACGACGAGGGGGAATCCTCTTTTTCCAAAGAGGGGGGGGAGGATCGCCTTATGCTCGCCGCCGAGCGAGAGGGGAGAAGAGAGGATTTTCCGTTCGACGAAGGAAAAACGCGGTGTCCTCGACGATCTTGCCGCAGGCGGTTTTTCGGTCGAAGGGGTAGTTTTTTGTTGCGAAAGAGGAGAATTTTACCGTCTGAAAAGGCTTGACAGGACGACGGCAAACGAGTATACTATAACTTGTTGTAAAGAAACGAAAAAAAGGGAGAAATAAATATGAATTATACAGAAGAAGAAATTCTCGCCGAAGAGGACGAAATCTCTATCGCCGATTTTTTTCGCGCCTTTTGGAGAAAGAAAACGCTTGCCCTCATCCTCACGCTGGCGATCGCGCTGACGGGAACGATCGGCATTTATTTCGGATACAATCGCGTCAAATCAACCTATTCGTGCGATTTTTCTTACGATATTTATCAGTTTGACAATTATACGGAGGACAAGAAAGACTATATCAATTCCATTTTTCCCGACGGAACGATTTTCCGTTACGCGGATCTCATCTCGTACGAGCGGCTTTCCCAGGTAAAGGAGTCGAGCGAAGAATTCTCCTCCGTCGATATCGACGAACTGTATGAATCGGACGACATTTCCGTCTCCTTCGACGACGAGGAGGGAATTTACACGATCGAAGCGAAAGCGAAATATTTCAAAGATGAAAGCGTCGCGAAAAATTTTATTTCCGCTCTCGCCTCTTATCCCGTCGAAAAGGTCTCTTCCATCATGGGAAGCATAGCTTACGACGACAACCTGACGGCTTATTCGCAGGTAAATATTTACGAGGATCAGCTCGATTATTTGAGCGCGCAACAGAAGCTTCTTTCCGAGGGCTTCGCCTCTCTCGTCGATTCTTTCAGCGAAGCTTACGTCGTCGGAGGGAAATCGTTAAACAGCTATCGGAAGGAACTCGAAGTTTTCTTTGTGCAAAATTCCCTGAGCGTCCTCTATACCGAGCTGCATACGTACGGCTACGTAAAGGATCTTCAATCGGCCAAGAGAAAGTACGAGGCGCAGATCGCCGAATACGAGAGAGAAAAAAGGTACAACGCGCTCGCCATACAGTCCTTGAAGGAAGAGCTCGCCGAATTGGTCGCGGATAGCTACCTCGGATCGACGATGTACGATTCCGAATCCTTTAACGTCCGGATCGCGGCGCTGACGGAACGGAATATCGAAATCGATAAGCAGCTCGAAATTCTCAACGGATATCTCGACGACGGGGAAGAAAAATCGGTCGGAGCCGAGGCGTTCGAGGAGAAACTTGACGAAATATACCTCTTTTTGCAAGAAACGACGGACGAATATACGGCGATCGTCAGGGAAATTTACGGCAGAAATTCCACCGTGGATTACGAATCCAATTCCGTTATTTCCTCAAATAAAACAGGGATCGTCGTCGCCGCAGCGATCAGTATCGCCGTCGGTTTTGTCGTCGCCTTTATCGTGAATCAGTTCCTGTGTCTTCCCGCCGTTACGGAGGAGAGAAGGGAAAAGGAATTCGAGAGGAGAAAAGCTTTGAGAAAGAGATTAAGGGAAGAGGAATAAAAACGGTGAAAGGAGTCGCGACAGTCTGTCGCGACTCTTATCTTACCGTCGGCGAAGCCGCGCGAGGGGACGCGCGGTTTTTTAAAGGAGCGGCTCGCCGCATCGTAAAACAGGGTTCGCCGCCGCGCAGGAGGACGCCTTTCTCCGCATATGCAAAAGAGAAGGGGCATAAGATAAAGAGGTAAAATTTTTTCGAAAAAAGACGCTTTTTCGCTTGACTTTGCCCTTTTACAATGCTATACTATCGTCATGATAGAAGTTCGCTTAAACGAACCTCTTTGGAGAGGAAAAGATCCTCTTTTTTCAAGGGGAGGAGTTCGCGCAGACGAACCGAATAAAAAGGATTTACGGGAAACCGCTTTCGAAGCATAAGGAAGGAAGCCGTTTGACGCAGGAGGGTTGGTATGCCTTTAATGATCGCTCCGATCGGAGAAAATTTAAAAATAACGAAGGTGAGCACGGACGAGAAGACGAAGCGTCATCTCGAAAATTTGGGGATTCTCGAAGGGGAGAGCGTTCTGATTCTTTCCCAACAGTCGGGAAGCATCATCATAAAGATCAAAGAGGGCAGGATCGCGCTCGACAAGCGTCTTGCCGGAAAAATCTTTGTCGCATAAATCATAAGGAGAACGTATGGAAAAAAAACTCAACGAATTCAAACCCGGAGAGTCGGGCGTGGTGAAGAGGATCGAGGCGGAGGGCAGAATTAAGAGGCGCATCTTCGATATGGGCGTAACGCCCAACGCGGAAATTCTCATGAGAAAGGTCGCTCCTCTGGGCGATCCGATCGAAGTGACCGTTCGCGGCTACGAGCTTTCTTTGAGAAAGAGCGAAGCGCAGACGGTCGTAATGGAGGTAGAAAAATAATGAAATTTGCATTAGCGGGAAATCCCAACTGCGGAAAGACGACGCTCTTCAACGCGCTGACGGGTTCCACCGCTCACGTGGGCAACTGGCCCGGCGTGACGGTCGATAAGAGGGAAGGCGTCTATAAAAAGTTAGAGGAAAAAATCGACGTCGTCGATCTTCCCGGCATCTATTCGCTCTCTCCCTATACCCCGGAAGAGGTGATCGCGAGAAATTACATACTCGACGAAAATCCCGACGCGATCGTCAACGTCGTGGACGCGACGAACCTCGAAAGAAATCTGTATCTCACGACGCAGCTTTTGGAATCGGATATTCCCGTCGTCGTCGCGCTCAACATGAGCGACCTCGTCGAAGCGAACGGAGACGTCATCGACGCTTCCGCTTTGGAAAAGGCGCTCGGCGTTCCCGTCGTGGCGGTTTCCGCTCTCAAGGAGAAGGGACTTCACGAGCTCATGAAGAGGGGCTACGAAGCCGCCAAGGCGGGCAGAAAGGGTTATTCCGTCGTCGCGGACGCCGTCAAGCCCGTATACGAAGCGGCGATCTCCGCCGTCTCGGAGGAGGGGATCTCCCATCCCGTATTCCACGCCGTCAAGCTCATAGAGGAGGACGAACTCGAAGTCTCGACGCACGCGGGCGTAAACGCGCAGCTCAAAGAGATCAAGGCTTCGCTGAAAGGGGACGCCTTCGGCGGCGACTACGAAGCGCTCGTCGCGGACGCGAGATATAAATATATTTCGGCTCATTACTCCGCCGCGCTCACCAAGAAAAAGAGAGAGAAGCTCTCTAAGTCGGATCGGGCGGATAAGGTTCTCACGCACAGAATTTGGGGAATCCCCATCTTTATCGTCATCCTGTTCGCCGTCTTTCATCTGACCTTTTCGGAAAATCTCTTCTTCATCTCCGGGCTCCCCGGCTATGAGGATTTGGGTCTTGTGGACGAAGAGGGAGAATTTATCAACTTCGGCGCCTCTTTACTCGGATGTATCTTAAACGACGGCGCGATCTTTTCGCCCGGATGTATCGTCAATAACATCTGGAACGATATCATCGTCGGAAACATCGTCGGCGGCGTCGATTATCTCATTGAATTGATTCCCGCGGAATGGGCGGTCGGCTTCCTGGAGGACGGCGTTGTGGAGGGTCTCGCCGCAGTGCTCTCCTTCATTCCTCAAATCTGCGTGCTCTTCCTCATGTTCTCCATTTTGGAGGACTCCGGCTATATGGCGCGCGTCGCGTTCATTCTCGACAGAATTTTCCGTAAATTCGGACTTTCCGGCCGCGCCTTCATGCCGATGATCATGGGCTTCGGCTGCGGCATTCCCGCGATGATCAACACGAGAACGCTTTCGGACGAAAAGGAAAGGACGGCGACCATCCGCGTCATTCCCTTCTTCTCCTGCGGCGCGAAACTCCCGATTCTCACCGCAATCGCGGGCGGTATCGCAGGCTATCTCGGGCTCGGCAACATCGATTTCATTACGTTTTCGATGTATCTCATCGGCGTCGTCGCCGCGATCGTCTCCGTCATCTTGATGAGAAGCACGACGATGAGAGGGGAAATTCCTCCCTTCATCATGGAGCTTCCCACCTATCATTCCCCTCGTTTCAAGAATCTCATGATTCACGTATGGGATAAGGCGAAGCACTTCATCAAGAAGGCGTTCACCATCATTCTCGTCTCCACGATCGTCATCTGGTTCTTCTCTCACTTCAATTGGAAATGGCAGATGCTCGGAGACGAACAGATCAACGAATCCATCCTCGCCAGCATCGGAATGCTTTTACAGCCCGTCTTTACGCCGCTCGGCTTCGGCTCGCAGCTCGGCGAATGGGGTTGGGTATTCGCGTTGGCAGCCATCACCGGCCTTATCGCGAAGGAGAACGTCATCGCCACGTTCGCGACGCTCGCCTCCTGCATCATGGCTGCCGGCGTCAATCTCTCCGGCGTCGACGTCGACGCGCTCGAGGAACTGTCCGAAGGCGCTTCCTCCGCCGCTCAGATGATGGTCGCCTGCGGCATGGGCGCGGACAGAGAAAGCGTAGCCGCTCTCCTCTCCTTCATCGTATTCAATATGACGACGATTCCCTGCTTCGCGGCGGTCGCGACCGCGAAGGGCGAGCTCCCCAACGCGAAGTCCTTTAACTGGACGCTCGTGTTCTGGCTTGCCGCTTCCTATATCGCCTCCTGTATCGTCTACACGATCGGCGCGTTTATTTGGCCCGTCGCCGTTTGGATCGTAGCCGTCGTCGTCCTGTGCGTCGTCATTCATAACGTCAACAAGAAAAAGGATCGGAAGGCATGTCTCCGGCAGAGATAATTTCGACGGTGATCGTCGTCGTCCTGGCGGCGATCTTTGTCGGGCTCGTCGTAGGAAAAGCGATTTGGAATAAAGCGCACGGCAAGACGGGCTGCGACGGCTGCGGCGGAAACTGTTGCGGATGCTCCCATTGCAAAACGGCTCCTCCGAAGAAAAAATCCTTCAAAAAATAGGCAAACAACTCTCCCGATTATGAGAATGAAAGAAAGGCGCTCGGAGCGGATTCGCTTCGGGCGCCCTTCTTTTTCGCGTTTTCTCCCGTAAAAGAGGGAAAAAAAGAGAAAACGCTTGAATTCGTCGGCAAAATATGATAAAATCATACTTAATATTTCAACAGGTTTTCTTCCCGTTCGGGGAGGGAGCAATCAAAAAAAGAAGGACAGGAGAAAAAATGCAAAAATTTACGTTGGTCAATCAAAGGAAGCTGAAGGGCTCGGATACCGTTCTCAAAGAATATACGCACGACGAGACGAAGGCGAAGCTCGTCTATTTCGACAACGGATCGGAGGAAAAGGCGTTCGCTGCGGCGTTCAAGACGATTCCCTTCGACTCGACGGGGGTCTTTCATATCCTCGAGCATTCCGTTTTGGGAGGGTCGGAAAATTATCCGATCTCTTCTCCCTTTCTCTATATGATGAAAAATTCCATGCATACCTTTCTGAATGCGGTCACCTTTCAGGGGAAGACGGTTTACCCCTGCGCGAGCTGCAACGAAAAGGATTTTGAAAATCTCATGAGGGTGTATCTCGACGCGGTGTTTAAGCCAAAGCTCTCTCGCGATATCTTCATGCGGGAAGGCTGGCACCTCGAAGAAAAGGGACCCGCCGTTTCGGGCGTGGTTTTCAACGAGATGAACGGAGCGACGTCCGATCCCGCCGAGATCGTCTACTCAGCGACGCTTCAAACCATGTATCCCGATACCTATCAGGCGTTCAATTCGGGCGGCGAGCCGCAAAACATTCCCGACCTTACCTACGAAAAATATCTCGAAACCTATCGGGAGTATTATTCCGTGAAGAATTGCGTGATTCTTCTGAGCGGCAAACAGAACCTCGACGACACCTTCGCCGTCATCGACAAGTATCTTTGCGAGGCTTCGCGCGTGGATATTCCTCACGAATATACCCGTCAGGAGCCCGTCGCGGCGGAAAAGGAGCGCTTCTACGGCGTTCTGAGCGAAGAGGACTTGAAGGAGAACACCTATCTCGTATATTCCTATAACGTCGGCGATTTCGGCGACGAGGAGCGTTACTACGGAATGCAGATCCTCTATAACGTCCTGCTCTCCGAAAATTCGTCCGTTTTAAAGAGCGCCCTTTTAAAGAGCGGGCTCATGCGGGACGCGCAGGTGTTTCTGACGTCGGCGTACCAGCGGTGTCTGAGCATCGTCGCCGTCAAGACGGACAAGGACAAAAAGGAGGAGATCGGAAAGCTCATCGACGATACCCTTCGTTCGATCGTCAAAGAGGGGATCGACAAAAAGACCCTTCGCGCCGCGATCGCGGAGGATTCCTTCACCGTGAGGGAAAAGCTCTCCCTTCTCCCCTCGAAGGCGGTCGAGAACTTCTTCGGCATGGCGGACAACGTGTTTTATCGTCTTCCTCTGAACAGCTTTTTCGAGACCGAAGAGGTTTTGAAAAAATTGGAGCGAGCCGTCGATACGGATTATTTTGAAAGGCTGATCGAGAAGATCTTTTTAAACAATCCCCATCGGGCGGTCACGATCGTTTCGCCGAGGGTGAGCAATCCCGCCGACGACAGGGCGGAGCTGGACAGAAAGGTCGTATCCCGCTTCTCTCCCGAAGAAAAAGAGGCGCTCTTAAAGGAATTTCGGGAATTTTCCGCCCGCATGGGCGAGGGAGACGACGAGGAGGCGATCGCCTCCATGCCGACGCTGAAAAGGGAGGATCTGGAGGGGGAATTCTCCTATCGGGATCCCGAATTCGACGGCAGGGCTTTCTATACGAAAGCGGAGACGAACGGCGTGGTTTATCTGCGCGGCTACTTTTCCATGAAGGGATTTTCCGAAGAGGAAATCATGGCTTCCCGTTTCCTGTCCGCGGCTCTTCCCGCCCTTCCCGTCAGGGGGCGGAGCGCGGAGGAGCTCGCGATCGAAAGAAAGCTCGCGTTCGGCAGAATTCGCTACGAAATCGCCGTCGCTTCGAGGAGCGTTCGCGACGCGGAAGGATATTTTAAGATTACGTCCGCGTTTTTGGAGGAAAAGGCGGAGGACGCGCTCGCGCTGCTGAAAGAGACGCTGACGCAAACCGTATTCAACGAAGAGACGATCGGAGAGAGCTTCGCGCAGGAGATAAGCGAGGCGAAGCTCGCGTTCAGTCAAAACGGCTTTGACGTCGCCGTCAATCGGGCGACGGCGATCCTTTCCGACGGCGGAAAAATCAAGACGCTCGCCGGAGGGTACGATTATCTCCTCTTCCTCCGCTCTTACGAGAAGGATCTCGCGGGGTTCGCATCGCTCTTAGAAAGGACGGCGAAGAGGCTCTTTGTCGACGAAAGGCTGACGACGGGCGTTACGGGAAGGGAGGATTTCCGCTCCCTCCGTCCGGCTCTGGAAAAGGGGGAAAGGTCGGGAGAAACTCTCTTTTCCGACAAGAGCGAATCGGTCGCCTACGCCGTTTCCTCCACGGTAAATTACAACGTGAAGGTCTTGGACGTTTCCGCCCTCGCGCCCTTTACGGGAAAGCATATGGTCGCGAGCAAGCTTTTGAGTCTCGGATATCTCTGGCATAACGTGCGCGAAAAGGGAAACGCCTACGGCACGGGGCTGAGAATTTCGAGGGACGGCGTCCTCCTCGCCTATTCCTTTCGCGATCCTTCCGTCCAAAAGACCTACGACGTATACGACGGGATCGCGGACTATTTGAAGAGCGGGGAAATTTCCGAAAAGGAGATTTTCGGCTGCATCGTCAGCGTCGTCGGAGAATTGACGAAGCCCGCCTCGATCGAGGAAGAGAGCGCGAAACGCGAATTCAACCTTCTTTGCGGCGTTCGCGCGGAGGACGTGAAGAGAAGCATGGAAGAGGCGAAGTCCTTTACGAAAGAGGACGCGGCGGCGTACGTCGGACTGTTTGAAGCGTTCGCTTCTTCAAGAAACGTCTGCACGGCGGGGTCGTCCTCGTCCGAGGAGGAGAGCGGGCTCTTTCAAGAGATCATAAGCGTATAAATTCGACAGACGGCGGAGCGGACGCGCTCCGCCGCGACTTTTTATTGAGGGGAAATTTCTCCTTTCGGCGTCAAAGGAGCGACGGCGCGGAAGCCTCGCTTTCGGCTTGCGCGGTTCTCTTTTGGGAAGGGGACAAAGGAATTGCTTTTTTTAGACGACGGATAAAAAAATAATTTAAAGAGAGCTCTTTTCTTTGCTTGACATTTGCGTTTTAAAGGATTTAAAATACAGTATAAAAACAAAGACGGCAAAGGAGGAAATCGGGAGGCTTGTTTCCGATTCCTTTGCCTATTACGGAATTGAATAACGCTACGTTATCGGGAGGTGATTTTTATCACGAAAAAGAATAAGATTCTGGCGGGAATTATTTTCGGCGCGCTCGCGCTCGCATTTCTCCTATCGGCGATTTTAATCGGCTCGAACGGAAGGGCGGAGACGATACAGGAAACCATGAAGAACGCGGTTTTGCACGAGACGGACAAGGTGAGCCTCTTCGGCCTGCCGGTGAATCCCGGGCTGATTTCCGCCTTTATCGTCACGGGCGTTCTCCTCTTGTTCGCGCTCGTCGTTCGCATTTTCGTCATTCCCAAATTTAAGACGATCCCCGGGAAGTTTCAGCTTCTCCTCGAACAGGCGGTGGGATTGTTCGACAATATGGCGAAGACGAACAGCCCGCATCGGAACGGCTTCCTCGGCGCGTATATTTTCGCCGCCGGCGCGTATATTTTCGTGGGGACGGTCTTCGAGCTTTTCGGCGTTCAGGCGGTTTCCGTCAACGGGACGCCCGTCTCTCTGCCCGCGCCGCTGTCCGATATCAACGGGGCGATCGCCCTCGGCTGTCTCTCCTACTGCATCATCTTGTCGGGCGGTATCGTCGGGAATAAGATGAAGGGCGTGGGACAGACGTTGAAGGACTTTTCTCTCCCCGTATCCATGAGTTTCCGTCTCTTCGGAGCGCTTCTCTCGGGCGCGCTCGTCACCGAGCTCGTCTATTATTTCACCTCGCTCAGCTTCGCGCTGCCCGTCGTGGTGGGCGTTTTGTTCACCCTCCTTCACGCGCTCATACAAGCATATGTCCTGACGATGCTCACCGCGCTCTTTTACGGCGAGGTTTCCCATCCGAGCGAAAAGAAGAAGAGGGCGAAGAAGGGCGGAAAGGAAAAGGCTTCCGCTTAAAAAAGAGCGGAAGGGAAGAAAAAACATTCAGCGTTTGAAAATTATCGAAAGAGAGGTATTTCATTATGAAAACAAAAAATCTTAAAATTGTCGTCGCGGCAATCCTGGCGGCGATCATCGTAGCGCTCGGTATCGCCGTAGCGTCTCGCTTTTTCGCCGTGAACGCGTCCGCAGACGCGAACGATACCGAGATCGAAGCGACGGTGGAGGAAGAGGAACAGACGGAGGACGAGGAGAACGCGACCGGGACGAAGGCGATCGCGGCGGCTGTCGTCGTCGGAATCGCAGCCTTTGCCGGCGCGCTCAGCATGGGAATCGCCATAGCTAAGTCCGTAGAGGGAATCGCCCGTCAGCCGGAAGCGGAAGGAAAGATCAGAACGACCCTTATGATGGGACTCGTGTTCATCGAAACAGCCATTATTTACGCGCTCGTCATCGCCATTCTCGTCATATTCGTCTTATAACGGAGGAAGGGCATGGATATACTTGCAAGCAGCATACCTCTGAATATCGATTGGCAGCAGATTCTCCTGCATCTGTTCAACTTTGTCGTCCTTGCGGCGGGGCTGTACTTTTTATTGTACAAGCCCGTCAAAGGGTTTATGGATCGGCGAAAGGCGGGTTACGAGGAGACGGACAAGAAAGCCAAGGAATCGCTCGCCGAGGCCGAGCGGAAAAAGAAGGAATACGAGGAACTTCTCTCCCGCGCCGACGCGGAGATCGAGGAGAAGCGAGTGAAGGCGGACAAAGCCGTTCAGGAGGCGAACGGCGCGCTCATCGCGAGCGCGCAGATCAAAGCCGACGAAATCGTGGAAAAGGCGAAGGCGGCCGCCGCGCGCGAGCACGACGCCATCGTGAAAAAGGCGGAGGAAGACGTCGCCGACATGGTGGCGCAGGCGACGGAAAAGCTCCTGATGAAGAGCGCGGAGTCGTACGATCGATTTCTGACCGACGCGGAAGAAGGAGAGGATGAAAAAGAAGGGGAGAAGCGAACATGAGCGAACGAGAAGAAGGCATCCCCTTAAGAGCCGTGCTCTATTCCTCCGACGCGCCCGATGAAAGGCAGGAGGCTCGCTTTAAAGCGTTTCTGAAAAAGAAATACGGCGAAGTCAGCTTTGAATTTATCGAGAGCAAGGAGCTGAAAGGCGGGTTTCGCCTCGAAGTGGGATCGGACGTTTACGACTGGTCCTTGAACGGGAGATTCAATCAGCTGAAGGAGACGCTGACGAAAGCCTCCCGTTCGGAGGGGAACGTCATTCCCCTGTTGAAGGAGACGATTCACAATTGGACGCCGAAGGCGATCGCGCAGGAGACGGGTTCCGTCCTCGCCGTCGGCGACGGCATCGCGACGGTCGCCGGTCTCGATTCCGCCGCATACGGGGAAATTTTACTCTTTTCCTCCGGCGTGCGCGGCATGATTCAGGATTTGAGGAAGGACAGCGTAGGCTGTATTCTGTTCGGCGACGAAGAGGGCGTCTTGCAGGGGAGCAGCGTGAAGAGAACGCAGCGAACCGCCGGCGTTCCCGTGGGGGAAGGCTTTTTGGGACGCGTCGTCAACGCGCTGGGCGTTCCCATCGACGGATTGGGGGAGATCGAGGCGGAGGATTATCGCCCGATCGAACGCCCCGCGCCCGGCATTATCGACCGTCAGCCGGTCAATAAGCCTATGGAGACGGGCATTTTATCCATCGACTCCATGTTCCCGATCGGGAGGGGTCAGCGAGAGCTCATCATCGGCGACAGACAGACGGGAAAGACGGCGATCGCCCTCGATACCGTCGTTAATCAAAAGGGAAAGGACGTCGTCTGCATCTACGTGGCGATCGGACAGAAGAACAGCTCCGTCGCAAGAATCGTAAAGGCATTGAAGGATCGCGACTGCTTCGATTATTGCATCGTCGTGAACGCCTCGGCGGGAGATTCCGCTTCCCTTCAATATATCGCGCCCTATTCGGGCTGCGCGATGGCGGAGTATTTCATGGACAAGGGAAAGGACGTTCTCATCATCTACGACGATCTTTCCAAGCACGCCATCGCCTATCGGACGCTGAGCCTGCTTTTGAATCGTTCGCCCGGAAGAGAGGCCTACCCCGGCGACGTATTTTACCTTCATTCGAGGCTTCTGGAACGCGCCGCGCACCTCTCCGACGAAAGGGGCGGGGGCAGCATTACCGCGCTCCCGATCGTGGAGACGCAGGCGGGCGACGTTTCAGCCTATATTCCCACGAACATCATCTCCATCACAGACGGACAGATTTTTCTCGAGAACAAGCTCTTCTTCGCCGGACAGAGACCCGCGGTGAACGTCGGGTTGTCCGTGTCCCGCGTGGGCGGGGCGGCGCAGACGAAGGCGATGAAAAGCGCTTCGGGAACGCTCCGCTTGGATCTCGCGCAATATCGGGAGATGGAAGTCTTTAATCAGTTTTCGAGCGATCTCGACGAGGAAACGAAAAGACAGCTCGCCTACGGCGCGGGGCTCATGCGGCTTCTGCGTCAGCCGCAATACCGCCCCATGAAACAGCACGAGCAGGTCATTCTTCTCATCGCCGCCTTGGGGAGGGTCATGCAGGATATTCCTTTGGAGAAGATTCTCGACTTCAAAGAAAAGCTCCTCGCCCATTTTGAGACGGAATATCCCTTTCTTTGCAGGGGAATCGACGCGACGGGAGACGTCGCGAAGGAAACGAGGGAGGAAATCCTTACGGTCGCGAGAAGATTCCTGCGGGAAAAATACGAAAAGCAAGCGGCGGAAGGCTGACGAGCGAAGGGAAGCGTTATGCCCAAGATCAAGGAAATTAAAAACAGAATCGCGAGCGTAAGGGATACGCAGAAGATTACGAACGCCATGTATCTGATCGCCTCGACAAAGCTGAGAAAGGCAAGGAACGGGTGGAACACGACCCGCCCGTATTTCATGGCGTTGCAGGCGGAAATCAAGCGCATCTTCCGCGTTTCCGACGACACGGAGAGCAAATATTTTTATCCCGCGATCGAATCGGAAAAGCCGAACGGCACGTTCGGCTATCTCGTCGTCACTGCGGATAAAGGGTTGGCGGGCGCGTACAATCAGAACGTCATCCGCGAGACGGAGCGGCTCGTCGGGGAGCATCCCGATTATAAATTGTACGTCGTAGGCGAGTACGGGAGGCAGTACTTTCTCTCTCACGGATATTCGGAGGAGGAGAATTTTTTCTATACGGCGCAAAACCCCTCCATGTCGCGGGCGAGAAAGATCGCGGGAATTCTTTTAAACGAATTCGACGAGAAAAAGCTCGATAAAATTTTCGTCGTGTATACGGATATGAAGACGGGACTCTCGGCGAACGTGAAGAGCGAACGGCTGCTTCCCTTCCACCGCGCTCAGTTTTATTCGGACAGGGAGGAATCGGAGAAGCGGATTTCCTACGAATTCGTTCCTTCCATTCAGGCGGTTCTCGACGCCATCATTCCCGGCTATGTCGCGGGCTATATTTACAGCGCGCTGGTCGACAGCTTCTGCGCCGAACAGAACGCGAGGATGACGGCGATGGATTCGGCGAATCGGAACGCGCAGAGGCTTCTCGACGAATTGTCGCTGGAATACAACCATGTCCGTCAGACGGCGATCACGCAGGAGATCACAGAGGTCTCCGCAGGCGCGAAGGCGCAGAAGAAATGAGTTCGGCTCGCCCGAAAGAGGAGCGGCTGAACGGTTTAAGGAGGATCAGAAAAATTGGCGCTCGGTAAAATTATACAGGCGTCCGGTTCCGTCGTCGACGTGCGATTTGAACGCGGACAGCTTCCGAAAATAAACGACGCGCTTTTCGTCACGGTGGGCGGAAAAACGCGGGTGATGGAGGTTGCCCAGCACATCGGCGGCGATGCGGTGAGGGCGATTATGCTCGCCGAGAGCGACGGGCTTTTCCGAGGGATGGAGGTCGTCTCCACGGGCAGCGGCGTCCGCGTCCCCGTAGGGGAAGCGACGCTCGGCCGCATGTTCTCCGTCACGGGCGAGCCCATCGACGGCAAGGGTCCTCTGCCCGAGGACGTCGAAAAAATGTGCATTCACAGAAGCGCGCCTCCGTTTGAAGAGCAGAGTCCCGCAGTCGAGCTTCTCGAGACGGGAATTAAGGTCATCGATTTGCTCGAGCCCTATTCCAAGGGAGGGAAGATCGGTCTTTTCGGGGGAGCCGGCGTCGGTAAGACGGTGCTCATTCAGGAGCTCATTCATAACGTCGCAATCGAGCACGGCGGTTACTCCGTGTTTACGGGCGTGGGAGAGAGGAGCCGAGAGGGCAACGATTTATGGAACGAAATGAGGGAGAGCGGCGTTTCCTCTAAGACCGCCCTCGTCTTCGGTCAGATGAACGAAGCGCCCGGCGTGCGCATGAGGGTCGCCCTTTCCGGCCTCACCATGGCGGAATATTTCCGCGACCGCGAAAACAAGGACGTACTCTTGTTCATCGACAACATCTTCCGTTTCGTGCAAGCGGGCAGCGAAGTGTCCACTTTGCTCGGACGTATGCCTTCCGCCGTAGGCTATCAGCCCACCCTCGCGGAAGAAATGGGGGCGTTGCAGGAGAGGATCACTTCGACGAAGAACGGTTCCGTCACGTCCGTACAGGCGATTTACGTGCCCGCGGACGATTTGACCGATCCCGCTCCGGCGACGACCTTCACGCATCTCGACGCGACGACGGTTTTGAGCCGCAAAATCGCCGAGCAGGGAATTTATCCCGCCGTCGATCCGTTGGAATCCACTTCGCGTATTCTCGAAGCGGACATCGTCGGAGAAGAGCATTATAACACGGCGAGGCGCATTCAGGAAATTTTACAAAAGTACAGCGAATTGCAGGATATTATCGCCATTCTGGGAATGGACGAGCTCGGCGAGGAAGACAAGCTCGTCGTCGCTCGGGCGAGGAAGATTCAGAGATTCCTCTCTCAGCCCTTCCACGTGGCGGAGAAATTCACAGGCGTAAAGGGATTGTACGTCCCCTTAAAGGAAACGCTGAGGGGATTTCGGGCGATCGTCGACGGCGAGGCGGACGAATATCCCGAAGCCGCGTTCTATAACGTGGGGACGCTCGACGACGTGAAGGAAAAGGCGAAAAAACTTCGGGCGGAGGAAGGCTAAATGAATTTTCATGTTTCCGTCCTCGCTTCGGACAAAATGTTTTACGACGGGGAGTGCAGCGCGCTCGTCATTCCCACGATCGACGGACAATACGGCGTGATGGCGAATCATTCCGACGTCGTCTGCGCCGTTATGCCGGGCGAAATGGCGATGACGACGTCCGACGGGAGCCGTCGGCTCGCCGTCGTCGGCGGAGGGATCATGCGGATTGAG
Organism: uncultured Clostridia bacterium; assembly: GCA_964459165.1. GTDB lineage: Bacteria > Bacillota > Clostridia > Christensenellales > Borkfalkiaceae > RGIG4074. Next base: position 22,933 of record CAYWKM010000017.1, read on the forward strand.
TCCGGCAACGTGCTCCTCCTCTTGGAGACGATCGAACGCCCCGAGGAGATCGACGTGAACCGCGCGAAGAGGGAAGCCGAAGAGGCGAAGGAGGCGATGACTCATAAGGTGAGCCTGCGCGAATACCGAGCCGCTCAGATGCAGCTCGCCCGCGCGATCGAACGCATTCGCTTAAAAGAGCGTCGCGGTTGAAAGTAGATTTTCCGACGCGGAAAAAAGGAATTCATGAAAAACGTAACGCAGAGGAAGGAAAATTCGTCTGCGCGCAAAAGGATGAAAGGCTTCTCCTATGTAAAAAAAGGAGAAACCGAAAGAAGGGCGGTTTTCATAAGAAACAGAAACCAAATATTTACGGCGTAAAAAAGCCCTCGGATATGTCAGCCGAGAGTTTTTTTAACGCGCATCATTGGAAGGACGGGAAATTGTAATTTACTTTGCGATAACGCCGTCTTTTTTTCTTACGGATTTTACTTTTATAACAGAAAACAGCGCCTGTAAAATATCCGTCGATCACGGCAATCAGAAACGCCGCGCCTTCCGTCATAAAAAGCTGCGGGGGAGAGGCGAAGCGCCCTTCTTCCCGATCAGGCTTCTTTTTCGCAGCTTTCCGACGGGGCGGCCTCCTCCCGTCCTTCTTCCCGAAGGGCAGCCGCATCCGCCTGCGCCTCCGTCTCTTCGGTCGGGCTTGCCTGCGCCGTTTCGGGCGAGAGAGCTTCCGAGGGCGCCTCCTCTTGCAGAATCGCGTTTTCTTCGCCCGCCGTCTCTTCGATTTTCCCTTTCGAAGCGAGGCGTCCGACTTTGCCGGCGACGGCGAGCGCGAGCCTTTTCGAGAGAGAAAAGAGTTTCTTCAAGAGGGAGAAGAGAAATTTCGCCGCTCTCACGACGTCGTTCCTGATGTGAACGAAGTCGAAAACGAGACAGAGGAGGACGGAATAGCCGAAGAGAGCGACGTAAATAGCCGGCGCGCACCAGACGAACGGCCAATAGAAGGGCTCTCCCGCAGCGTTTACGGTGAAGATTTTCGGCGCGAGGGCGAGGAGGAAATCGTTTAAGACTCCCAACGAGGCGAAGGGTTCGAACGCCCAGCCGGGATTCAGCTCGACGAGCCCTTGATAGAGCTCCTCCACGGTGTAGGCGTAATAGCCGCCCTCAACGGGAACGTAATAGTTCCCCGAACAGATGACGATCGTATCGTTGACGATGATGACGATTTGCATGAGCAGGTAGACGAAGGGAATCTTCCAAAGTCTTCGGTAATTTAGCTTATGCAGCCCCGTAGTGACGGGGAGAACGGAGGTGGACAGGATGACGATATGCGTGCACATGAAGCGGATGGTTTCCGGATCGTTCATGCTTCTGCCGACGATGTTGGAATCGGGAACGAGGAGCGCGCTCAGTCCCGCGAGTATCCCGATTGCGAACGCGCCGTCCTTTAACGTCTCGTTCTTGGAGAGAAAGACGAACGGAGAGGCGATCGTGAGCAGGGCGCACACGTTGTCCGCCGTGCATTTTAAGAGCTTATGTCCCTCGAACGCGCGGTAATAGGGATAGATTTGCAGCTTGAAGATATGCTGCAAAAAATTGACGGCGAGAAGAAGGAAGATAACGATTTTTTTCGTTCGATCCTTTCTGTTTTTCAAAACGAGCGTCAGCACGATCGCCGCAGCGACGTCGACGAGAAGGTAAAATACGTAAGCAAAAGAGCCGATTTGTATCGTCATAAGCTTTTTCTCCTTGGTAAAAATAAAACAGTTTTCTCTATTTTGCCATATTTTATCTTCGATTGCAAGGGAATTTTGGAAAAAAAATAAAGTTCTTTTCGACGGAGGCGGAAGGGTTTCGCCGATTTCCTTGCATCGGGCGAAAAAAGATGGTATAATTCGTGATAAGAAGAAAAGGAGCGGCGTCATGAAGTTTTTGCACCTTGCGGATTTACATATCGGAAAACGGGTGAGGGAGTATTCCATGCTCAAAGACCAGGAGGAAATTTTACGGCAGATCCTCTCTTATGTCGACGAGAGGGAGACGGACGGCGTGATCGTCGCGGGAGACGTATACGACAAGAGCGTTCCTTCGACGGAGGCGGTTCTCCTCTTCGACGGTTTTCTCACCGCGCTGGCGGAAAAGAGACAGGAGGTCTTCATCGTCGCCGGAAACCACGATTCCGCAGAGAGGCTCTCCTTCGCCTCCTCCCTCATCGGGAAGAGCGGCGTGCATATTTCGCGCTGCTACGCGGGGGAAACGCATCCCGTCGTCATGGAAAAAGGAGGGGAGAAGATCAACGTCTTTCTCCTTCCCTTTATCCGCCCCGCGAACGTGCGGGCGTACTACCCAGACGAAGAGATCTCCTCCTATTCCGAAGCCGTCTCCTGCGCCGTAAAGCATATGCGCGTCAAAAAGGAGGAGTTCAATCTCCTCGTCACCCATCAGTTCGTCACGGGGGCGGTGGAGAGCGGCTCGGAGGAAATGACGGTCGGAGGGCTCGACAACGTCGACGCGGGCGTTTTCGACGACTTCGATTACGTCGCGCTCGGGCACGTTCACAGACGTCAGAGCATGAGGAGGGGACGGATTCATTATCCTGGCGCTCCGCTCAAATATTCGCTCTCGGAGGCGAAAGAGGACAGGAGCGTAACCTTTATCGAAATTAAAGGAAAAACGTCTTTGAAGACCGAATTTCTGCCCCTAAAACCGCTTTTTGATTTACGAGAGGAAAGGGGGAGCTTTTCGGAGCTGATGAAGGGGGCGAGCGACGATTACGTCTATCTCTCGCTTACGGACGAGGAGGAGATTCCCGACGCGACGAGGGAGCTCCGAAAAAAATATCCCAACCTCATGCAGGTGCGCTACGACAACAAGAGGAGCGCGGCGACCGAGCGGAGCTTACCCGCCGCAGACGGGGAGAGGGATTCGCCCCTGTCTCTTTTTCGAAAGCTCTATTTCAGGCAGAACAACGCGGACGTCACCGAGAAGCAGAAGGAGTACCTCGAAAGAGTCGTCGCGGAGATATGGGAGGAAAATTCATGAGGACGATTCGTTTGAAGCTGGTCGCGTTCGGTCCGTACGCCGGGGAGACGGAAATCGACTTTTCCAAATTCGGCAAGAGCGGAATTTATATCGTCACGGGGGAGACGGGCGCGGGAAAGACGAGCATTTTCGACGGAATCTCCTTCGCCCTCTTCGGGGAGGCGAGCGGCGGGAACCGGGAAGCGAAATCCCTTCGCAGCAAGTACGCGCCCGACGATCTCCCGACGAAGGTGGAATTTACCTTTGAATACAGGGGAGAAATTTACAGGGTCGAGCGAAGTCCCGAATACGTCCGTTATTCCAAACGCGCGGGGAAGCTTGTCAGGCAGCCGCCCGACGCGACGCTCTATCTCCCCGACGGGAGGATCGTGAGCAAGGTCGGGGCGGTCGATAAGGAGATCAACGAGCTGCTCGGCGTGACGAAAAGTCAGTTCAACCAAATCGCCATGATCGCGCAGGGAGATTTTTTAAAGCTCCTGTTGGCGTCTACGGACGAGAGGATTCGAATTTTTCGCAAAATCTTCGGCACGGAGCGGTTCGACGCGTTGCAAAACCGCATATCCGATGATTTTAACGAATGCTCGCTCGAACGCAAGCGTCTGAAAGAGGGCGTGAGGGTCTTGATCGAGGAATCGGGCGAAGGGGAGGCGTTCGCCTCTTTGACCGAAAGCGAGATGTGTCGGCGATGGAAGGAAAAGGTGGAGGAGGACAGGAGAATCTTTCTGTCCTTGAAGAAGCGGACGGACGAGGCGAGAGGGAGAAGAGCCGAGCTGAACGTTTCTCTCGGCAGAGCCGCCTCCGCGAGGCAAGCGGCGGAGAGCCTGCTCTCCGTCAGGATCTCGTTACAGCAGAAAAGAGAAGAAAAGATATCATTAGAAAAGGATAAAACGAATGCAGAAGCGAAGAAGGAGGAGCTGCAATCGCTGAGGAGCACCATCGCGAACGAGGAGGCGCGGGCGGACGAATACAGGGAGAGGGAATCCGTCTGCCGGCGTTTGTCGGCAATCGAGACGGAGCTCTCCGCCGCGACGAAAGAGAGGGAAAGGCTCGCTCTCTCGCTCGAAGAGGAAAAAAAGGAGCAAAAGAGGTTGAGCGAGCTCCTCCTTTCCTTATCCGACGTCGGAGCGGAATACGAGCGGGCGTCGGCGGAAAGGGAGAGATTGAACGGGGAAAGAGAAGAGTTGAAGTCCCTTTCCTCCCTGTCGGAGGATTGCCGCGGCAGGCGATCGCTTTTAAAGAGCGAAGAGGAAAAATTTCTGCAATCGACCTCGCGTTACGAAGAGCAGAGCGAAAAATACGCGAGGTTGTACGAGGCGTTTTTGTCCGATCAGGCGGGAATTCTCGCCGAAACGTTGAAGGAGGGAGAGCCGTGCCCCGTGTGCGGCTCGACCGTTCATCCCTGCAAGGCGAAGAAAAAGACGGAGGATCTCTCTCAGGAATCCGTTCGGGCCGAGAAGGAGAAACGGGACCGTCTGGAAAAGGAATGTTCCGATCTCTCGGTGAAGATCGCTGCGGAAAGAGCCGCGCTCCTCTCGGAGGAAAAGACGGTAAAAGAGCGTCTGAACGTCTTTGCGAAGGGAGGCGAAGGGGAAGCGGAAGAGTTGCTGAAAGAGCGAGAAGCCTCTCTTTTCGCCGCAGAAGAGCGGGAAAGGCTTCTTTCGGAAAAGAAGGCGTTGAAGCAACGGGCAGAGAGAGAGCTCGAAGAGAGCAGACGGAGGTCGGATTCCTATGAGAGCCTGACGGAGGAAGCGACGGAGAAGCGCAACGCGCTCTCCGCCGAAAAGGCGACGGCGGACGGGAAGATACACTCTCTTTCCTCCCTTCGTTTCAGAAGCTTGAAGGAGGTCAGGGAAAGCGTGAGTCTTTGGTCGGCGCGGGCGAAGGAGATCGAGGAAGAGATCGACGGCGCGACGAAAAGATACGACGCGCTTCTGCGCGAGATCAGCGCGCTCGAAGGGAGCGAAAAATCCCTGTCGCTCTCGGCGGGGGAATATTCCGAGGAAGAAACGAATCGGCTCGTCGCCGAGGACAAGGAGCTGTTAAAAAGGATCGCGGACTATGACGCGGAGATCAAGGCGATTACCGAAAAGGGCAAGAGCGATAAGGACGCTTGGACGCGCATGACGGCGCTCGAAGAGAAGTTGAAGGACAACGCCGAGAGGTGGACGGTTCTCTCCTCTCTCTACGCCACGGCGAACGGGTCGGTTCCCGGGAAAGAGAGAATCCGGTTGGAGACGTACGTGCAGATGCAGTATTTCGATCGGGTCGTCGCGCGAGCGAACGCAAGGCTCTACAAGATGACCGACGGACAGTACGAGCTCGTCCGCAGGGAGAACGCTTCGGATTTGCGCAGTCAGGCGGGGCTGGATCTCGACGTGATCGACTATACGAACAATACGAGGAGGGAGGCTTCCACCCTTTCGGGCGGGGAATCCTTTATGGCGGCTCTCTCGCTCGCTCTCGGACTCTCCGACGAGATCCAGTCGGGATCGGGCGGAATTCGCATCGATTCGATGTTCGTGGACGAAGGGTTCGGATCGCTCAGCGACGACGCGCTCGACGCGGCGATCGACACGCTCGCGGGCGTGTCCGGCGGAAACGTGCTCATCGGCGTGATCTCTCACGTGGACAAATTGCGCGAACGCATCGACAAACAGATCGTCGTCACGAAAGGGAAGGATGGGAGCAAGGTGAAGATCGTGGAATGAGGCTCGTCCCGACGAGGGAGCGCTTCAAAGATGGGCGCGCCCTCCGTCTTTTCGGACGGAGAAACTCGCGCGAGAGTTGACAAAGAGGCGGAAAGAAACTATAATGAGATTCATAAAATTATCGGAGCGTTTAAAAAAGCGCGGGGGAAAAGGGTTATGAAGAGAGCGATCGTCGCCATAGGATATAATCGTTCGGACGGGCTTCTCCGTCTGCTCGATTCGCTCGAGCAGGCGGATTACGAGGGGGAGGAGGTCCCCCTTATCGTCAGTTTGGACAACAGCGGGAAGAAGGACGCGGAGAACGCCGCGAGGGCTTTTTCATGGTCGCACGGAGAGAAGATCGTGCGCGTTTTCCCCGAAAGGCAGGGATTGAAAAAGCATATTCTTTCCTGCGGGGAGTTTTTAAACGATTACGACGCGATCGCCGTATTCGAAGACGATTTGGTCGCTTCGCCCGCTTTTTATTCCTATATGAAACAATCGACGGAATATTATCACGACGATGATACGATTGCCGGAATTTCCTTATATTCTCACGCCATCAATCAAGGACCGTTGCTCCCGTTTATTCCCGAAAAGGGAGGGGCGGACGTGTATTTTATTCGCTTTGCGCCCTCTTGGGGTCAGATATGGTTGAAGGAGCAGTGGTTCGCGTTTCGCGATTGGTATCGGGAGAACGCGGACAAGCCGTTTGCCGCGCCCTCTCTTCCGCAGGCGGTCTGCGGCTGGGGAGAAAACTCCTGGCTGAAATATCACATCAAATACTGTATCGAACGGGGAAAATATTTCGTTTATCCTTATCACGCGCTCTCCACCTGCTTTGACGACGCGGGCGAGCACCGTGAAAAGAGCGACGATCGTTTCAACGTGCCCATGCAGACGGGGAAGGCGGAATATCGCTTCTGCAAAACATACGAGGGAATCCGCTACGACGGATTTTTCGAGCGCGAGGGCTTGGAGCGGACGCTCTCTTTAAAGGAATCCGCTCTGTGCGTGGATCTTTACGGCTGTAAAGAATGTTTTGAGTCGTACGATTATCTCCTTTCGAGAAAGAGCCTCCCCTACAAAAGGGCGGCCTCCTACGGCATGAAGATGCGCCCGCAGGAGTGCAACGTCGAATGCGGAATCGAGGGGGAAGATATCTTCCTTTACGACTTGAAGAAGCCTGAAAGGGCGGAAAAGACGGATAAAATCGCTTTTGCGCGCAAGACGGTCGATTATTACTACAACGTCTCGTGCAAGTTTACCGACGTGCTCCGTTATTGCGCGTCGCGGGTGAAGGAAAAGATTTTTAAGAAAACTCGTTGAATAAAAAACAGGCCGCGCAACCCCGTCGGCTTTCATACAAGCCCGTCAAAAAGATTTTTGACGGGCTTGCGCTATATAATACGGAAGCATATTAAAAGCATATTAAAAGCCTATTACGCGTTTGTCGGATAGAAGCAATTTTTCCCCGCAATCAATATATTTTTTTCGACCCGTCAAAATTTGACGTGTTTTTTTCTTTTTTTTCGTTCTCTCCTTTTCCGTGCTCCAAAAGACGTTTTCGGGAATTTTGGCGCATAAAATTTCTGCCGTTGCCGTAAATCGTCCATACGGGCGCGTCGGACTTTCACAAAGATTTCACAAAAAATGCATGGAATTGGTTTGACGCGGATTTATAATATCGTGTATATTATTTGACGGTGTGACTCAATCGGGGAGAAGAAGGATGCAGTCGAAAGAAGAAATATATGATTTATTAAAGCGGTTTACCGAAAATATGCCGCGCAAGCTGATGACGAAAATGGGAAAATCCAATATCGGAATCGGGATGGCTCTTTGTTACCTCAAGGAAGTCGGACGTCCCGTATCGGCGGGTGAAATCAGCCGTCATATGAATGTGAGTACGGCAAGAGTGGCGGTGATTCTGCGCACCATGTCCGAAAAGGGGTTGATTGTAAAGAGCGTTGACGCTTCCGACGCGAGAAAGGTCTGCGTCGGCTTGTCGGAAGCGGGATGGGAGCGCTATCGTCGGATGACGGACGAGCTTGTCGGGTTTATGGCGGAGATTGTCGAACGAGTGGGAACGGAACGGATGGAGTTGTTTCTTCAAATCGCGAGCGAAATCAACGCCGTTGTAACGACAAAGATCGCGGAAAAAGAAGAATAATACGGCAGTATTATTTTTTTAGCATAAAATCTAATAGTATTAGGAGAAAGGCAATGAAAGAATTTAACAGGCTGTGCAAAGAATTCGAGGAGATGGATTCCTCAACCTATTCCGCAATTCTTGCGGAAAAATCGAAAAAAATTATTCCTGCGCTCTGCGCCGTCACGGAGGACGGAGAGGAGGGATTGTCGCTTTTCGCGACCTTTATCGTCGGCGCGGTGGTTTCGGACGGAGAGCTTTCCATAGAAGAATTCGCGCTTACGTTTCCGCTGTTCAAGGCGTTTTTCGGCGAGGAAATTTCCTATAAGGATTGCGACGATATCGTGCGGAAGATGCGCGGCGATCGCAGGCAGCTCAAAAGATATGTCGACGATATCGTCGACGCTTTCGGACAGTTATCCGAAGAGCTGAAAAACGATATCGTGCTCGTTTGTCTGATGATTTGCGCGGTCGACGGAAAGGTGTCGGCTCAAGAAAAGAGCTGGATTAAAAAATTATTGAAATGACCGGAAGGAGCTTTTAAATTGGGTAAAATTCTGAAATATTTGAAGCGTCGGGATTGGATCCGAATGCTTCTCTGCGTAGGGTTGAT
>CAYWKM010000018.1:0-20057 GCA_964459165.1 uncultured Clostridia bacterium
AATTCTGCATTATATTCCGAAAAGGTCGGACTGCGAAAAGGCGACCGTCGTTATTTTCCGAACAATTCGTAACGCGTCATGCGCCTTTTTAAAACGTCGATTTCTTCCTCGTTTAGTCCTATTTCCTTTAAATATTTTTCCGCGCTTCCGTACGTCTTTATAAATCTCTTTACAAAAGAGAGAGATTTCTCTCTCGGCATACGGCGCGGGAAATCGGACGAAGTTTTAACGTTTTGTTGATTTTTTCGACTACACGCTTCCGCCGAAGAAAGATCCTTTGCGATATCCTCCGGCGCAACGCCGACCAGAAGAAAGAGCGTCGTGCACACGATATCCGCGGTTCCGTCGTCGTCCGACAAAAGCGCCGTCCCTCGCAAGGTCGCGAGCCCTGCAAAAACGTCCTTCATCGCCTCGCCCCTTTCAAACGCAGAAAAAAGCGCCTCCGATTCCGTTTCCTTCTCAGTGACTCCTCCCGAATAACAATTCGTAAAATCTTTTTCAAAAAGAGAGGGAAGTTGAACGACGGGGCAATCCAGCCCCGACGGACGCTCGTTTCCGAAACGAACGACGGCGTCGATTCCGTAAGCGAATAAATTTCCGGAGGATATCTCTCCTCGCAAAAAATTTCCATACGCCGTGAGGTGCCTTTCGTCGTAAAAGAGACCGCCGAGATCGCGCACGTTTCGACAGGAGGGAAGCTTCACCCTACGATAACCGTATTTGCAGACGACGGTTTTTAATCGATCAAGGGGATAAGGAGCGCGTACGCACCCGCCGCTTCCGACGGAAAAGAGGGTATGCGACGGCTTAGCGCGAACAAGCTCTCCGGCTCCCTCCTCGATATAGACGGAACGAACGACGCCGGACTGCAGCTTATTATGAACGCCTATCGGCGCGACGATCTCGTCGCCGACTTCGATCGGAAAATCCGAGCGATACCAATAGACGCGGTTTATCAAATTTTTATCGCGGACGAACTCGACCGTGCAAATATAATTTTTCATCGGTATTAAGAAATCCTACTTTATCTCCGCCACCCAATTGCTTCCGACCACGTTTTCTCTTTCCTTTCTCTAACGACCGCGTCGACGAAAGATTCTCCCTTTTCCACGTGCCCGCCGGGGAGGGTATCCCCCTGCCAATCCTCTTTGATCCGATTTTGAAGAAAAATTTCTTTGCCGCGAACCAGCAAGCATAAAACCGTAAGCTCGACGCGTTCCGCTCTGTCCATATTCCCTCCTCCCGTCAAAAATTATCGGTTACAGTATATCATTTTCAATCAAATTTTTCAAGACTATCGATAAAAAACTCGGCCGATAAAAATGAAAGCGTCCGCTTGACAACGGGCGAAAGAATGATATAATTGTGATATATGGAAAATATCGAAGAAAACGTGAAAAGGCTGTTGGAAAGCATCAAAGACGGAAACTGCTTCCACGAAAAGGTAACGCTCGTAGCCGCGACGAAAATGCAGACGGCGGAAACCATCAATCGGGCTTTGGAAGCCGGCGTCGCCGACGTCGGCGAAAATTGGGTGCAGGAATTTAAAGAAAAGTACGACGAAATCAAAGGAGGAAACCGCCACTTTATCGGTCATCTGCAAACGAATAAAGTGAAATACTTAATAGGGAAGACGTATCTCTATCAATCCGTCGACCGCTATGAGTTAGCCGAAGAAATTTCAAAACGCAGCGCAAAAGCGCAAATCGTATCCGACGCTTTAATACAAATCAACATCGGATGCGAAGAGAGCAAAGGAGGCTTCGCATACGAAGAAGGGTATGAAGCTTATCGGAAGATAAAGGAAATGCCTAACATACGCGTAAGAGGATTTATGGCAATGCTCCCCGTTTCCGAGGACGAAATCTTTCTCGCGTCTTTGGTACGAAAGATGCGATCGCTCTTCGACAGGGCGAAAGCGGAGGACGAAGCCATCGAATTTCTCTCCATGGGAATGAGCGGCGACTACAAGCTCTGTATCGACAACGGCAGCAATATGATCCGCGTCGGCACGACGATTTTCGGACATAGAGATTATACGAAATAATCGCATGTAAAAAATTTAGAAATTCGCATGATTCGTGCGGATTTTTTATTTTCCGAATTTTTTTCTTTATTTAGTTATTATGTTATACATAATACGCTACATTTTGTATAAAATAAAAATGAAACTTCTTTGGAACGTTTTTTCTCCTCTCTCCCCTTTTGACAAGCCCTCCCCTCTTCCTTTTTCTGAAACGCGCCGCAATTTACCCCATTTTTCTGCAAAAAACCATAAAAATCCGATATTATGCGTGACATAATATCGGATTTTGGCGAAAATAACCCCTTTTTTTACGGTAAAAAGAGAGAAAAGCCGAAAAGATTCGACCTTTCTCTCTTTATCTTTTATGAATTTTACAAATCGAAAGCAATCGCCGTGATATCGTCCTCAAAAGAGCCGCAGAACTCACTCAACGACTCCCTCAATTTATCGATAAACTGTTCCGCAGAGGACGAACGGAGCAAAATGCCTTCCACCCGATCGATTCCGAACATTTCTCCCTGTCGATTCTTGCTTTCCGTCACGCCGTCGGTAAGAAGAACGAGAATATCCTTTTCCTTATAACAGACCTCCCTGTCCTCGTAATGGAATCCGTCTATCCAATTGGAAACGGGCGGCGCAGGCAAAACGATTTCGTTTACGTCAAATCCGCTCTTCAACAGAATCGGGGCGTTGTGTCCCGCCATGGAATAATCGATCGTCTTATTCTCGCGATCGATTCTCACCGCTGCCACGGTAATATACGACGCTTCGTCCATATTCAGTTCTCTGAATTTATCGTTCAATTTGGCGATAGCGCGAGCCGGAGAAGGCTCGTTTCTGTCGAATCCGGCCTTTACAAAAGCGGATAAAATGCCTGCGGAAATCCCTTTCCCCGACACGTCGGCGATAACGCCGAACGTATCTTTCCCGTTCACTTCGTACACGTCGGGCAGATCGCCGCCGATATCGCGGCAAGGGATAAACATATATCGGAATTTTACGCCGCCGGCTTCCTTTCCCGCCGGCAAAAGACGCTGCTGAATGTGCTGCGCGCTATGCAATTCCTTAACGATTTCCGCCTCGTAAACGCCGTCGATCAAGCCGATGCAATATCCTTTTTTCAAGGGCTTCACGTTCATTCTGACCGTCATTTTTCTGACCGCCGAACCCCACTGCTCGTCGAAGGAAATATCTCTCAGCGTAGGCGTCCCGTTTTTAAAGACCTCGTCGAAGGTCTCCTTGAACTGGCAATAACGACACCCTTTTCCGCTTCCGCAATCGCCTTCTTCCCGACAGCCGACGCACTCCTTTAACGTCTTTCTCCCGCTCGATTCCGCGCCCGTAAAGCACTTTAAAAAGGCGGCGTTGACCATCTTCACGCGATATTTTTTATCGAGCGCGACGACCGCCGACGGTATTTGATCCAATATCTTTTTATAAAAGTTTCTCCGCATGATCCTCTTTTATCGCTTCTTTGCCGTTTTTTATGATATTATGTCACACATAAACCACAATATATTGCGGTTATGTTTGACATAATATGCTTTTTGTTGCTGAGACGGCACATTTTTTGACCGAGACGAAAATTTGTTTTATGAGCGATCCCTTCGGAAGCGCTCGGCTCTTTCGCTTTCTTCGTCCCGATTTTATACGTCTATTATATAATAAATTTTTTGCGAATGCAATCAACTTGCAATTTATTTTATTATTTGTTATACTTTTTATGAAAAAATATCCTTACGAGATCTCTTGCCATGTCCGAATCAGAATTTTCCTCCCTATTACCCGAACAATTGAAAAGACTCGCCTGCGCCTCTCCTTTCCCCCTTTACGCGGTCGGCGGAAGCGTGCGCGACTATCTTTTCGGCGGAAAAGTCCCGCCCTCTCCGGATTGGGATATTTGCGCGCCGGTCTCCCTCGATCTCTTTTTAACCGAAGCGGAAAAATCCTCCTTCGCCGTCAAATCCGTCTATAAACACACGGGGACGGTAAAGCTTACGGACCAAGACGGAATCGGATACGAATTTTCCTGTTTTCGATCGGACAAGTACGTTCGCGGAGAGCACGCCCCGCGAGAGGTCTTTTTTACGAACGATATAGAGCTCGACGCGCGCCGACGGGATTTCACCTGCAACGCCGTCTATTTCGACGTCAAACAAGAAGCTTTCGTCGATCCCCTCAACGGGAGATCCGCCATCAAAGAGAGGCGTCTCTCGACGGTCAAGGACGCGAACGTCGTCTTCGGCGAGGACGGACTGCGTCTCATGCGGCTGGCGCGATTTACGGCTCAGCTTTGCTTTCTTCCCGACGACGAATGCCGCCTCGGCGCGACGAAAAACGCCCGCCTCGTTCGAGACGTGCATCCGCAAAGAATCCTGACCGAATTGAGGCTCCTTTTGACGGCGGACAAAAAATCTTCCGTCCCCTATTCGCATTACGACGGACTGAAAATTCTCGACGAAACGAACGTCCTCGATTACATTCTTCCCGAGCTCGCCGAGGGACGTTCTTTAAATCAGCGGGCAGACTTCCATCGTTACGACGTGCTCGAGCACTCCCTGCGTTGCGCAAAATACGCGGACTGCGACGAAACGCTCCGCTTTGCCGCCCTTCTGCACGACGTGGGAAAGGTCCCTTGTCTGAAAGAAACAGGCAATTGTCACAACCACGAACAAGCGAGCGCGCTCATCGCGGCGAACGTTCTGAGCCGCCTCGGCTTGTCCGCAAGGCAATCGGAAAAGATCGTCCGCCTGATCGGGGAGCATATGTACGACATGGACGGAAAGACGAGGCCGAACAAGCTTCGCCGTTACCTCGTCAAAAATTACGATATCGTCGAGGATCTCCTAAAATTAAAGCAAGCGGATTATTCCGCCTGCAAGGACGACCCTTCCCCCGCGCCCACCTGCGTCCGTTGGCGAACAATCCTATCTCAAATGAAGGAAGAAAAAGTCCCCTTCTCTTTAAGGGAACTGAGCGTCAACGGAAGGGATCTGATCGCGGCGGGCGCGCCCAAAGAGTTCGTCTCTATCATTCTCGACGAGCTCCTCGCCGATTGCTCGATCGAACCCAAGCTGAACAAAAAAGAAACGCTTCTTCGCCGCGCCCTCGCCCTCGCGAAGAGCTTGACAAAAAGTTAATTTCACCACGGAGAAAAAATCATGTACGATTCTTTGTTTTATATCCTCGTCGCCCTCGCCGCCGTCTGCGCGGTCCTACTGATCGTCCTGCTGATCCTCTTTTTAAAAAGGACCTCCGCCGAAGGGCAAACGGAAAGGACGCGGGAGGTTCTTCGCGACCTCTCCTCGAAAGCGGACGACGTCGCCTCCAAAACGGACAGAATCGGCGGATTCATCGACTATACCAATCGAAGCATCGCCGAGCTGAACAGCCAAACGGAATACCGTCTGAACGCCATTCAAAAGCAACTGACCGACGATATCAAGTATATGTCCGATATGAACGCGCAGAACCTCGCTTCCATCAAGCGCACGGTGGACGAGAATCTCACGCAAACCCTTGACGATCGCCTGACCAAAAGCTATAGCGCCGTCAACGAACGGCTCGAAGCCGTCTATAAAAATTTGGGCGAAGTCGCCTCGCTTGCGGCGAGCGTTTCCGACGTCAAAAAGGTCTTTACCAACGTCAAGCTGCGCGGCACATGGGGAGAAAAGCAGCTCGACGCGCTCCTCTCCCAAATGCTTTCCCCCGATCAATACGAAAGGAGCGTAAAGCTCTCCCCCTCCTCTTCCGCGCTCGTAGATTTCGCGGTGAAGATCCCCTCTCTCGACGAGAGCGAAACGTGGCTTCCCATAGACAGCAAATTCCCCACCGAGGAGTATCAACGGCTCGTCGACGCGCCCGATAAGGAGAGCGAAGCAAAGAGCCTGAAAGCTCTCGAAAGGGCGATCAAAATTCAAGCGGACAGCATCTCGCAAAAGTATATCGTTCCCCCTTACACGACGGATTTCGCCGTCATGTATCTGCCCACCGAGGGGCTGTACGCCGAAGCGCAGCGCATGAGCGGACTCAACGACTATCTGTTGTCCAAGCGCGTCGTCGCGTGCGGTCCGACGAATTTCGGCGCGCTTCTTTCAATTCTGCAAACGGGCTTTAAAACGACGTTGATTGAAAAGCGAAGCAACGAGTTGTGGAAGCTCCTTTCGGCTTTAAAATCCGAATTTTCGCGCTTTAACGAGATTCTGGACAAAACGAGCAGAAAGCTGCAAGAAGCGCAGGATTCCATTGAATCGGCGAGCAGAAAGACGAAGACGATCGAGCGCAAGCTGAAGGACATCGACGTAATCGAAAGCGGCAAAGGAGAAGAATCATGATAAAAACGATTAAAAAAACGACGGACGGCGAGGTCTTCGACTTACGGGAAGAAAATTTTACCTTTCGAGCGGAAACCGTTCAGGGAGCGAAGGTCGGATATTTTAAAAATGCGGTTCTCATCGCGAGTCCGAGAAGGTTCAAGCTTTTCGTCGAGAAAATTCATCTCGTCAAGATACTGTCTTTGACGGGCGAAGGACACTTTAAGTGGGCGAAGGGAGAAACGCCCTTTCACGAAGGGGATTGCTTTGAAATCGTCGGCGAAGGCGAATACGAGCTTACCGCAAACGGCAAATTTATGGTGATAAAGGAATGAACGCGGCTTTCCCCGCTCGCCGAGCGGGCGGCCGAACAATCGAAAAAAAGGTCTGAAAGAGCAGCCTGTCTGCGCCCGCCAAAAGCGATCGGCCCCTCCCACTCGATTTCTTCATTTTAGCCGTCCCGTTTACAAAAAAATCATTCCGCACGGGGAAAATTAGGAAACGACGGGCGAAGCGTCTCTATTTCTTTGGGCGTTCGAAAAATTTTTGTTGAAAATTATTTGACGAACGCGAGGCTCTTGTGATATTCTATATAAAATCAATCTTTAAATACGGTCCCGTGAGTCCGGCAAGATTATGGAGAGAATTTTTATATTTTTTTGATTTTTGCGTCTTGCCGCGCCCTTACAGGGAGGCAAGACTTTTTTTCTTTGAAAAAATTTAGTACTTTTAAGAGTACAAAGGAGAAATATTTTATGCAACTCGTTTACGGTGTAAAAGACAGACCCAAGATCGGACAAATTCTTTTGTTCGCGCTTCAACAGCTCCTCGCCATTCTTGCGGCGACGATCGCCGTTCCCGCGATTACCGGCAACGGAATGTCCGCTTCCGCAGCTCTTTTCGGCGCGGGCGTCGGCACAATCGTGTATCTTTTATTCACGAAATTCAAAAGTCCCGTATTCCTCGGATCTTCCTTCGCCTTCCTCGGCTCCATGGCGGCGGCTTTCGCCGGCGGCGTGTCCATGTCGGCGGGATACCTCGGTCTTATCGTCGGCGCGGCGCTCGCAGGGGGCGCTTACGTCGTCATCGCGATCGTCGTTAAATTCGTAGGCTCCGCATGGATCGACAAAATCATGCCCGCCGTCGTCATCGGCCCCACCGTCGCCATCATCGGATTATCCCTGGCGGGAAGCGCGATTAGCGACCTCACCGGCGCAAGCGCCACTTATTCCCCTTTCGTAGCCGTCGTCTGCGGCCTCGTGACCCTCGCCGTTACCATCGCTTGCTCCGTTTACGGCAAAAAACTCTTAAAGATGATCCCCTTTATCGTCGGCATTCTCGCAGGCTACGTCGTCGCGACGATTTTCACCCTCATCGGGAACGCAACCGACACCGAGGCGCTCGTCGTCATCGACTTTGCGGCGTTCAAAGAGATGCAGTGGGTTCCCTCCTTCACCTTTATCACCGCGTTTAAAGGAAACTATGAATTTGGCGAAGCGGAATCCTTCGGCGGATACTTTGCGACCATCGCGGTCGCTTACGTTCCCGTCGCGCTCGTCGTTCTCGCGGAACACATCGCCGATCATAAGAACATCTCTTCCATCATCGAAACGGATCTGTTGAAGGATCCCGGGCTGCACAGAACCCTCCTCGGCGACGGCGTAGGCTCCATGGTGGGCGCGTTCTTCGGCGGCTGCCCCAACACCACGTACGGCGAATCGGTTGGCTGCGTCGCCATTTCCGGAAACGCTTCCATCGTGACGATTTTCGCAACCGCGATCCTCGCGATCGTCGTCTCCTTCATCGCGCCCTTCACGACCTTCCTTTCGACCATTCCCTCCTGCGTCATGGGCGGCGTATGCGTCGCGCTCTACGGATTTATCGCCGTGTCCGGCTTGAAGATGATCCAGCCCGTCGATCTCAACGATAACAAAAACCTCTTCGTCGTATCCGTCGTTCTCGTCGCAGGCGTGGGCGGTATGTCGCTCACCTTCGGTCAGGTCACCATCACCGCGGTTGCCTGCGCGCTCATCCTCGGCATTCTCGCAAACGTCCTCGTTCACGCAAAGGATAAGAAAGAAAGCGTGAAAGAGGAAAAGAAGGAAGAGTAATCGGATTAGCTTCCGTTAAGAATAAAGAAAGGGCGAAACCGTTTTTTCGGTTCCGCCCTTTCTTTAAAAAAATTTAAAAGGAGGAAGTTTATACTTCCATGTGCAAGCAAATCGTTATTCTTCCGTGATGCGGATGCAGTTGACGAAGACCGTCGAACTCGCCACGAGGGAATAATAGCCCGTCTGAACGGGAATTTCCTCTTCCGTTTCTCTCACCTTTGAGCTGTCAAAATATTTCTTGAAACTGCCCAGCCCGACCGAGAGATACTCCTCGTCGTCCCCTATGGAATAGTCGAAATTGTAGCTGTCCGTTCCCGATACCGAGCCGACGTCTTCGTCGGAAGAACTCTCAGAAGTCATATAGCCCGTATTACTGTAAAAATACGTATCGTCGTCTGCTCTGTACACCGTATCCGAAAATTTGTAGTACAGCGTCAGGGCTATGCTTTCGCCCGGCTCGATCTTTCTGGGGAAATCGGGAATCGAGGTTCCGCCTCCATATATATAGGGAATCAGATCGCTATATCGGTCGTCGATCGACCCTTCCGAGCCGATCGGTTCGCCCGTGAAGAGATCGACCCCCTGCCAGACGAGTCTCCCGGTTATATAGGTTGGCTGGACGTACATCCTGCCTTCCTTATGCGTGAATAAACGGCTTGTCATATTGTAAAATAATCCCACCTTCTTCGCATATTTTATCGCCTTTTCCGAGGTGTTCGTATAGACGATATCGATGGGAATGTAATAGTTGTTCGCCTCCAATTCCGAAAGCGTATATTCCGCCTTTTCGATATGAAGACTCATCTCGTAATCCGATTTTCTGTAATTTGAAAACTCAATTATTTCCTCTCCGCAACCCGAAAGAAAGAACGCGCAAGAGAAAACCGTCGCCGCCGCAAGAGATAAAACCGCCGGTCTTTTTAAGCTTTTCCTTTTGAATTCCATTTCCTTTTTCTCCTTTCTGTAATATTTATGAAAACAAGGCGGCGTTCCGAAGCGAAACGCACGCTCTCATTCCCCCTTTTCAAGCGTCCCCCCTCTCTCTTATTTCTTTATTTTTTTAAATTATATCATGTTTTTTTAGAGATTTCAATAGGTTTTTTTTATTTTTTTTCGGAGTTTTGGCAAAAAAACGACTTATTTTTGAGGTCGTCCCCGACGACCTATTATGATAACTTTTATGATGATAAGAGTCGTTTCCCCTTTTTTCGATCGGTTAAAAAACCCCTTCGGATGGGTTTCCCGAAGGGGCTGCGATGAAATTTTACCGTCGGCGCAAAGACGCGACGCGCCGCGCGAAAAAAAAGAAAGAAAAAGACTCAATTTTCATAAACCTGATCCGCGCAATTCTGCGGAGATACGGACGTATACAATTCAAATTCCTCTTCCAGAGAGAAGTCCTCCGCATTGTCGTACACCGCGAGCTTGGAGACGGAGACCTCGTAGGCGGTGAGCGTAACCAAGTCGTTTTCCGCCGTCTTCTTCTGATACTCGCGGCTCTGGATTCTGCCGGAGAGCGCGACGCGATCGCCCACGGCGAGATTTTTGACGAAGCGAGCGTTTCTTCCCCAAGCGATGCAGGGAATATAATCCGACTTGTTATAGGCGCGGTTGACGGCGATGAGAAGGTCGGCGATCTCTCGGTTAAAGGGCGTGGTGCGATAGACGGGCGGCTTGCAAATATAACCGCTCAAAACGATGCTGTTGGGATTTTTGGAAGGAGACGCGTCTACGAGCTCCCTGACGAAAACGGTAAGCATCAGGCGGGATCTCCCGTCCTCGATCTTGTTGTAGCTGCGGAACTGCCCCAGAGCGGACAGCGTGGAGCCCACATGGAGCTCGTTGCCCTGTATCAGCCTTTCCGAAACGGTTACGGGGAGAATATCCGCCTGCCCCGAAAGGCGCATGACGCGGACGGAAAGCTCGTAAAAGCCCTCGCCGTACACCTCATGCGAAAATTTCGCTTCGCTGACGATCTCTCCCATAACGTAGACTTTATTGTTTTTTTCCGACACGTAATTCATGATAACCTCCGAATAGTTTTTCCGTGTATTTTTATAACGAAGCGGAACGCTCCGCTTTTAATTGTTTTCCGCTCGCGTCGATTTCGTGATCGCCGCGATAAATGAGATCGCCGATGTTTACGAACCGGTAACCCCGGTTTAAAAGGGTTTCCAAAACGATCGGCAACGCTTCCGCCGTATGCAGTCCGTTATTATGGCAGAGAATGATGCTGCCGGACTCCGCGCTGTTGATGATGCGCATGGCGATATCCGTCGCGGAGAGATCCTTCCAATCGAGGGAATCCACGCTCCACTGTATCGTATACAGCCCCATCGCCTTCGCCGTATCGACGACGAGATCGTCGTAATCGCCGTAGGGCGGACGGAAGAGTTCGACCGTCTTCCCCGTAATCGCCTTAATGGCGTCGGAGGAGGTTTCCAGTTCCTTTCGAATCTCCGCCTCGTTCATTTTGCTCATGTAGGAATGCGTGGAGGAATGCGTTCCGATCTCGCAGCCCGCCGCGTCGATTTTTTTGACGTAATCGGGATATTTTTCCGTCCAGAATTGCACCATGAAAAAGGTCGCGGTGACGCCCGAAGCTTTGAGCGCTTTTAAAATCGCGTCGGTATATTCCGTGCCCCAAGCGCAATCGAAGGAAACGGCGATCTCCTTATCGTCCCGTTCGACGCAATAAATGGGGAGAGAGCGTACCGTTTCGCCGTAAAACACGGCGTATGCGCCGGTTAAACGAAGGGCGAACGCGCTCGCCAAAAAAACAGCCGAAGCGCCCACGCAGAAACACGCCTTTTTTATCGAAATCCACATCAATCTCATTGTCTGCTCCTATCCTACCATTTTCCCTTCGGCATAAAATAAAATTTTTTGTCGAATTTGCGATAAAAATGGAAAATGTGTCTTTTCATCTGCTATAATTTATGTCCGTCTTCGGTAAAAAAGAACAATCCGCCCGATAAAAACGCCCGCGTCCTTTCAATAGAGCCGAACTTTCCCCGTCAGAGCGTCTCTGCTTTTTTTTAAAAAATTTCCCCTTTCGCGATTTATGATAATCGACTTTTGGGACGCGCCATGGATAACGCCGTGAAATCTTCGTGAAACGGTCGGAAAAGACGAAGATTTCTCCCCGCGACAGCGAGATTTTTTTATCAAGCAAAAAAAGAGTTCCGTCGGACGCGGAACTCCCTTTCAAGTCTGATTTTTTTATTTTTCCCTTCGCGGAGAGGGAGGCGAAAGCCCTCTCGTCTTCCCTTTTCTTTTATGACGAAGACGAGCCTTCCGCCTCTCCCGTATTCTCTCGTTCGCGCGCGCGTCTTTTTTCGGAAATTTACGCTTTCAGGAGAGCGGAATTCCGAAAAAGCTTCCGTCCTTCACGTCCTCTTTCAAAAGTCGGGCGTAAAAGCAAAGAATCTCTTCGTCGGACGGCTTTTTGAAAAAATGCTTTCTCTTAAACGCGCGGAACTGTTTCTTATGCAAAAGATGCAACTTCGGAAAGCGATACTCCCCCGTATAGACGACGCAATTGAAATATTGACCGCCGCCCGAGACCGTCCTCAAATCAAAATACGCTCCCTTCTTTAAAAAGCGGTAAATATACACGCACGTCTTATCCGACGCCTTTTCATAGGTATACTCATATTCAAATCCGTGATCGAGCAAAAAAGAAAATTCTCTCTCGATCGCATCCTCGTAAGGCTTTTTCTCTGTTTTCGCCATCGCTTCTCTCTCCCCTTCGTAATTCGTAAAACGATTTTTTTCGGTCGGCTTCGCCGTTCCGTTTACGATATTCTAACAAAAAAGAGACGGGCTGTCAATACGTAGGGAAAAAAGACGGGAGAAAAAAGCGTCGCCCTCTTTTAAAGGGCGGAGCCGCGCTTTTGATTTTAAATACCTTTTAGAGGATAAAGCTCCTCTTTCTTGATCGCCCGCTTTCCTCCCGTTTAAACGTTCCCTTCCTCTTTTTTCTTTTCAAATTCCACCGAAGCGACGGTCAAAAGGAACACCTTTTCCGCGCCCTTTTTCTTCAATTCCTCCGCGATCGCATCCGAAGTCGCGCCCGTCGTGAGCACGTCGTCCACGAGAAGAATCCTCCTGCCCCGCGCTCCTTTCGTCGCTTTGAAGCAGTCTTGAAGATTTTTCCTCCTCTCCCTTATGCCGAGTCCCCGTTGATCGAGAGAAGGCTTCCGCTTGACGAGAAGCTCCTCCACGGGCAAGCCGATTCTCTTGCCGAGCCGCACGGCGAGCTCTCTCGATTGGTTGAAGCCCCTCGCCCGCTCGTCCTTCTTCGTCATCGGCACATACGCGAGGCAATCGATCGCTTGGTCGGAAAAATGCTTTCGGTAGGTCGCCTCCAACAGCTCCGCAAAATAGACGGCTAAAAGGCGGCTTCCGTTTTTGAAGGAATAAACGAGCTTCCTCACGCCGCCGTCAAAGGAAAAGCAGGAGCGCGCCGCGTCCGTCTTCGGACAGACGGCTTTACATTCGCGGCATACGCCGGCGGCGGGTTGCCTCCTTCCGCATTTGTCGCACACGATTTTATCGTTATAGGCGAGGTTATCGTTACACTCCCTGCAAACAAAGCTTCCGTCGAAGACCTCCCTGCCGCAGACGCGGCAGGTGAAATTTTCGGGACGAAAAAAAACGTCGTATATTCTTCGGAAGAGCCCTTTGCCTTCGCCCGTCATTTCGCCCTTCCGACCGCCTCGAACATATTGTTGAGCGCGGCGACGAGAGCCTTGACGGAAGAACGGATGATATCCTCGTGAATGCCCGCTCCCCAATAGGTAACGCCATCCTTTTCCACGCCGATATAGGAGATGGCGCGCGAGGAAGAGCCTCTGGCGAGCGCGTGCTGTTCGTATCCGTTCAACTGATAGGCGACTCCGAAATATTTCTTGATCGCGTTGGAAACGGCGTCGAGCCGTCCGTTTCCGGAAGCCTCCGCCGTCGTCACCTTGCCGTCGATTCGGATATTGACGTACGCCTCGATTCCGTCGATCTGCTTATAATGACATTCCCCGATATCGAACACGGAACGGTTGTCGACGAAACGATCCATAAAAATTTCGTAGACCTCGTCCGGCTTCAGCTCCTTATGGAGTTTGTCCGAAACGCCCTTCGCCGCGTAGCCCATGGCTTCCTTCATCTTGGCGGGCATTTTTATGCCGCGCGTCTGTTCGAGCACGTATCCTACGCCGCCCTTCCCCGATTGGGAATTAATGCGAATCACGTCGCTGTCGTATTCCCTGCCGACGTCGTGAGGATCGATGGGAAGATAGGGAACCGTCCATTTTTCGCAATCGTTCGTTTCGCGGTAGCGCATCCCTTTGGCGATCGCGTCCTGATGCGAGCCGGAGAACGCCGCGAAGACGAGCTCTCCCGCATAGGGCTGACGAGGGTTGACGGGCATCGTCGTAAACCGCTTATAGAGGGAAACGATATAGGGCATATTTTCAAAATTCAATCCGGGATCCACGCCGAGCGCGAACATATTCATGGCGACGGTGACGATATCCGCGTTGCCCGTCCGCTCTCCGTTGCCGAACAGCGTGCCTTCGATTCTGTCCGCCCCCGCCAGCAAGCCGAATTCCGCGTCCGCCACGCCGCAGCCGCGGTCGTTGTGCGGGTGAAGAGAGAGGACGACGTTCTCCCTGAAATGCAGTCTCTTGCTCACGTACTCGACCTGCTGGGCGTAAACGTGAGGCATGGAGTGTTCCACCGTCACGGGCAGATTGACGATCGCCTTTCTGTCCGCGACGGGCTGCCATACGTCGAGCACGGCGTTGCACACGTCGAGCGCGTATTCGGGCTCCGTTCCCGTAAAGCTCTCGGGCGAATATTCGAAACGGTAGGACGCGCCGGCTTCCTCGGTCAGCTGTTTTAAGAGCTTCGCGCCGTCCACGGCGATCTTTTTGATCTGTTCTTTATCCTTTGCGAACACCTGCTCCCTTTGCGCGACGGAAGTGGAATTATATACGTGAACGATAACGTTTTTCGCTCCCTTGATCGCTTCGAACGTCTTTTTGACGATATGCTCCCTCGCCTGCGTCAGGACCTGAATCGTAACGTCGTCGGGAATCAAATCCCGATCGATGAGCGCGCGCAAAAAGTCGTATTCCGTCTCGCTCGCGGCGGGAAAGCCCACCTCGATTTCCTTAAAGCCGACTTCGACGAGGAGCTTGAAAAATTCTATTTTCGTTTCGAGATCCATCGGCTCCACGAGCGCCTGATTGCCGTCGCGAAGATCGACGCTGCACCATACGGGCGCTTTGTCGACGCCGTCTTTTTCCGCCCAATCCATGCTTCTTTCGGGAGGAAGGAAGTATTGCTTTGCATACTTTTCGTAATTTTTCATGAAACACCTCAAAAAACGTATTTGCTGTTTTTATAAAGCGAGAGAAAAAAAGCGGCTCGCTCTCTTTTACAGAGACGCAAACCGCGCGGTACCACTCTTATTTACGGAATAATTCCGTACACTTTATGGGATACAGTCATATCCTTCTTCTGTAACGGGAAGCGCCCGTTCCGCGTCTACTCTCGTGAAAGATTTCGGGCGGACAGCTCGGCGGCGAGTTCGTTCCGTTTGCGCCGTTGCCTTGCACCGAACGGCAACTCTCTGAAGGCGCAGCGACGGAATTACTATTCCGCTTCGTCGCTTTATTCAATTTATTCTACCATAAAAAAAAGAGAAAATCAAGTCTTTTTCTACAATGCGAAAACATTTTTTTAAAAGAGCAAAAGCAAGGCGGCGCGACGACAAACCGCGCGCGCCGTTCGTCGGCTTTTCCCTATTCCGACGGATTGACGCCTTTAAGCGATAAAGGACGCTCCCCGAAAAATCAAAAACCCGCTGCGCAAAATTCCCTTTGCGCCCTTTTTTCGCCGATTTTTTCAGCGCGTCTCTCCTTTCTCCCGACAAACGGGGCAAAGTCCGATGAACTGCACGTCGTGTTTTTCGACGACGTAGCCCTCGGGCAGAGAGACGTCGCGCAAGAGATTTTTCATAAAGGGGAAATCCGAATCCTCGATGCTCCCGCAACGGCGGCAACGGAAGTGATAATGATCGGCGGTTCTCCAATCGTAGCGGACGTCCGTATCGGAAAATTCGAGCTTTTTGATATCCCCGTCCGCCGCGAATTGCGAGAGGACGCGGAAGACCGTCGCGCGCGAAAGACCGGGATATTCTTCGCGCACCCTTTCGTAAACCATGGTGGCGGAAGGATGCGAAAGCGCCTTTAAAGCGTCGTAAATAATCTCCTTCTGTCTGGTCTTTTTTCCTTTGTAAAACACTTCTTTCATTTTGTTTCGCTCTCCCACCGAAGTCTGTGCAGCCGTCCCTTCGTATTCATATTTTCATATCCCGTCTGGCGGAGCGCCTCGTACAACGCCACGGCAACCGCATTGGACAAATTGAGGCAGCGGATATCCCCCGCCATGGGAATGCGCAGACAGCTCTCCTCGTGGCGGACGAGAAGCTCTTCGGGAATCCCCGCCGTCTCCTTTCCGAATACGAGAAAGTCCCCGTCGCGGTATTCCGCTTCGGAATGCGTCTTTTTCCCCTTCGACGTAAAAAAGTAAAACGTAGCCGAAGAATTCTCGGCGAACAGCTCCTCCACGTTGTCGTAATAGGAAATATCCACGTAATGCCAGTAATCCAGCCCCGCGCGCTTCAAATATTTATCGGACGTCTCGAAACCGAGCGGACGAACGAGATGAAGCCTTGCGCCCGTCGCCGCGCAGGTGCGCACGATATTGCCCGTATTCTGCGGAATTTCCGGTTCGATCAAAACGATGTTGAACATAACGAATCCTTTCAAGAATCTTTTATCCCCTTTATCATATAACATTTTTTTCATTCTGGCAATGATTTTCAAGCAAAAAAAGGATTTTGCCCTCCTTTTGCGAAAAAAATTAACGTCGGCGCTCCCCGCAAAAGCCCTTCCGTTTGCCTTTCGAACGCGGCGAAATCCGAATATTCCCTTTTGCGTCTCTTTTTTTCTCGGCGAGCGTAGATTCCCGATTCGAACGAAAAAAATTCTTTTGAAAAATAAAAAATTTGACGAATCCGACGAAAAGAGCCGATCGTAAGGAGCGTAACAGACATAAAGCAAAACCGATGTTTCCGTTTCTAAAAAACATTTGTTGCCCGTTGAGAAGGAAACGGGTCAGAGAGAAGTCGATGAGACGCTTTAAGAGCCACCGAAAGCGATGAAGTTGACGAAGCGAAACGCCAAACAAAAAGGAGAAAGGATAAAGGCAAGAAATAAAACGATTCTAATTCCCTCTCTAAAATTAATCAGTAAAAAAAATATTAAAATTCAGCGGAGGTCGACGAAAAATTACTCTTCCGCCGATTTCCGCAAGATCGGCAGTCGACCATATCGAAGGAATCCGTCATCATGATACCGATAGCGGCGGGAAGCTGTTTTCTATAGAGAAGATATCCGACGCAGCCGCCTTGAAGGATACGAAAACGCCCTTATGCGGCAAGCGCGAAAAATCTCTTGAAAATCCGACGCTTCACAGCCCCCATGAAAATAAAAATACCGCGTCGCGAAACGAAACGGTATTTTTATTTTATCAGAAGTTTCTATGAATATGAGTAGTCCCAAAAAATAAATTATTTTGCCGCCTTTGCTCCGAGCTCTCTGCACGCGGCGAGCGCCTCGTCGTCCGGCTCGTAATTGGCGATGACGCCGTCGGAAATCAACGCGGCGCCGCTCGCTTCCACGCGCTCCTGCCACGCCTGCATCCATTCGCCCGATCCCCAACCGTAGGAACCGAACAAACCGACTTTTTTGCCGGAAAGCTGTCCTTCTACGGCGGAAAAGAAAGGTTCAAATTCGCCGTCGTCGAGCTCTTCGTTGCCCATGGCGGGACAGCCGAAAAGAATCGCGTCGCTGTTCAATATGTCGCTCGTCGCGTCGGCGACGTTGAGCAATTCGACGTCTGCGCCGGCTTCCTTAGCCCCCTCCGCTGCGGCGTTTGCCATCATTTCCGTGTTGCCGGTCTGCGTCCAATAAACGATAGAAATTTTCATAAAAAATAATCTCCTTACTGTATTTTATATTTTTTTGATTAAACCGCGCGGAAAATCGCCGTGAGAGGCTTTCCGCCCATAAGTTTTTCAATGATATTGTCCGAACATCTGCGAAAGAGCGCGAACTTTTTCGCCTTTTCTTCTACATTGGCGTACACTTTCCAATAGCCCGTCATACATACCCCTTCGTTCGGATTGGAAATAAATCCCTTTACGTCCTCTAATGCGTAACCCAAGAACACGCCGATCTCGTGAGGGAAACAACGGTCGTTGAGTCTTTTTTTGAGCGCGTCGACCGCCTCGTCGACGCTGTCGTACCGGTAACCCTTTTCGTTTAAAAATTTCTTATTTTCCGAATCGAACAAGACGGCTTTTAGCTGCTTTTCGTTGTAAACGTACATGAGAATCCGATCGCCGTTGTCTTTCAGCGGACAGAAAGCAAATCCTTTCCGCGAAAAAACTCTTTCGTAATATTCCAGCGAAGAAAGCTCCGTCTTCTTTAACGAAAAGAGACTCGCGGGCTTGACGCCGGCAAAAGTAATTCCGCAATGCGCGCCCAAGGCGTATTCGATTTCACTCATTCTCCCTCCCTTTCTTTTCTTAAAGTTCGCCGAGGCGAACTTTTCTCCTGAAAAAGAACGGATTCCTCCGTCCGCAGCTTTCGTTTTTTTGCCTTTTGGGTTCGCCTTAGCGAACTTACACTTTTATTATATGCGTGCGGAGGACAAAAGTCAAGCGAATTTCGTAAAATTTTTTTATTTTTTCATCGAAAAAGAAAGCGCGCGGTTTTTCGCGCGCAAAGAAGTTATTTTCTCAGATCCCGCACCGTCTCCTTCAACGCTTCGACGGCGAAATCCGCCTCCTCGAAAGTATTTTCTCTGCCGAAAGAAAAGCGAACGGAGCTCGAAGCTTGACGGTCGGAAAGTCCCATGGCTTTCAGCACATGGCTGGGTTCGAGCGAACCGGAAGCGCAGGCGGAACCAAGCGAAGCGGCGATTCCCTTTAAATCGAGTCGGAATAAAAGAGCCGTTCCCTCCGCGCCGAAAAAGGAGATATTGGAAATATTTTCTATCCGTTCCGCCCCGCAGGCGTTGACGCGGATATCGGGGATTTCCCTCGCTACGCGATCCTCGAAGTAATCGCGCAGGAGCTTGATTTTTCTATTGTTTTCCGCCGCGAACGCCCGCGCCTTTTGAAGCGCGCACGCCATGCCGTATACGCCGGCGACGTTCGTCGTTCCGCCGCGAAGCCCTCTTTCCTGCTCTCCGCCGAAAATCAGGGGGGAAATCTTCGTTCCGTTTTTGATATACAGCGCGCCCGCCCCCTTGGGTCCGTAGAACTTGTGAGAAGAAACGCTGATGATATCCGCATACTGTACGGGCAGCTCGTGCCCGCCGGCATATTGCACGCAATCGGTAAAAAAGAGCGCGCCCCGTCTCTTTGCCGCCGCCGAAAGAGCGGGGATATCCTGCAAAACTCCCGTCTCGTTATTGGCGATCATCACGCCGACCATCACGGTGTCGGGGCGCAGGACGCGTTCGAGCGACGCTACGGAGACGACTCCGTTTTCATCGACGGGGAGATAGGAAACCTCTACGCCTCGCTCCTCCAACCGCTTACAGCAATGGAGGACGGAGGGATGCTCGATCGAGGAGACGACGATGTGTCTTCCCTTTTCCCGATAGCATTCGACCGCGCTCTTGATCGCCCACGTATTTCCCTCGCTTCCGCCCGAAGTGAAATATATTTCGTTCGGCTTACAGCCGAAGAGAGAGGCTGTCGTATCCCGCGCGAAATCCACTCCCGCCATCGCCTTTCTCCCGAAGGAATGGGAGGAATCGGGATTGCCGAAGTTCTGTGTAAAATACGGGATCGTCTTTTGAAACACTTCCTCGTCGAGCGGCGTCGTCGCCGCGTGATCGAAATAAATCATAAAAAACCTTTCCGGTAAATTTCTTTCTTCCGCTTTTATCGCGCTTTCAAACGTTTGTCAAAAAACGAACGGCGTGCTATAATCTTCTTATTATGACAAAAGAATTTTACGACAGGATCGCGAAGCCCTATCGGGAACACCCCGCCCTTTTAAATATATTGAAATTACTCAATTACGGAATCGTGGCGATCACGTTTGTCTCTTATACGATTTTACTGATATGGAAATTATACGCCGATCAAGAGACCTTCCTGCGAGTCTTTCTCACCCCCGGGATCTCCTTTTTCGTCGTAGAGCTTCTGCGCAGAGTCATTCCGGCGAAACGCCCTTACGAGGCGCTCGACATATCTCCCCTCATCCCGAAAAATAAAAGCATGAACTCCTTTCCCAGCAGGCATACCTATTCGATATACGTCATCGCCATGTGCTTTTTTCGTTGCTTTTATCCGGTCGGAATTTTTCTTTCCGCGCTCGGCGTGATCATGGCGTACGTGCGCGTCGTGGGCGGCATGCACTTTCCGCGAGACGTACTCGCGGGCGCGGCGATCGGCGTTCTTTCCGGATTCGTCGGATTGTACCTGATTCCGTAAAAATCGCCCGTTTAAATCTGCGCGAA
>CAYWKM010000018.1:20157-31347 GCA_964459165.1 uncultured Clostridia bacterium
TTATTTGCGAATTGACGCCGCAGGCGTACCAACACTTTGCGATATCCCGAAGGTAAATATTCTTTTTCCCGATTCGATAAGTCCCCCCTCGCCATTCGTAGCGGTCTTCCTGAATAATCGACCGCCTGAACGTTTCCTTATCGTTCGGATACCAAATATTGTTGCTCGAAAAATAAACGACGCACTCGTTATTCTCCGCAGAGCTTTCTACGATTTTATAATTGGATTTTTCGTACTCGCGACTCACCGACGGCTCGTCCCAGTTCCAAATATCGTACAGTCCGCCCATTTCGTCGCCCCCTTCGCTCGTCCTTCGATTTTTTAAGCGAAAATCCTCCCGCCGTCAGAGCGCCTTTGCGAGAATCTCCTGTTTTCTTTCCAAGATTTCGTCGGAAAGAATCGCCGCTTCCGCGTTTTCAAAGCCGACCCGTTTGATGACGTCGGCGAAACGTTCGCCGGGAAGCCCCCGATCGCGGAAGAACAGGATCGCCTTCTCGATCGCGAGAAGCGTCTCCTCCTCGCTCGTAAAGATCTTGGAGAGCGCTCTGCCCTCGGCGCTCTTCTTGCCCCATCTGCCGCCGATATACATCTTATATCCGTCGATGCAATCGATTGCGCCGAAGGGACATTTCTTTACGCATCTGCCGCAATGATTGCAGGTTTCGGCGTCGAGAATAAACGTTTTATCGACGACCTTCGCCGAGTTGATCGGGCATTCCCTCTCGCACGCGCGACAGCCGTTACATTTTCCGTCCAAGGGCTGCGGAACGCGCTGACCGACGACGCCCACGTCGTTTAAATCCGGCTTTACGCAGTTGTTCGGACAGCCGCCTACGGCGATTTTAAATTTATGGGGAAGCTTTACGTCGCCGTAGCCCACGAAAAAGCGTTCGTGAATCTTGACGGAAAGGTCGTATGTATCGATGAGTCCGTATTGACAGGTCGTTCCCTTACAGGAAACGACGGGGCGAACCTTCTGTCCCGTGCCGCCCGTCTTCAGGCCGTTTTCCTCCAAAAAAGCCATGGCGGGCGCGATTTTATCAAAGGGAACGCATTGAATTTCCGCCGTCAGGCGAGTGGTCAACGCAACTTCGCCGCTGCCGAACTTCTTCGCCGCTTCGGCGACGACGTTCATCTGTTCCGCCGTGATCTTGCCGTTGCGGGTGATCACTCTGCCGTTGAAGCAATTCGGCGTGCGCTTATCCCAAAGCCAGCCGAGGCCTTTTACCCTCTTCACCTCCGCCGCCGAAACGGTGCATTTGGGATACAAGTTTGGATTGTAGTTCATAAAAATTCCTCCTGATTTAATAAAATAAATTATTTTTTTCGTCATATTCTCCGACTTGCTTTCAGGCGAGTATCTCGCTTAAAAGGTCGATTTTTCTCTTTAATTCGATGAGCGCGCGCCCGTCCTTGGTCGCCTCGTCGCGCTCGTTCTCCTTTACTCTGTGAAGGGCGTTGGAAAGCCTGTTCGTCGCGATCATGAACAGAACCAAAAGAATCAACGCGATCGCGCCGCTCACGCAGGCGAGTACGAGGAACGTCGCGCCCGAAACGCTGGATATCAAAACGGCAAAAACGACGGTAAGGGCGACAAAGACGACGAGGGGAAGCAATACCGAAAAGAAAACCTTCCTTTTCGCCCGATAATCCGCTTGAAAAGCGCTCCTTCTCTTTTCTTTCTTTTCCTCTACCGTCTTTTGCACTTCCTCCGCCTCGGAAACGAGGAGACGAATCTCTTCGGAAATATTTTTCCCGCATTTTTCTTTGATTCGCGCGGTGAAAGCTTCGCCGCAATGATCGAGGCCTCTGCCGTACGCCTCCTCGACGGCGGCAAAATCCCCGTAATCGGAAAAATCCTTCGTGAGGATGCACGCATAGGCGACGTTGGCTTCCAAATGAGAAGGGGCGAGCTCTATGACGTTATAATAACGCTCCTCCGCGCCGTCGAAGTCTCCTTCGGCGAGATACGCCTCCGCCTCCGCCGAGAGGGAACGCGTCTTTTCTTCCAGCTCGGCGGCTTCTTCCTCCCGTCTCCTGATGAAAGCGGCGGCTTCCTCCGGCGTCATGTCCGCCAGCATCTCGTTATCCTCTTCGCCGACGGGAATATCGAAGACGATCTCCCCCGTCTCTTCCTCCTCGCCCGACGGGAACTCCTCCGCGCCCTGCGCAACCGTGTCTTCGGTATCGACGGGCTCGTCCGCGCCGTCGAGCACGTCTTCCACCGTGCCGTCCTTCTTCTTTTTTACGACGATCGTCTTGCCGATATCGTCGTCAACCAATCTCTCCTCCATAAAATCAATCCTTACCCCTTTCTATTTCTTCCTCCGTCAATGAAAACGGAGAATAAAAACCCTTTTTTCCTTTGGGGACGACCGTCTTTACGATCGAAGCCTTGCATTTGCCCTTATAGCGGCTGAGCGCCCACGCGCAAAGGTCGTAGCTTTCGAAGAATGCGAACACGCAGCTTCCCGAGCCCGTCATGCAGCAGCCGAGGGGAGAAAAAGACTTTCCCTCCCTTAAAGCGTCCGTCACGTCGGGATTCAGCCGTGCGGCGGGTCTTTCCAAGGCGTTATACATATGCCTGCCCATTTCCGCAAAATCGCCCTTTAAAAAGGCGTTCTTCAGATCTTCGGTATCCGATCTCTCCCCGTCGGGCGCGTCGTCGTACGCTTTATAACAGAGCGCGGTGGAAACGGAAGTCGCGGGACGAAGCAACAGGAAATACAGCGTCCGATCGGAATCGATTTTCTCCACCCGTTCCCCTCTCCCCGTAAGCCTCGCGTAGCCGCCCGTGAGCATATAACCGGTATCGCTGCCGAGGGAGTCGGCAATCTCTTTCAGCGCGGCGTATTCCCGCTCTTTTTTGTACAGCCTCGCCATGCCGTTGAGCGTTCCCGCCGCGTCTGCGGACGATCCGCCGAGTCCGCCTCCCACGGGAATGTTTTTTAGGATGCGGACGTCCGCTCCCGTCGTGGAAAAACGCTTCACGAAGGCCTCCGCCGCCCTGACGGCGTTATTGGCTTCGGGGGGAATCCCCTCGCTTCCCTGCCCCTTCATATACACGTTGACGAGGGAATCCTTTCTCTTTTTTAAGAGAATCGTATCGTACAGATCGACGTTGCAAACAAAGCTGTCGAGCAGATGATACCCTCCTTCCTTTCCCGCGATATTCAGGGATAAATTGAGTTTTGCATACGCCTTTACCCTTGTGCCTTGCATGGTATTATTTTAGCATACTTCGTTCGGCTTTTCAAGTGTTTCCTTTGAATTTATCGAATATTTCGACCCGAGGAAGAAGAAATTCCCAAAAAACAAAAGAGAGGCTTTTTCCGTTCCCTTCCGCCGCGCGCGGAAGGGAACGGTTTTTGCGGCGTTTTTACTTCTTTCGGTAAACGACGATGCGTTCCCCCTCCTTCAAGGGAAATTTCAAATCGGGATTGGAGGAAGCGACCTCTTCCGGCGTTTGATTCAACCGCTTCGCCACGTCCCAAAGACTGCTTCCGCCTTCCGGCATATACACCGAAAAAGCGGATTTTTTCTTTTCTATCGCCTCCTTCTCCTCGATATCCGCGAGGTATTCCGTTTGTAACGAGCGATAAATTTTTACGTTGAAGCGAAGCGCCGCTTCCGCCTCGATTTCGCCCTCCTTGCGCTGGCGAACGCTCAGACCGCAAGCCATAACGTCCGCCTCCTTTCTACCCGACGCGTTTAACTTTAAAGGAACGGAAAAGGGCAGGCTGATCCTTCCGCTTCGGTGCGCGCCGTCGCTCGCTTTCAGAATGAGCTGCGCGGTCACCGCGCCCTCCGCGCTCTCGCTCTCTCCCGTGACGATCTCCGCTTCGGCGTTCGGCAAAAGGACGCAGCAGAGCGCGTCGGAATAGTCGATTTTCCCCTCCAAGAAGGCCGTGCCCGAGACGCGCTCGGTGAATTTTACCGTGTCGGCGAGGTATTCCTCCTCGAACCGTTCCCTCCGCAATTGCGTCCTGTTCGTCAGCGAATACGCGTCCTCCGCGACGGTGAAGGCGCGCCGCTCGTACGCCGTCCCGTTCACGCCGAGCGTAAAATCCGCCCGCACGCGGCACTTCCCCTTTTCTTCGTCCGTATCGGCGTTAATTTCCGCCCGCTTCATATATACGTCGGCGCGGCACTTCATGCCCGCCGCCGCTCCCTCGCACGGAATTTCCGCCTGAAAAGGAACGAGCCTCTCATAGGAAATCAGCTCGTTTTCCCCTTTCAGGGCGCAGACGCTCAAATTGATTTCGCCGGAAACGGAAATCGCGCCCTCTTCGCTCTCCGCCGAAGTAACCTTCGCCCGTTCGCTGTGCATGAGGATATCGCCCACGTACTCGGTGTCGAACTCGTCGTCCGCCTCGACGAAACCGCTCGAAAAAAAGGGGACGATCGCTTCCTTCTCCGCGCTCTTCACGACGAGATTCTCTCCGCCCGCGACATAGTCGTAGCTCTTCGCCGCAAGCAGAGAAATATCCGCGCCCACGACGACGGCGATATAGAGACCCGATCCTTCCCTGCGGGAGGAGATATTTTCCGCGCTCAGCCGAACGACGGGCGTACAGGCGGGCGCGCAGCTTTCGTCCGCCGCAGAGTGCATAAACTCCATGCCCCGCTCCGTGCGGCAGACGTTCCTTTCCGCGTCCTCATAGACGACGGTGAGAAGCGCCCGCCCCTTATAGGAAATTTCGCCGTTGAGCGCCTCGGCGGAGAGCGGCTCGATGAGAGCGTTGACGGCGAGAAGGGTGACGATATCGCCGGGAAAACGACATTCCACCATGGATTGCGTCTTTACTCGGCCGATCTCCCCCGTATAGCCGAAAGTAAGTTTATTGCATTCGATCATAACACACCTCGTTAAAAAAGTTTCGATATATTCTATGACGGAGGTCGTGCGATTATGAAAGGGGTTTTGGGACGCTCGCCGCGTTTTTTTCGAAGGGAGAGGAAGAAGATAAGCCCCCGAGCCGAAAAATTTCGGCTCGGGGGAGCAGAGCTTTCACGGAAGCTCCTTCCGCTTACAGTTTATTCAATTTTACGTTTCCGCAAAGCACTTCCGCATAGGAATAGGAGGTCTTCCCCAAAAAGCTTTTATCGTCGGGCTCCACCGTGAAGAGAGCGGGATATACGCCCGAAAGCGTTCCCGTATATTTCAGGCTCTTATTCCGCCCCAAATCGACTTTTACGTTTACTCTGCTGCCGCTGAAGCTTGTTATCCTGCGTTTGATTTCCGCCGTGGTGAGGGTCTCTTTAATCATACCCTTATTTTTCGCTTTTTTCGGAATTTTTATACTCGTAAATCAAATCGGAGAGCCGCGCCAACTTTTCCGGCGAAAGCGTTTCTCCCCTCGCCTTTTCCTCCGCGCCGACGGCCGCTATCATGCTTTTCGCCTCCTCCCTCGAAAGCTGAAAGACGTTCACGAGGTTGTTCTCCAACGTCTTTCTGCGGTTTAGGAAAGCGCAGCGCACGGTTTCACGGTAAACACTTTTATCCTTTACGGGTATGCGCTCCCCGACGAAAGAAATCTTTACGACGGCGGAATCGACGTTCGGCTGAGGATAAAACTTCGTGCGCGGAACCCTGAAAAGGATTTCGGACGTTCCCCTTAAAGCGATGGCGGCGGTGATTGCGCCGTAATCGGGCGTGCCCTCCTTCGCGCAGAAGCGGAGGGCGACCTCCTCCTGAACCATGACGACGAGGCTCTTCGCCCTTTCGCTCTCTTCGACGAAGCGCATGACGAGGGGCGTGGTGATATAATAAGGGAGATTGGCGACGACGGTGTAATCCCCCGCGCGCCTTTCAAACGCGGCGAGGTCTTCCTTTAAAAAATCTTTGAAGATGACCTCCGCGTTCTCCACGCCCGAAAGCGTCTCCGCCAGCACGGGCTTTAACTTACGGTCGATTTCAAAGGCGTAAACTCTTTTGGCGACCTTTGCGATTTCTCGCGTGAGCGTGCCCGCCCCGCAGCCGATTTCCACGACGACGGAATTTTCATCCACGCCCGCCCCCCTTACGATGGATTGCAGGAGGGAAGCGTCGAAAATAAAATTCTGACCAAGCTTTTTTTGAAACGAAAATCCGTTGCGGGCGAGAACGGAGCGGTATTCTTCCATAAATTTCCTCTCATGATTTCTGTATTTTCGAACGATAATAATAGCGTAGCGCTACCTCGTTACAAAAGACAAGGCGGCGGGAGACGACTCGTTCGAGCGTTTTCTGCCGCCGCTTACATATCCGCCGCCGTTTTTTTCGACGGTCGACGAATCTTTTGAAAGAGCGCGAGCGCGTTTTTTCTGATCTGTTCCGCCAGTCGCTCCTCCTCTTCCCCGCGCAGAGCCGCTAAATTTCCGACGATCAGCGGAATATTGGCGGGCGTGTTGGGGAAAACGCCGCGCAGAGGCTCCGGCGTCAAATAGGGACTGTCCGTCTCCGATAAAATGCGGTCGGAGGGCGTCGCCTTTACCGAACGGGAGACTTTCTTGTTCCCTTTAAACGTAGAGGAGCCGCCGAAGGAAAAGTAGAAGCCGAGATCGAGAAAATCCGCGATCATTTCGCTCGAATGGGAGTAGCAGTGAAGAACGCCTCCCGCGGTGAGTTTTCCCTTATTGTCGCGCAGGATGCGAAGCATATCCTCGGCGCAATCGCGGCTGTGAACGACGACGGGCAGGGAGAGCTCCTTGGCGAGTTCGAGCTCCCTGACGAGCACTTCTTTTTGAAGAGCTTTCTCCGGATTGTCGGGATAATGGTAATCCAGCCCGATCTCTCCCACCGCGACGCACTTCTTATGAAGGCAAAGCTCTTTGAGACGATCCCAATCCTCCTCGCGCAATTTCGAAAGCTCCTGCGGCTGCCAGCCGGCGGAAAAGAAGACTCCCTCGTTCTCCTCGGCGATTTTCGCCGATTCGAGCGAGCTTTCCCTATCGAAGCCGGACGTGACGACAAGATCGACGCCGGCTTTTCTGATCTTTGAAACGGTCTCGCCCACGTTGCCGTATTCGGTAAAATTCAGGTGACAATGAACGTCGGTATACATCAGCCGAGCTCGCTTCCGCTCTCGATATCCTTGTCGGGCGCGACGAGAGAAAGGTTGCCGTTTTCGTCCTCGGCCGCCAAGATCATCCCCTCGCTCTTGATTCCGCAAATCATGCGGGGGGCGAGGTTGGTGACGAACACGACCTTTTTGCCGATCAGCTCCTCGGGCTTATAAAATTTTGCGATGCCGCTGCAAACCGAACGGAGCTCTTCGCCGAATCTGACCGTTTCATGCAGAAGCTTTGAGGATTTCGACACCTTTTCGCAGGCGACGATTTCCCCCACTTTCAGCTCGACCTTCGCGAAGTCGTCTATGGAGATCTCCGGCTTGCCCGCTTTTTCCCGCTTTTCTTCCTTCTCCTGTTTTTCTTCCTTCTTTTCGGGCGCGGGAGAAAGCTTTTCGATTTCGGGGAGAATCTCCTTGATGTCTATTCTCGCAAAGAGGACGTCGCTTTTCTCCTCGACCTTGACCTCCTCCGGCAAGCCGAAAGCGAAGCGATCGAGCCCTCTCAGTTCTTCGCCGAAAATCTTCGCGATCTTCAAAGAGGTCTCCGGCATGAAGCTGTCCAAAAGGGAAGCCCCGAGCATAATCGCCTCGGAGAGATTGTAAAGAACGGCGTTGAGCCTCTCTTCCTTCGCCTCCTTTGCGAGAAGCCAAGGAGTCGTTTCGTCGATGTATTTATTGGCTCTGCGGAAGATGCTGAAAATTTCCCCGAGCGCGTCGGCGACGTGCAGCCCGTCCATCTTTTCGACGACTTTATCCTTGACCGCGCATACGGTCTGTTTCAGCTCCGCGTCCGCGCTCTCGTCGGGAAGCGCGGGCTTTTTTATCCTGCCGCCGAAGTATTTATTGATCATCGCCGCCGTACGGGAAACGAGGTTGCCCAGTACGTTGGCAAGATCGGCGTTATAGCGTTCGATAAAGAGGTCCCACGTGATGTTTCCGTCGTTATCGAAGGGCATTTCGTGCAGGACGAAATATCTGACCGCGTCCACGCCGAAAAACCTGACGAGATCGTCCGCATAGATGACGTTGCCCACCGACTTGCTCATCTTACAGCCGTTCATCAGAAGCCAAGGATGCCCGAACACCTGTTTGGGGAGAGGCTCGCCCAGCGCCATCAGAAAAATCGGCCAATAAATCGTATGGAAACGAATGATATCCTTGCCGATCAGATGAAGATCCGCCGGCCAATATTTTTTATATCTTTCGCCGTGCGCGCCGTCCGCGTCGTACCCGATCCCGGAAATATAATTCGTGAGCGCGTCGAGCCATACGTATACGACGTGCTTTTCGTCGTTCTTTACGGGAATCCCCCATTTGAAAGAGGTGCGGGAAACGCAGAGATCCTGCAACCCGGGCTTTAAGAAATTGTTGACCATTTCATTCTTTCTCGAAACGGGTTGAATAAATTCGGGGTGCTCCTCGATATGCTTCATGAGGCGATCCGCGTACTTGCCCATTTTAAAGAAGTACGCCTCCTCCTTGGCGGGCTTGCATTCTCTGCCGCAATCGGGACACCTGCCGTCTTTGAGCTGACTTTCCGTCCAAAAAGATTCGCAGGGCGTGCAATACATCCCCTCGTAATAATCCTTATAGATATCGCCCTGCTTTACGAATCTGTCGAAGATTTTCTGAACCTGCTCCTCGTGATCCTTATCGGTGGTTCGGATAAATTTATCGTAAGAGGCGTTCATCAGATCCCATATATTTTTAATTTCAGAGGATACCTGATCCACATATTGCTTGGGCGTAACGCCCGCGGCCTTCGCCTTCTCCTCGATCTTTTGACCGTGCTCGTCCGTACCCGTCTGAAAGAACACGTCGTAGCCTTCCTTTCTCTTAAAGCGCGCGATCGCGTCGGCGAGAACGATTTCGTACGTATTGCCGATGTGCGGTTTCGCCGAGGTATAAGCGATGGCGGTCGTTATATAGTAAGGTTTCTTTTCTTCCATATCTCTTTCTCCGAATGATAAAAATTTCGAGTTATATTATAGCTCCTTTTGAAAAAAATGTAAACATATTCCTTTTGTTTTCCTCATAATTTTAAGCAGTGAACATTATTTTTATCGTCGTTTTTATCCTGAGCGGCGTCGCCGTCGCCATTCTCTCGCCGGAGAGCTTTTTCCCCATTCTTCTCGGCGCGGGAGAAAAAGCCTCCGCGCTCTGCCTCTCTCTCCTCGCCTCCTACTGTATCTGGCTCGGATTCATGCAAGTGCTCGCCGATTGCTCGCTCGCGGACAAAATATCGAGGGGATTAAAGCCCCTCTCGAAAAAGCTCTTCAAGGTGGACGACGACGAGACGCTCACGGTCGTCGCCATGAATCTCTCCGCCAATATTTTAGGCTTGAGCGGCATAGCCACGCCGTACGGAATCAAAGCGGCTCAGCTCCTGGAAGGCAAGGAAAACAGCCGTTACGCCCACGCCATGCTGTTCGTTTTGTCGGCGACGTCCTTGCAAATCCTGCCGACCACCGTCCTTTCCCTCCTGATTCTTTACGGGAGCGAAAACGCTTATT
Organism: uncultured Clostridia bacterium; assembly: GCA_964459165.1. Classification (GTDB taxonomy): domain Bacteria; phylum Bacillota; class Clostridia; order Christensenellales; family Borkfalkiaceae; genus RGIG4074. The sequence goes on from CAYWKM010000018.1 coordinate 29,723, forward strand.
CGATCATTCTCCCCACCCTGCTCGCGACGGCTCTCTCGACGGGAATCGGCGCGCTTTCGGTGAAGCTCCTCGTCCGAAAATGAAAGTCTTTGCGCTCGTCATTCCCCTGTTGTTTTTATCCGTATTCGCCTACGCGACGATCAAACGGGTGAACGTCTACGAAAGCTTCGTCAAGGGGATCGGAGGCGCGGTTCCTCTGCTCCTTTCCGTCTTTCCGTACATCGTGTGCGTCTTCGTCATGACGGAGCTGTTTGAAAAAAGCGGCCTTTCCGAAAAAGTCGTCTCCTTTCTGTCTCCCGCCTTCGAGAGGCTCGGCATTCCGAAAGAGATCGTGAAGCTCGTCCTCATCAAGCCCTTTTCGGGAAGCGGATCGACCGCGCTTTTAAGCGATATTTTATCCGCCTACGGCGCGGACAGCTATGTCGCGCGGTGCGCCTGCGTGTGCTACGGATCGAGCGAAACGGTTTTTTATATCGCCGCCGTCTACTTTTCCTCCGTCAAAAAGAAGAAGCTCTTCCTCCCGATCGCCATATCCCTCGTCGCGTCCTTTTTGTCCACCCTCTTCGCCTGCCTCGTTTGCCGCGTGCTCTGAATAACGGTTTTTACAAAAACGAGCGGCGATTTTGTTCTCATTTTTCAAAATATGAAAGAAAGCATGGAAATTAAAAATTTTCAAAAAATTTTTTTATTTTTTTTGACTTTCCCCGTCGGAATGATTATGATAAGAGATGTAAAGAGAGAGAAACAAAAACTCTCCTCGTTACTTTACCTTAGCTCATCATTTTCCCCCTTATCATATAGAAGCCGCCGGTCGAAGCATTTTCGACCGGCGGTTTCTCTTCTTTTTTCCAAACGGTTTGCGCGTTCAAGCGCAAAAGTTAAAACGAAAACAAGAAGAAAAATATTGTCGAACGCTCCGTTTTTCTTGACAAATCGGGGCGATCTGTTATAATGGGTAGCATGCTACTTAGAGGAGAGGTTTTTTATGGCTTATGTTATCCCGCTCGGCAAAAGGCTGATTCTTTTAAACCGCGCCGTCGTAAAGAAGATTGACGAACGCGCCAAGAAAATGGATTTAACGGCGACCCAGCTCCGCGTTTTGGGCGAAATCAGCAGGCTTACCGCGTTAGGACGGCAGGAAATAACCCAACGCGATTTGGAAAATTCTTTTGCCGTCGCACACCCTACCATGACGGGCGTTATCAAGCGCTTGGAAAAGAAAGGATTCGTACGCTGCACCGAAGGGAAGAATGACAGACGGTACAAAAATATATTCTGCGCGGAAGAAGTTAGCCGCATTCACGAAGAACTTGCACGGATAGACGGCGAGGCAATGGCGGAACTTTGCGCAGGACTGACAAACGAAGAGGTAGAAAATTTGTATCGGATTACGGACAAAATGCTTAAAAACATATAATGAAAATAAAGCGTTATATGTCCGAAATTTTTTTATCCCTCAATAGGTAGCAAGCTACCTAATATTTTAATTGTAAGGAGAATGTATATGAAAAAAAACGATAACGAGCTTGAGAACGGTTCTATTGCAAAAACGGTATGGAAGTACGGCGTTCCGTGCGCGCTGATTACGCTTGTGAACGCGCTGTACAACATAGTGGATCAGATTT
>CAYWKM010000019.1:0-31277 GCA_964459165.1 uncultured Clostridia bacterium
AGCGTCGTCATTCCCGACAGTGTGACGAGAATCGGTATTTGGGCGTTCGGAGGTTGCGATCATCTCGCCGATATCTATTATATGGGATCGGAAGCCGAATGGGACGCGATATATAAGAAGAACGCTTACGTTCCCGACGACGCGACGATTCATTTTGATTCGGAAACGCTTTCCTGAGCGCAAGGGAATATATTTTCGCTTACGGATTGAGCGACGATTCCCTTACGGCGACCTCCGAAGACGCGGCGGCGACGGAGGCACAGGAAAATATCCTATCCGAATGGCGGGAAATGAGCGGCGCACAGAAAGGCGCGCTCGCCCTCTACATCGAAGCTATGAATAGCCGCCACTGAATACAATTTTCTATTCAAATTGAATCAATGGAATTGTCGACCAAACACCTATTGACAAAATGCCTATATAATGGCATAATTTAATTCCGAAAGGGGTAGCATAAAGAAAAGTTTTATCTTTTTGCGAAAATCTGACGATGGAGGGGTTTACCAATGCAGTAAAAAATAAGCGAAACGAGAATAGCGTATCCTATTCGTGCAAATTTTCAAAATTGGTTTGAGGAGAAATGAATGAAAAGAGTTTTGACGTTTTTTTTCACTGCTTTTGCATTACTAATTTTTTCCATTGGCGTAACTGCGTGTGGACAACAAGTGAATACTGATGCGCCACCGAAGGATACTATTACAATTAAAGGGCTAAATAAACATAATGAATATGTTGATTTGAACGGAGATTTGAATGATATTTGCTTTACGAAAATAACCATAGCAGATACATTCTTGGACGAGGCGAATGTTTCAACGGCAATTTACCTTATTTTGGAAGGAGTGATTGAAACTCCAAATTATGCTTTTGATTTGCAGAGAGCTAATCTGGAATTTTTTGCTGACAACAATTCTATATTTTATATTCCAATAAATGAAGAATTTTCCTGTGAAGTAACCGATATTCCTTTATTTTTCAATAATAATGCTGGTGAAATGAAAGGAAGTTTTAGGTTGGTATTTGTTCTTGACGACGAGAACCTCGAAAAATATAAATCCATAGAGATGAGCGACGAACAGACTTCTAAGTTTTGTTTCTATTTGAATCCTTGGGGTAAGGATAAGGCTGAATTTGTTTTTTATAAATCAGAAATCCATTTTATAGATAAATATTAAATTTGAGGAGAAATCAAAATGACGAGCGTCGTCATTCCCGACAGTGTGACGAGAATCGGTATTTGGGCGTTCGGAGGTTGCGATCATCTCGCCGATATCTATTATATGGGATCGGAAGCCGAATGGGACGCGATATATAAGAAGAACGCTTACGTTCCCGACGACGCGACGATTCATTTTGATTCGGAAACGCTTTCCTGAGCGCAAGGGAATATATTTTCGCTTACGGATTGAGCGACGATTCCCTTACGGCGACTTCCGAAGACGCGGCGGCGACAGAGAACGGAGTTCCGCCCTCCCCGTCGGCGAACGACGGGTACGGAAACGCTTATTTCAACGCGTCTTTCGCCCGTTTATCGGGCGGGAAAAGATTTGGGATATTGAAAATAGCGCATATGAATTGATCCGACCGTCTTTTATCTTTAAAGGGGCTGCCGCAGGTTTTTTCCTGCGGCAGCCCCTTTGCGTGCAAGGTTCGGCGACGGAGTCTTTCTCTAAAATTATCAAGGAACCGTTCATCGTTAACCTCGGCTTGATCTCGCCGCGATTCGGGCGGATTGCCGCCTTTCATGACCGATCGATCGGCTCTAACGGAGAGGGCGCGGGCCTTCTCGTTTATTTTTCTATTTTTCGATATCCCTTTTTGGGTTTATTCACGACGAATTTTTCGCCGTATTTAGTAAAGATATACGCCCCCGACAAGACGACGACGACCGCGCCGATAAAGACGACTGCGCCCAAGGGGATTTCCGCTCCCTTTACGTCTTCCCACATCATGTTGATGCGGTTGTTGGCGTCTTCTTCAAAGAATTGCATGACGGCGGAGCGAAGGATGATTTCCTTTGTCGGGTATTGCGCGATCAGAATCCCGTTCGCTTCGTTGTAATCGGCAAAAAAGACCGCTTCGGAATCCTCTCCGAAGAAATAGCTTAAATCGAATTCTACGCTCGTTTCGTCGATCGCTTCTTCGTCTAAGGCGTAGGAATCGAGCAGTCGCTCCAATATCAGGCTTCCGCTCTCTACGTTCTCATCGTCGGAGGTATAGCCCGCGATTGCGGAAGAGTAACCGATATAGTTCATATTGGAGATTGCGGAAGAGGGGCGAGAGATGAAATTCAAAAATTTTTGCGCGAGCTCCACGTTTCCGCCTTTGGGGATCACCCAGCCGTCGAACCAGATATTCGTGCATTCGGAGGGGACAGAATAATAGAGTATTTTATCGTTTTCCTCCGCCGCCTCGTAAATAGAATAAGCGGCGTCTCCGCTCCAACAGAAATTCACGCTGATTTTTCCCGTTACGATATCGTTTTTTCCGCTATCCACTTCGAATCCGTAGGCCCGTTTCTTCAATTCTCTCAGGGAGGACTGCACGTCTGCCACGGTCTTTTCATCCGTGCGGTTCATGATCGAGGCAATCTCGTTCGCGTATACTTCCGCAGATATTTGTCCGTTTCGATAGGCTTCCGCAAGAGATACGAGCTCGTCGTGATAAACGTAAGCCACCGCTAAAAAGTAAGTGTCGCGTACGGAATCTTTCAGCGTAAATTTTTGGACGAGCGTTTCATTGTTCAAATCCGTCCATTCGAGATTGTTTTCGTCGATCCACTTTGTGAGAAGCTCCTCCCCGACGGCTTCCGGATCGTATAAAAAGCCCATTGTGCCCCACATATACGCGGCGGCGTAAGCGCTCCATCCGTTTTCTTGAAACAGCTTTCCGATATAGGGGGATACGCCGTTATAATAATAATTGTATTCGCCCTCCGAGTTGTATTCGGTCAAAAAATCCTCCGTAAAGGCTTCGCACATATCTTCTTGGATCATCTTCATGATCATGTAATCGGACGGGCACGCCAAATCGTAATTGCCGGGATTGATTTGGAGCTCGTTATACATATTCTCGTTCGTGCCGAAAGTGGAATACTCCACCGTAACGTCGTATTCCTCTTCGAAGGCGGAGATCAGGTCGATATACCCTTCCTCTTCGTCGTCTTCGTCGCTGATATAATCTTCCCAATTGTAGACGCGCAGGACTTGTTTTTTTTCTTCGATCGCGCAGGAAGCGAGCGAGAGCGTCGAAAGGGAAAGCAGGGCGATCGAAAGAGAGAGACTGAAAAAGGTTTTAACGTTTCGCATTGTTTTTTTCCGCCTTTGATGATTTTATCATCATGAAGACAACGATGACGATCATGACGACGAAAATGATTGCCGATAACGCCCTGATCAAGGGCAGATCGCTCTTCGACGCGTTTTTTACCGCGTTGTAGACGTAGGTCGAAATGGTGTCGAAGGTTTTCGGCTTCGTAAACGCCGTCACGATATAATCGTCGAGGGAAAGGGTGATCGACAGCATGAAGCCGGAGACGATTCCCGGACTTATCTGAGGGATGACTACCTTTCGCAACGCTTGACCGGGCGACGCGCCGAGGTCGAGCGCCGCTTCGTACAAATTATTGTCCATTTGTTTCAGCTTGGGAATAACGGAAGTCACGACGAAAGGGGTGCAAAGGACAAGGTGACCGACGATGAGGGAGAAATACGTTCTCGGAAAAGAGATGAGGGAGAACAGCAGCGCGAGCGAAAGGGCGGTGACGATTTCCGCGTTGGCTATGGGAATACGGTTCGCCGCCTGAACGACGCGTTTGACGTTCTTTTTTGAATAGAAAATGCCGATGGCTCCTATCGTCCCGAGAAGGGTGGAGAGGATCGCCGCGGAGACGGCGAGCACGATGGTATTGACGAGGATGGTCGTCACCTTCTCGCTTTGGAACAGGGCGACGTACCATTTAAAGGAGAAAGACCCTTCCTCGCCGATGACTTTCGCCGAATTGAAGCTGTATATCACCAAAAGGAAAATAGGGGCGTAGATGAAGCAGAGGACGAGGGCGCAGTATAGGACGGAAAGCCAATCGGAAGGTCTTCTTTTTTTCATAAATTCGCCTCCCTCGATTCCGCGCCGTCGTTTTTAAATTCGCCGGAGAGAATCATGGATAGAAAGATGACGACGAGGAGAATGATCGATATCATCGATCCCATATGCCAATCGGCGTAGGTGGAAAAATATTCCTCGATGAGTTTTCCCAAGATGGTAATATTGGAATTTCCCAGCGTTTCCGAAACGACGTAGTTCGTCATCGAGGGCATAAATACCATCGTGATTCCCGAGGCGACTCCGGGCATGGAGAGGGGGAACGTGATCTTCGTAAATACGTTGAACGCGTTTGCGCCTAAATCCCGCGCAGCCTCCAGCAGCGTGTTGTCGAGCTTTAAGAGCTGCGTATAAATGGGAAGGATCATAAAGGGCAGAAAATCGTAGACCATGCCGATTACGGTATTGACGTAATCGTATCTGCCGAGGAAGCCGATCATATCGAGAAGCTCCCTCAGCGCGGTGATTCTCAATACGAAATTCAGCCACATGGGCATGATAAACAGCAGTAAAAGCACATGGCTTTTTTTCATTCTGCTCCGCGCCAAAATGTAACCGATGGGATAGGAAATGAGGACGCAGAAAAAGGTTGTGATAAAGGAAATAGTCGCCGATACGCCGAGCGTTTGCCATTTGGAAGCGGACGAGAAAAAATTAAAAAAATTTTTTATCGAAAAGGTGAGATTTCCCGCGTCGTTTGTTTCGGTAAAAGCATAAAATACAATGAGCAGCATGGGGATTATGACGAAGCAGATCAGGAACACCGCATAGGGGATACAGAGCTGCTTGCGGGAGAATCGAAATTTCATCAGTCGTCCTCCTGTTTTTTGAGAGAAAGCTTGATTTTGTCGGCGGGGATAATCAGACTTACGCGGTCGTTTACGTTCCACAAATCATCGCAGGAAAACACATAGTCCTCCTCGTTTTCCGTCCTCACGGTATAGCGATAATGATCGCCCATATACACGAGGGAGATAATGTTTCCGCATACGCCGCCTTCGTTCTCGTCGTCGCTCATGACGACGTCGTTTAATCCGACCTCCACGTTCACTTCCGTGTCGGTCAAATCGATCTTCCTTCCCTTTGCGGTGACGAGGTATCCTTCTTCGTCGAGTCTGCTTTCGGGGTAAAGCTTCGTTACGTCGCACTCGAATTCGCCGTCGCCGAATTCGACGGTGTTTCTCTTTGTGATGACGCCGTTGAATACGTTGGAGATAAATTCCTTTTTCATGACGTGGATTCCGTCCGGCAGGATGTTCATGCCGATGACTTCGCCTACCTTTTTCGTCTGCGTGCTCTGAATTTCCACTTCGTTTTTCCCCACTTTGGCGACGATCTGGTAGTGAATCCCCTTGAACACGACGGAAATCACCGTTCCTTTTATCATTCCCTCTTCGGGGGGAACCATTTGGATATCCTCGGGGCGAACGACGACGTCCACGGGCTCGTTTTTCTCGAAATCGTCCTCGCACGCGAAGACCTTTCCGCAAAATCTCACCTTTCGCTCTCCCTCGAAGGTGGCGTTGAAGATATTGCTCTCGCCGATAAAGTCCGCGACGAAGGCGTTGACGGGTTCGTTGTAAATTTCAGTGGGCTTGCCGATCTGCTGAATGCGCCCGTCCGCCATGACGACGATGCTGTCCGACATGGTCAGGGCTTCCTCCTGATCGTGCGTCACGTAGATAAAGGTGAGTCCGAGCTTGTCGTGCATGGCTTTCAGCTCGATCTGCATTTCCTTTCTCATCTTTAAATCGAGAGCGCCCAAGGGCTCGTCGAGAAGAAGAATTTCAGGTTCGTTCACGATCGCTCTCGCTATGGCTACCCGCTGCTGTTGACCGCCGGAAAGAGTGGATACGTCCCTCTTCTCGAAGCCTTCGAGATCGACGAGCGCGAGCGCCTTTTTCACCTTTTGCTCGATCTCTCTTTTCGTGAGCTTTTCTTTTTTCGTATAGGTTTCGCCCGTCTTGTCGTCGATATAGGTGTTCGTCACTTTTTTCAGCTTTAAACCGAAAGCGATGTTGTCGAAGATATTCAGATGGGGAAACAGCGCATACCTTTGGAAGACTGTATTGATGGGTCTTTTATTGGGGGGTAACTGCGAGATATCCTCTCCGTTTAAAAGGATCCGACCGGACGTCGGCGTATCGAAGCCGGCAATCATTCTCAGCGTCGTAGTTTTTCCGCAGCCGGAGGGGCCTAATAAGGTGACAAATTCGCCTTTGCGGATGGTGAGATTGATGTTGTTGATGACGTCGAGATTTTCAAAGCTCTTGCTTACGTCGATCAATTCGATGATTTTATTGTTGTCTTCCATTTATGCTCCTTAGTATATGAATAGAATATACGGCCGAATACCGGACGAAAGAGCCGGTCGGATTCGTTCCCTTCCGGAGGGGCGTGTTCCCGAAACGAAATGTTTCATAAAAATAAACGCGAAGGCTGCGGATTCATATCGATAGAATTGCTTTCCGTCAATCAATTTCCGCTTCTTTTTCTTTCCGCTTTTCTTCGTAAAGCCTGTAAAGAAAAAGACCCGTCCTAAAAAGAACGAGTCGAGAGTCTTTTGCTTACGTTGCTAAGCGTTTAAAACCGCAAGCTTTTTAGCCATTTTCGCTTTCTTATTAGCGGCGTTATTTTTATGAATAATGTTTTTGGAAACCGCAACGTCTACGGCGGAAACGGTCGCGGGGTAGAGGGCGTTCGCTTCTTCCTTGTTCCCCGAAGCGACGGCGGTATTGAATTTTTTAAGCGCGGTTTTCAGTTCGGATTTTCCCGCCTTATTGATTGCCGTCTTTTTTTCGGTTACGAGTACGCGCTTTTTGGCTGATTTGATATTGGGCACGATAGCATCTCCTTTTTATCAGATATTGAATATTTTTTTAATTACTTCGGTTATTTTAGCATAAATCTTTTATGTTGTAAACTGTTTTTGGGCAAAAAGAAAAGAATTTTTTATTTTGCGGGAGGTTTTCTGAGGTTGAGCACGGTCGGCTTTTTTGACAGCGGCGCGGGCGGATTCACGGTGTTAAGGGAATTTATCCTCCGTCTGCGCGGCGTACTTTTCTTTTATTACGGCGATAACGCCAACGCGCCTTACGGCAATAAGAGCAAAGAGGAAATTTTAAATCTGTCGCAAAAGGCGTTTGATTTATTCGCCTCTCTTCGCGCGGACGCGGCGGTGATCGCCTGCAATACCGTCACGACGGATTGCGCCGCAGAGCTCAGAAAAAAATATAAGTACCGTATATTCGGCGTAGAGCCCGCTTTGAAGCCCGCCGCGGAAGAATACGACGACATTCTCGTATTGGCTACGAAAGCCACGGCGGAAAGTCCTTCTTTTCAGCGGCTGAAAGGGCGTTTCCCCGATAAAAAGATTACGGTGTATTCGCCGTGCGCCCTCGCGGACGATATCGAAAAAAACATTCTGTCGCTCGACAAAGTCGACTTGTCCTCCCATCTTCCCGTTTGCCGTCCGCAGGCGGTCGTGCTCGGCTGTACCCATTACGTCTTGATGAAAAGGCGAATCGAGGACTTTTACGCCGCGCCCGCCTTCGACGGCGGAAAGGGGATTTTTTATCATTTTTCGGCAAACTTTCCTCAGAATATACAGGGCGGAAGAAATAAGCTTGTATTCGTCGGAAGCGGGGCGGAGAGAAACAGGAAGATCTTTTTTGCGCTCTTTCCCGAATGCCTCCCGTTTGCGCGCCTCTGCCCTTAGCGAAAGGATCGACTCTTTTCCCCCGAGGGGAGAGAAAACGATAGGGGAAAAGTTCCACTTTGTTAATTACTTAACAAAAAAGAATTTCTTGAAAAATTACAACAAATATTGATAAAAAAAGACAGAATAACAGGATTTTATTCATAAATTTTCACGAACATTTGTTCTTATTTTCAAAATATGAGTAAAATAAACAAATGTTTGTAAAAAAATTTTCATTTTTTAAAAAATAAAATGAATTTTTTATTGACAAGTGGAACAAATTGGTTTAAAATGGAAACATATCGAAAGAGAAAGGGGAGGATATACCGTCATGGCGGAAGAATTCGTCGAAGAAAAAAATGAATCGCCGACCGACGCTGAAAAGGGCGACGCGGTTTTGCCGGAGCTCCCCGTATATTTTTCGGGCAAAGGGTTCCATAGCGTCGACGATAAAAACCGAATTAAATTCCCCGTCGAAATCAGGGATCAGCTCGGCGACAATAGGTTTTGTTTGGTAAAAGCCGGAAATCACGTCGTTTACGTTTACCCCGAGAAGACGGCAAAGGCAAAATTAAACGACGTGTATCAAGAGCTGCAAAAGGAAGGGCTTTCTCCTTCGAGAGTGGCGGCTTTCAGAAAGTATGTTTCCTCCTTTACGCCCGTCGTCGATGTGGACAGCCAAGGGCGATTCAATTTTCCGCAATGGCTCATGGATTGGGGAGGCATATCGAAAAAGGATCAGCTGGTCACCATCGGATTTATCGACCATTTTGAAATTTGGAGAGCGGATCGTTACAGAGCCCTCGAAGAAGAGAACGAAGAAGATTACGGCGACGTTCTCGCTTCGATCAAGGTATATTGATGGAATTTTCGCATATTCCCGTCATGCTCGAAGAGTGCTTGGACGGCTTGAAGCTTTGCGGACAAGGCGTTTGGTATGACGCTACCGTCGGCGGCGCGGGACATTCCTATGAAATTTTGAAGAGGAATCCGGAAGCGAGACTTATCGGCACCGATCTCGACGACGAAGCGATTGCGGCGGCGAAAGAGCGGTTGAAATCCTTTGAAGGAAGATTTCACCTCTATCAATCTAACTATAAAAGCTTCGAAAGCGTTTTTGAAGCCGAAGGAGTGGAACTTATCGACGGAGCTTTGGTGGATTTCGGAGTATCCTCCCATCAGTTGGACGACGACGAGAGGGGATTCAGTTACCGCAAGACGGACGCGAAGCTCGATATGCGTATGGATCGGCAGTCGGCTATTACCGCGATCGACGTAGTAAACGGCTACTCGTACGAAAAGCTGGTAAGCATTTTAAAGGACTACGGCGAAGAAAAATTCGCTTCTTCCATCGCAAGAAATATCGTCAAGCGAAGAGAAATAAAAAAGATAGAGACCTGCGGCGATCTTTCCGCCGTCGTGGAAAACAGCATTCCCGCGAAGTTCCGTTTCGGCGCTCCGTGCGAGAGAAAGACGTTTCAGGCGATACGGATCGAGGTCAACGGCGAACTCGACGGGTTGTACGACTTCGTCGTAAAGCTGACAAAACGGTTAAAAAAAGGAGGCAGAATCGCGATTCTCACCTTTCATTCTTTGGAAGACAGAATCGTAAAAGACGCTTTTAAGGAATTGGAGACGGATTGTATCTGTCCGAAAAATCTTCCCGTCTGCGTATGCGGGAAGAAGCGGGAGGTAACGATTATCACCAAAAAGCCGATTACGGCAAGCGAAGAGGAAAGGATAAGGAATTCTCGCAGTAAGTGCGCAAAATTAAGGATTGCAGAGCGTGTATAGAATCAGAGAATCAAAGAATAAGGAGTAAGAGGATTAAGGAATCATGGCAACGTTATTTGACGATGAGACGAGAGCGGTCGAGCATAACAGCAGACTCAGTGAAAATTACAGGGTCATTTTCGGAAACAACGGAAACGAGTCGGGCAAAAGAGAAAGAAAGGAGCCGAGCGATTCCGTTTCCCGCGGGGAACGGGACGAGACGGAAAACAAAACTCGCAATGAGGAAATCAAAAAAGTTCTTTCCGCGAACGCCGGTTATAATCTTAACGGCGCCGATTATTTTTCATATAATCCTTATCGGAGTCATACAATAAATCAGGAAGAACCGATAGAAAGATCGTCCTCCGCTCGCGGCGCCGAAGCGGTTCGTCCGGCTGTCGGAACGTCTCCTTCTCATTCCTACATCCGTACGGAGGGAAACGTTCGCCCGGAGGAAAACGTTCGCGCATCCGAAATAATAGAGGAGAGACTCGATCCCGACATGCCGAAATCCCTTCGTCCGACAAGGGGAAGATCGTTTAATTATGCCTCTACCTCCGAAGAGAAGGAGCCGATCTCTCCCGCGCGCGTTGACGTTTATCCGGAGGGGATTCGCCCGAACGTAAGATGGAGCCACGAGGGAACGGAATCCTTACATAAGGACGGCGATAACGTCGTCTCGAAAACGTCTGAAAAAAACCCCGTTCGGAGCGCTCCGAGCGTAAAAGAACAGCCTAAAAACGACGAGGGGGAAGTCGGCCGTTTCCTCTCGACGCAAGCGAAGGTGATTGTGGCGGTGTTTGTCGCCGTCGTCATGATCGCTTTTACGGTCATCTTCGTCAACTCCGCGTTGCTCAACTCGCTCGACGGCGAGCTCGCGGAAAAAGAGACGCTGATGGCGCAAGTTTCTCAGGAGGCGGACAGCTATCTTGCTCAGATCAAGGAAGCGACCGATAAAGATACGATCGTCACCTATGCGCAGGAAGCGGGGATGATTTTTGAATAAGCGAGGAGATAACAATAAAATATCAAGGATCGGATTATTCGATATCTGTTTTACGAAAGAGGTTATTTGCAATGGTTATTGCGATAACCTTTATTTTTTGTCTTTTAATCGGAAGGTTTTTCTATATTCAGATCATAAAAAAGGACGCTCTTTATTATCTCGCTCTCGATCAATGGACGAGGGAAATTCCTCTCATCGCAAAGAGGGGAGATATTTTCGACCGAAACGGCGCGGCGCTTGCCGGCAGCTCCCTTTCCTACAGCGTGTTCGTGCGTTCGCGCGCGGTAGAGAAAAAGGAGGAAACGGCGAAGATCCTTGCCTCGCTCTTCGAGATCGACGAGAAGTCGTTGTTGGCGAAGATGCAGAGCAGCAATATTTCCGAGTTTGCCGTCGTCAAAAAGGCGAGCAAGGAAAAGATCGAAGCGCTCTCCTCTTACGATCTGTCGGGCGTTTATTACGCCGAGGACGATACGAGGACGTATCCTTACGGAGATATGCTCTCCCGCGTGATCGGCTTTACCTCGTCGGATAATTCCGGCTCGACGGGAATCGAGAAATATTATGATAAATACCTCGCGGGCACGAACGGCGAGCTTTTGTACGATACGGATCTCGTCGGCGTCGATCTCGAAGGCGCCGTCGCTCGCTATCTTCCTGCGGAAGACGGTTGCAGTATCCGGCTCACGGTCGATTGCGAAATTCAAGCGATCGCCGAGGAAGTTATGAAAGAAGCGTACGAACTGTATACGCCCGTCTCCGCGCAATGTATCGTTTTGAATCCGTCTACGTTCGAGATTCTCGCCATGGCGGAGTCCCCCTCTTACAATTTAAACGAGGTTCCGAGGGACGATCTCGAACTTTTAAATTCGCTCAGCCGTAACAGCCTCGTCTGCGATATCTACGAGCCGGGCTCTACGTTTAAAATCGTCACCGCCGCCGCCGATATCGAAGAATGGTTGCAGGGCAATCCGAACGCCTTTTCCACGAATTATATATTTTCCTCTTCCGCCACGCGGATCGTGGACGGCACGACGATTCGATGCTGGTCTACGCACGCCAACGGAAAGCATGCGAACGAGACGCTCGCCGAAGCGCTCAATAACAGCTGCAATCCCTGCTTTGTCGATATCGCGCTCGCTCTCGGAAGCGAAACCTTTTACAGCTATCTGAATGCGTTCAACTTCGGTTCGGTCACGGGGATCGACTTTAACGGCGAGGCGCTCGGAATGCTTTTGCCTGAATCTGCGGTGAGAGATTGCGATCTCGCCCGCATCGGATTCGGTCAGACGATAGCGATTTCCGCCATTCAGCTCGCTTGCGCCGCAGCCGCCGCCGTCAACGGAGGATATTATTACGTTCCGAGACTTCTCGACGGAATTTACGACGGCTACGGCAACTTGATTGAAAGGAAAGAGAGCGTATTGAAAAATCGGACGATCAGCGAAAAAGCGTCGTCGATTCTCTCTTCCATGCTCGAGGGCGTGGTGCGCGAAGGAAGCGGAAAAAAAGCTTACATCGAGGGGTATAAGGTCGGAGGAAAGACGGGCACCGCGCAAAAATATGAAAACGGTCATATCGCGAGCGGAAAATACGTATCCTCTTTCGTCGGCTTTTTCCCGTCCGATCAACCGGAATATCTCGCGCTCGTCGTCATCGACGAACCCACGGGGGCGTATTACGGGAGCGCCGTCGCCGCGCCGCTTGCAAAGGAAATTTTCGAAGGAGTCATTCGGGTAAAAAACATCCAACCATATGAATAGGTGAATCATGCAGCTCAATCAACTGATCGGTTGTTTGCAAAAGAAAAAAATCTTGGGAGAGGTCGACGGCGTCGTAATTTCCGATATCTGCTTTGACAGCAGGCAGGCGACGAAGGGAAGTCTGTTTATCGCCATGAAGGGCGGGAATGCCGACGGAAACGACTTTTTGCGGCAGGCAAGGGAAAACGGCGCGTGCGCCGTCGTCACGGAAACAGAGGTGAAAACGGATATTCCCGTCATTGTCGTGGACGACGCGAGGAAGGCTCTTTCTTCGCTGGCTTCCCGCTTTTATGGCGATCCCTCTAAAAAGCTGAAAGTCGTCGGCGTTACCGGAACGAACGGCAAGACGACGACCTGCCGTATGCTCGCTTCCATTCTGTCGGCTGCGGGAAAGAAGACGGGCGTCATCGGCACGCTCGGGGCTTTTTTTGACGGGAGGGAATTTCCTTGCTCGCTCACTACGCCGGATCCTGTGTATTTTCAATATCTCCTCGCCGAAATGGCGAAGAGCAACGTGGAATACTGCGTTGCGGAAATTTCCGCTCATGCGCTTTGGTTCGACAAAGAATATTCGGTTTCCTATAAAGCTTGTATTTTTACGAATCTGACGCAGGATCATTTGGATTTCTTTTCCGATATGTCCGAATACGGCGACGCGAAAAAGAAATTGTTTTTTTCCCGCGCGAGCGAATTTTCCGTCGTGAACGTCGACGATCCGTTTGGGCGCGCGATCGCCGCCGATTCGCCCGACGCCGTCACTTATGCGTTGAATAATCCGTCCGACGTATTCTGCGTCGTCGAGGAAGAGGGCGCGGACGGAACGCTGATCCTCATGAATCTCTGCGACGAGCTGTGCGAAACGCGCGTCCGTCTCATCGGCGAGTATAACGTATACAACGCCATGGCGGCAGCGGCTTGCGCGTGGAAAATGGGTGTGAGTATGGAAAGCATTTCTTCGGGAATCTCCTCTTTAAAGGGAGTGGAGGGGCGGCTCGAACAAGCCGCCGTCGTCAACGGAGGACGGGTATTCGTCGATTTTGCCCACACGCCCGACGGGCTGGAAAAGAGCCTTTCTTCCTTGAAGAGAATTTGCCGCGGAAAGCTTTATTGTCTCTTCGGATGCGGCGGGAATCGCGATAAGAAAAAGCGTCCCTTAATGGGAGAGATTTCCGCGCGCCTCGCCGATTTCACCGTCGTCACTTCCGATAATCCGCGCTACGAGTCTCCCTGCGAGATCATAGCGGAAATTGAAAGGGGGATTCCCTTCGGCTCCGCGTACGTCGCGATCGAAGACAGGGAACAGGCGATTTCCTATGCTCTGCGGCTTTTAAGCGAGGGAGATATCCTCCTGATCGCGGGCAAGGGAGCCGAGCGATATCAGGAAATCATGGGTATAAAATACGATTACAGCGACTATACTGTTATCAAAAGGATGATGGGTTGACGATATGAAATTCTACGTTCTGGCGGCGCTTTGTTCGTTCTTGTTATGTTTTTTCCTTTCCCTCGCGCTGATTCCTCTTTTAAGGAGGCTCGGAGCGGGGCAAAATATTTTATCGTACGTCAAGGAGCACGCGGCAAAGAGCGGTACGCCTACCATGGGCGGTATCGCCTTTGTGCTGTCGGCTTGCCTTGTCTCCGTTCTCTTTTCGAGGGAAAAGGACAGGCTGCTCCTCGTGGTGTGCGCCGTCGGCGCGGCTTTCATGATCGTCGGCTTCATCGACGATTTTCTCAAATTCAGACACAGACGGAACGAGGGATTAACCCCCCGTCAAAAAATTCTGTTTCAATTTGCCGTAAGTCTGATTGTGGGCGTATATTGCTGTAAGAACGGCTATACCCTCGTTTATTTTCCCTTTACCGGTTTCGCCGTGGATATCGGTTGGTATATGCTTCCGCTGGCGGCGATAGCGTTTGTCGCCACGGTAAACTGCGTAAATTTAACCGACGGGCTGGACGGACTTGCCGCCGCCTCCTCTTTTTCGTATTTTCTGTGTATGGGGATACTCGTTCTGCTCCAAGGGGAATTTCCCTCTCTTTCGCTGATCAGCGTCGCCTTGAGCGGCGCGCTCGCCGCCTATTTGATTTTTAATACGAATAAAGCCAGCGTGTTCATGGGCGATACGGGATCGCTCTCTCTGGGCGGATTCGCCGCCTCCGTCGCCGTTTTTTCCGGAAATATTTTATATATTCTTATCGTCGGATTCGTCTTCGTCCTTTCGGGAATAACGGTCGTTCTTCAAGTCATATATTATAAGAGAACAAGGAAAAGGATTTTTCTCATGGCTCCCGTGCATCATCATTTTCAGCAGAAAGGATATTCGGAGTGCAAAATATCTTACGTCTACGCGATTCTCACGATGATTCTCGGCTTGCTCTGCATTCTTTCCGTCAATTAAAGAGGGGTATTATGTATTTAAAGAAAGAGACTTTTATGGTCATGGGACTCTCCCGTTCGGGAGTCGCCGCCGCAACGTTTTTACTTGAGAAGAACGCCGCCGTCTACATTTATGACGACGTATCGGGAGAAAACGTAGAAAAGAACGTCCGGTCGCTGATCGCCCGCGGAGCCGTCGCCGTTACGTCGGATACGCTCGAACAGACGATCGCTTCCTGCACCTGTTTGGTTTTAAGTCCGGGGATTCCCATCGATCACCCCGTCCCCGTACAGTTCCGTAAGGAGAACAAGAGGATTTTGAGCGAGAGTGAGCTCGGCGCATTGTACGTCAGAGCGCTCCCCGTCGCCGTCACGGGAACGAACGGCAAGACGACGACGGTTACGATGATCAACGAAGTATTGAAGGCGGACGGAAAGAACAGCGTCGCCTGCGGAAACATCGGCGTTCCCTTTTTGACCTGTCGGAATTTGAGCGAAGAGGATTTCGCCGTCGTCGAGGTTTCCAGCTTCCAGCTCGAAACGCTCGCGAGTTTTCGTCCGCATATCGCCGTCGTGCTCAATATCACGCAGGATCACCTCAATCGCCATTATAATATGGAAAATTACATCTTCTTAAAGAGCAAGCTTTTGAAAAATTCCACGGAGAGCGAGTACGCCGTCTTGAACGCCGACGATCCCGTCGTTTCCGGCTTCGCCGAAAAGACGAAAGCTCGCGTAAAATATTTTTCGCTCGAACATCAAGTGGACGGAGCCTACCTCGAGGGAACGGATCTCGTCTTCGGCGACGAAAAGATTATGGACGTAAAGGATTTGTTTGTCTCCGGCAAACACAACGTGCAGAACGCTTTGGCGTGCATCTGCGTATGTCGCCTGCTCGGCGTGGAAGCGAAGACGATCGCAAAAGTTTTAAGGGAGTTTAAGGGCGTAAAGCATCGCGTCGAAGAGGTCGGGGTCGTAAACGGCGTAAAATATATCGACGATTCCAAAGGAACGAATATCGACGCTACCGTAAAGGCGGTTGAGAGCATGAAGGGGGAGACGCTCCTCATGATCGGCGGCAAGGATAAAGGGTATGATTATACGCCTTTGTTTGAAAAACTCAAAACGAGCAACGTCGTCCACGCGATCCTATACGGAGAAAACCGCTTCAAAGTATTCTCCTGCGCCGTTCGGGCAGGGTACGAACGGCTTTCTCTGTGCGAAAAATTCTCTTTTGCCTTTCGCATTGCCAATATGTTGGCAAAGGAAGGGCAAACAGTTCTGTTGAGTCCCGCCAGCGCGAGCTTCGACGAGTTTTCCGATTTCGAGGCGCGCGGCGACGCCTTTAAAAAGATGGTGAAAGAACTCGAAAAGGGGGAAGATAAGAATTCCGGAATTGTTCTCCGTCAAGCGGAATGAAAAGGGAGACCTCTCCCTTCTTGTCGCCGTCTTTCTCCTTTCCCTTTTCGGCGTCGTAATGGTCTATTCCGCAAGCAATTACGTGGCGAAGGTCGAATACGGCGACGAATATTACTTTTTAAAAAAACAGATATTGGGATTCGTCCTCGGCAGCGTTTGTATGTTTGCGGTCGCGCTTTTCGATTATCGGAAATTTAACGCGAAAAAGCCGTTGAAGTGGATTTTTCTCCTCTTTCCCTGTCTCCTTCTCGCGCTCGTGTTTGTTCCCGGCGTCGGAAAGACGAATTACGGAGCTACCCGTTGGATCGGCATAGGACCCGTCACGGTACAGCCGTCCGAGCTCGCCAAGTACGGCTTCGTTTTGTTCGCTTCCGCTTGGATCGCGGAACATCCGCAGAAGGTCGGAGTCTTTCGGGGAATTCTCCCCATTCTCGGGGCGGGAATCCTCGTTTGCGCGCTGATCATCGCCGAACCGAATATGTCGGTCACGATGTGCGTAGGCATGGTCATGCTCGCCATGATCTTTATGAGCGGAACGAAGATAAAAAATTTTATATTTCTTCTTCTCCCGTTCTTCGCTCTCGTCCCCGCGCTCATTATCGCCGAGCCGTATCGGTTGAAACGTCTCATCGCTTTCATCGATCCGTGGAGTTCGCCCAAAGACGAGGGATATCAGCTGATTCAGTCCCTCTATGCGCTCGGAAACGGCGGGTGGTTCGGCGTGGGATTGTTTCATTCGAGACAAAAGTATCGCTTTCTTCCCTTTGCCGAAAGCGATTTCATTCTTTCCGTCGTCGGCGAGGAATTTGGTTACGTGGGAATCCTCGCGCTCTTTGCCGTCTGTCTGTTCATTATTTACAAAGGGCTACGCATCGCTTCCCGTTGCGACGATTTGTTCGGCTGTATGCTCGCCGTCGGAATCACTCTCGTGTACGGAATCCAGACGGCGGTCAACGCTCTCGTCGTAAGCGGAACGATTCCGCCTACGGGGCTTCCGCTCCCGTTTATCAGCAGCGGAAATACCTCGCTCGTTATCTCTATGACCTCCATGGGAATCCTCTATAACATATCGAGACACAATAAAAAGCGTTTTTTCATATGATATAGTATTCTCGTTTGGAGTATTATCATATGGATGAATTTATTATAGAAGGAGGCAGACGGCTCTATGGGGAAATCGACGTCCAGACGGCAAAAAATGCCGTTCTCCCTTTATTGGCCGCTTCCATTCTGACAGATGAAAAAGTAAATCTTCTCTCCGTTCCGCCCATTTCCGACGTGTACTGCATGGCGGATATTTTAAAGGAACTCGGCTGTAAGGTCGTCATGAACGGCGGAAACATCGAAGTGGACAGTTCTTCTTCCGCTTCTCACTATATTCCGGCTCGTTTGACGAAGGAACTGCGTTCGTCCGTGTTTATGCTTGGGTCTGTGCTTGCTCGCTTTCATAAAGCGAAGATCGCCTATCCCGGCGGCTGCGACATCGGATTAAGACCCATCGATCTGCATTTAAACGGATTAAAGCGTCTCGGCGTAAAAATAAGGGAGGAGGACGGGTATATTCACTGCGAAGCGGATAAACTCAAAGGCAACGACATTCTTCTCGATTTTCCCAGCGTGGGCGCGACGGAAAACATCATGCTCGCCGCAGTGAAAGCGGACGGGCGAACGGTGATTCGCAACGCGGCGAAGGAACCGGAGATCGTCGATCTGCAAAAGTTCCTGTTGCGCATGGGGGCAAAAGTGGACGGCGCGGGCGGAAGCACGATCGTCGTCGAAGGCGTAAAAAGGCTGAAGGGCGTTTCTTATACGCCTATGCGCGACAGAATCGAAGCGGGGACTTTTCTCATCGCGGTCGCAATGTGCGGCGGCGAGGCGGAAATCAATCGATGCGAGGAGGAAAATATTGCCTCGCTTTTGCATAAACTTCGCGAAAACGGTTGCAAGATACATATAAAAAATGATAAAATAATGGTACAGAGTATGGGAACGCTCAAAGCGAATAAACTGATCGAGACTTCCCCCTTTCCCGGATTTCCCACCGATTTGCAGGCTCAAATGCTCGCGCTCAATTGCGCGGCGGAGGGCGCTTGCGTCGTGGAGGAAAATCTTTTCGAAACGCGTTTTCACCACGTACCCGAGCTATGCCGTATGGGCGCGGATATTACCGTAAAGGGCAGAACGGCTCTCGTGCGGGGAGTGAGCGCGTTGCACGGCGCGGACGTCGTCGTAAAGGATCTTCGCGGCGGGGCGGCTCTCACGGTGGCGGGGCTGAAGGCGGAGGGCGTTACGCGCGTAGCGAACGTTTCCTATATCGACAGGGGCTATTTTGAACTTGAAAATAAGCTCAGGCTACTCGGCGCAAAAATAAAGAGAGCGACGATCTGACGCCCCGCCAAACGGGGGCGGGCGCGATTTTAACTGAAGGAGAAAAGATGAACAATATCAAGAAGCTTATTTTAATAGCGTCGTTTATCTTGTTGTTTTTTGTCGTTTTGCTCGGCGTTTACACGGTGTTTTCCGTAAAGGATATTTCCGTTTATTACAGCGTTTCGTCCGAAGCGGGGAAAGCGTACTCCGAAGAAATTCAAGTAGAATTAGAAGAAAGCTTTCACGGGAAAAACATCTTTTTCATTCGCGAAAAGAAGATTTCCGCCGTCTTTGACGATTTTCCTTATATCAAAGAGATCTCCGCCCGCAAAGTATATCCCAATAAAATCGTCGTTTACGCCGAAGAGGAGCCGGAATTTTACGCCGTGTACGATAACGATGGCTATTGTATGCTCGGCGAAGACGGTTCGCTTCTTGCAAAAAGAAGGGAAAACGAAAATTACGCCGACGGTTACGCCAACGTTCTTCTTGAAAACTTCTCTTACGAAGGGGGAGAATTTTCCGATAAAGAGCTTTTTTCGTCCGTTTGCCGCATGGGCGGTTATATGAACGAAGCGTTCGGCGGCATTCGTTCGAACGTAAAAAAAATCGTCTGCGTCGCGCCGACGTCTTCGCGCGCGGACGAATATTTTGAAATTTATATGACGGAAGGAGTCGTCGTTAAGATCGTCGCTCCCTTATCGAACGCCGACGAAAAGATCGCGCGCGTGTGCGAAATTTACCTTTCCTTAAATACGGAAGAAAAAATGTACGGCGTGATTACGGCGGTGGATTTGGCGGAGGGCGAAGGAATTTCCGTTACTTATACGTCTCGATACGGCGAAGTAAGAAATTGACAGGAAAAAGTTTCCGAAACCTTTCGGAAACTTTTTTATCTTTGAATACTTTTTCTCGTTTTATATTGACAAGATAAAAAATTTAATGTATAATTATTTTATATTAATACGTATTACAGAGGAATGCGTCACGATGCGTAGCAATGCGGTTGCGGTTCTGGATATACGTTCCGCCGACATAACTGCCGTGATAGGGGAAAGGGGAGTGAATCATACCTTCATATTCAAGGGTTTCTCCTCCGTGTCTTACACGGGCTATGACAAGGGCGTATTTCTCGACGAGGAGGAACTCAAAAGACAAATAGAATACGTCGTCAAAAAGGCGTTGTCCGTCTGTACGGATAAGATTTTCGATTTGTACGTAGGCGTTCCCTGCGAATTTCTCACCGTCGTCAAAAAGGATTGCTTCACCGGCTTTCCTTCCAAGAGAAAAATCATTCGCTTAGACGTAGACGAGCTCTTTGAAAAAGGGCTCGGCGGAGAAAATACGGGCGGTTATACGCCGATCCGAAACAGCGCGTCTTACTTTACTTTATCCGACAAGCGAAGGGTAAAGAGTCCGTTGGGACTGTCCAGTACGTCGCTCGGAGGAAAATTTTCCTATCTGCTTTGTTCCGATTATTTTTTGGATATCGTCGGAAGCGCGGCGGGAGGCGCCTGTTCCTGTCAGATTCATTATCTCCCCGCTATCTATGCCGAGGCGCTCTATCTCGTGCCGGAAACGGCGCGCGAGGGAGGGGCGGCTCTGATCGACTTCGGTATTTATTCCACCGAAATGATCGTCGTGAACGGAGACGGCGTCGAGGGAATTTTGTCCGTCACCGACGGCGAAGGCTTTATTTTAGAGCGGCTCGCCGAGAGGTATCGCACCGACGACGAGACGCTTCTCGAAAAAATCCTGTCGAAGGCCAATCTCTTCATCGGAGAGAGCGAGGACGGAAAGGACAAGCGAATGCCCTTCTACGAGAGCGACATGAAAATTTATTACGGCGACGTAAATAAGGACGTGCTTGCCGTCGTGGATCGCATTTGCGAAAATATTTACGATTTTATCGAGGAAGCGCAAAAGGGGATTTCGGGCGGCGTAAAATCGCTGTACGTCACGGGAGACGGCGTGATCGGGATACGCGGCGCGACGGAATACATTACAAAAATTCTCAATATGGTTGCGCGCGAAGCGAAACCGTCGCTTCCGTTCTACAATAAGACAAGCATGAGCGCATCCGCTATCAGCGTTTTGGATATGGCTCAGGAAGATTTGCGAGAAAATAACGGTTTCAGTAATTATTTGTTCAGATTTTTAAAGAGATTCGGAGGTTAATAAAGTTATGGAAAATTTAGACGGCGTTGCCAAAATCAAAGTGATCGGCGTTGGCGGCGGCGGAAATAATGCGGTCAACAGAATGATCGACGCCGGGATTACCAGCGCCGAATATATCGCCGTAAACACGGATAATCAGATTCTCGCGCTCTCGAAAGCGGAATATAAGATTCAGATCGGTCAGCAGCTCACGAGAGGCTTGGGCGCGGGGGCGGACCCCGAAATCGGTCGCCTTGCGGCGGAAGAGAGCAAGGAAGAGCTCGTAAAAGCCATCGAAGGAACCGACCTCCTGTTCATTACCGCAGGCATGGGCGGCGGAACCGGCACGGGCGCCGCGCCCGTCATCGCAAAGCTTGCCAAGGATATGAAGATTTTGACGGTCGCGGTGGTAACCGAACCGTTCAGCTTCGAGGGCAAAAAGCGTATGGAAAATACGGTCAAGGGACTTGAAAATCTCAAAAAGTACGTCGATACGCTCATTATGATCCCGAATGATAAAATCAGCACCGTTATCCCGAAGAAGACGTCTCTTACGGACGCGTTGAAATATGCCGACGAAATATTGAAGCAGGGAATCAGAGGCATCGCGGATCTTATAGTGAATCCCGCTCTCATCAACCTCGACTTTGCCGACGTAAGGACGACGTTGAAGGACAAGGGACTCGCGCATATGGGCGTTGGCGTGGCAAAGGGAGAGAACAGAATCGTCGAAGCCGTCCGTCTCGCCGTCAATTGTCCCTTGCTTGAAACCACGATCGAAGGCGCGACCGGCGTTATTTTGAACATTGTCGGCGGAAACGATCTTTCTTTCGACGAAGTCAAAACAGCCGCCGATCTCGTACACAGCGTGGTAGATTATTCCGCAAACATCATTTTCGGCGCGTGCATCGACGAAAACATGGCGGAGGAGGTATCCGTTACCGTCATCGCCACCGGATTCAAGGCTTCGTCGAGCGAGCCCGCCGTTCAGCATATCAGCGAAGAGGACGCAAAAAAAAACGGCAATAGCGAGAGGTTATACGGAAAAATAACTTCCGACGCGGGAAAAACGGATTTTTTCCCAACGAGAACTGATATCGCGACTATGGCGTCGAACGGTATCAGCGACGAATTGAAGCAAGACGTCTTCGGCAAGGTCGAATCGGCGGAAGAAAAGAACGCAGGCTCTTCAGAAAAACCCATGCGGGAAGCGGCTGTTTCCGGCGGAGATATTTTTCAGGGGAACGACGGGAGAGTGAACGTCTACGATGCTCCGAAGGATATCCCGGAGAATAAGACTCCCATCTATGTCGATCAGCCCAAGAAAACGAGAAGACTTGCCAGATTTTTAAAGGATATCAAACAAGATTGATTTTTAGATTATGTTTTAAGACAGCGGAAGATCTCCGCTGTCTTTTCGTGAAAGGAGCGTTCCTATGGAATTAACGGCGATCGAGCAGAAGCTACCGGATTTTTTCGTTTCTTTGCTGAAAGGGCAGTACGGCGAAGAAGTCTTCGGCCGCATCCTAAAGGGGTATGCGGCTCGGCGCAAGGTTACGCTTCGCGTCAACCGATTAAAGGCGAATAAGGAAAGCGTCGCGGCGGCTCTGTCTTCGGCGGGGATAAGCTATCGGAAAGTCCCGTGGTTTTCCGACGCGTTCATCGTCGAAGAAGAACGGGAAGACGCGGTTCGCCGCCTTTCCGTATACGAAGAAGGCAAAATTTATTTGCAGAGCCTCTCCTCCATGATTCCTCCGCTCATTGTAGACCCCAAAGAGAAGGAAAATATTCTCGATATGGCGGCGGCGCCCGGCGGAAAAACGACGGAGTTGGCGTCCTTATCGGGCAACGCGGCGTTGATTACCGCGTGCGAAATGAATAAAATCCGCGCCCGACGGCTCGAGTATAATTTAAAGAAGCAGGGCGCGACCCGCGCGTCTGTGATGATCGCCGACGGGAGAAGGTTAGATCCCTATCTGTCCTTTCATAAAATTCTGCTCGACGCCCCTTGCAGCGGAAGCGGAACGGTTTTCGTAGACGAGGGAGGAAGCGCTCGTCTTTTTTCGGAAAAAATGTTGAAGGAATGCGTCAAAGCGCAGGAAGAGCTTTTAAAAAAAGCGATCGAATTGGTAAAAATAGGGGGAACGGTCGTTTATTCCACCTGTTCGGTCCTATATGAAGAAAACGAAGCGATCCTTGAAAAGGCGCTCGCTGCGGGCAACGCGGAAATCGTTCCCATTGAAAGGGAGCGTTTTGAAGGAGTTCCTCTTCTTCCCGTACGGGTCGAAGGCGCGCTTAGCGTCTGCCCGAGTGAGCTGTACGAAGGATTTTTCGTTTCTCAGATCAGAAAGATAAAAAAATAAATTCGTTTTCCGTCATGTAATTTTATGCGAAAAACCGCCATAAAATAATCCGTATGGGTATTAAATTTTTTGAAAACGTCAAAAGTTTTTATATCATCGGAATCGGCGGGGTGAGTATGAGCGCGTTGGCGGAATTTTTATTAAAAAAAGGCTATCGGGTGAAAGGCAGCGATATTTTTTTCAACGAGAGAACGAAGCGGCTGAAGGATATGGGAGTGGAAATATATGACGTTCAACGGGGAGAGAACGTTTCCGACGAGGAGGTCGTTCTTTTTACGAGCGCGGTAACCGACGAAAACGAGGAGCTTATCGCGGCGAAAAGAGCGGATAAACTCATTTTTTCCCGTTCGGAATTTTTGAATCTTGTCGGTAAGAATTTCGCGCATACCGTTTATGTCGCGGGGAGTCACGGCAAAACGACGACGACTTGCATGCTGGCTCATATTTTTGCGGCGGCGGATAAGAACTTTTGCGCGCATATCGGCGGCGACGATTCGGAATTCGGAAATTTCGTTTATCGGGGAGACGATTTTTTCATCAGCGAAGCCTGCGAATATCGGAAAAATTTAAATTTCCTGCGGGGAGAAACGGTGGTTTTGCTCAATTCCGACGCGGACCATATGGAATGCTATAAAAATAAAGAAGAGCTCGAAGCGACCTTTTATTCCTTTCTCTCGTCTGCGGAAAACAAAGTGGCTTGTCGAAATTCCGGCTTGCCTTTTTTGCCGTCGAACGTCGTCGATTACGCTTACGATAAAGGCTGTTATTATGCGGAAAACATTTCCTCCGAAGGGGAAATTTATTCTTTCGATATTATAGAACGAGATGAATTTCTCTGTCGGGTAAAATTAAATCTCGTCGGGTATCATAATATTTTAAACGCCCTCGCCGCTTGCGCGGCGGCGAGGATTTACGGGATCGGCGGAGAAGAAATCCGACGGGGATTAGAAGCCTTTCGCGGCGTAAAACGGCGATTTGAGCGAATCGGAAGCTTTCACGGAGCGGACGTCGTTTGCGATTACGCGCATCATCCGAGGGAAATCGCGGCGGTTTTCTCTTCCGCAAAGAAGCTCGCGAAGGGTAAAATTTTTCTCATCTTTCAGCCGCATACCTATTCCCGAACCAAATATTTCATGAAAGATTTTGTCGTCGCTTTGTCCTCGGCGGAAAATCTTCTCGTTTATCGGACCTATCCCGCTCGGGAGGAATTTGACGAAGGGGGCAGCGCGCTGCGTCTCGCGGAAAATATAGAATTCGCTCGTTATGCCGAAAGCCCTGCGGACGTCCGCGCTTTTTTGCAACCGGCGGAAGAGGGGGATCTCGTCCTCGCCCTCGGCGCGGGGGATATCTATGAAATCATGAAGGAGGTCGTCGGCTTACGGAAAGAGAGCGATTGACCGCCTGAAAGAAAAAGGATAAAAACTCAGTCGAAGCCTTGCGCTCCGACTGAGTTTTATGTCTTGAATCGGCAAATCAAACGCAGCGCGATACCGCAAAAGACGTTCAAGCTTTCCGGTCTGAACGTTGAAGGGCGCGTTCGTTTGGCCGATTCAAGAAACGTCGCGGCTTCTTCTTCGTATTTGATTTCGTCGAATCGTTCGTCTCTTTTGGCAAATTTCGATGGATTCTTTGGGAGGCAAAGCTTTCCCGATGGTCGCCCGCGTTTCAGAAGGGAACGGACGAAAATTTTCGAACGGGAGCGTCGACGGAATGATTAAAGTTGACAGAATGATTAAAATAGAGTAAAATAGTTTTGTTGCGAACGCTTGCTTTCGCGCATAAGCGAAGGGGCGGAGGAAGCGCGGCTTTTAAGAAGCGCAAAGAGGGAGGGATTCCGAGTGAAAAAGCTTATTCTTTGTCTTTTGCTCGCGGCGTGTATCACGGCGGCGTTTTCCGCCTGTGCGAAAGAGGAGTCGCCCGTCGATTATTTTCCTTTTCGATTAGAGCCGGAGACGGTTTTGGGAACTTCCGATAACGCCTATCGCTACAACAGCGGACGGGACGAGAGCGACGAGGCGTTTTGGAACGAAGAATTTACGCTGAATACCTTTGCGGAATACGAGGAGACGGGCGTCGATATCGGATATAAGGAGCGCTTTTTTAAGGATAACGCTCTCCTCCTTATTTTGAGAAGGGCGTATGCGTCGGAGGAATTGAAATTTTCCGATATCCTGATTTACGAAAAGGACGTCTATCCCGTTTTGGAAAGAAATTTGATCGAATTCGATTCTTCTGTCGAGGAAGAGGAAATTCATTATATTTTCTATGTGGAGATTCCCGACGATTCCGGCTACGCCTTAAAGGAAATCGTCAATCGCTTCAAGTGAGCGGAAGTTTTTTTGTTTCAATGGCGCCGTGAAGGGTCTGTGTCGACAAATTCCCGCGCCCGGTGAAAGGCTTTTGCGAAAAAGACAATAAAGGAGCTTTTCAAGATTGCCTGTTACGGATAAAGAGCGACCGCAGGAGGGGAAGAATCCGACGGGCGGTCGCTGCGGAAAAAATCGAATGGGAGAGCTGTATGGATACGCACGTATATCAAATCGGAAACAATTTATACGTCAACCTGACGAATCGTTGTTCGAACCGCTGTACCTTTTGCGTCAGAGATCAGAACGCCGTATACGAAGGGTATTCCCTTTGGTTGAAGGACGGGGAGCCGAGCGTTCGACAGGTCGTCGAGGAAATGGGCGATCCCGCAAGGTACGACGAAATTGTATTTTGCGGTTACGGCGAACCCACCTATCGGCTGTCCGCAATTTTGGAGCTTTGCGATTTTATTCATGAGCGCGGCGGCAGGACTCGGTTGAATACGAACGGGCACGGCAACGCCGTCAACGGGAGGGATATCTCGTCGGAGCTTTCAGGGCGGCTGGACGGAGTAAATATTTCTCTCAACGCGCCCGACGAAGAGAGCTACCGCTCGGTCTGCCGTCCGCAGATCAAAGACGCTTTTTCCTCCGTGCTGGAATTTGCAAAGAGCTGCAAAGCCGCCGGCGTTCCCTGTTGGTTTTCCGTCGTGGACTGCGTCGGCGAAGAGCAATTGGAAGGATGTCGGAAGCTCGCCGAGGAAATCGGTCTTCCTCTTCGCGTGCGCAAATATATCGACAATCGATAAGTCGGAACAAACGCCGCTCGGTCGATTTTTACGCGACGTTCCGAGGACGCGTCGGCGACCTTTCCACGCGAGTTTTCGATAAAATTGATTTTTCAAACGTCGAAGCTTCAAAGGGAACGGCTCGATCTCTCCGAGCGATTTTGAAGCCGCTGTTTCGATATCGCCGCCTTCGCGATATTCCTGCGCTTTCCGATGAACGGAGAATTTTGCGGCGTTCGCCTTTTGTGATATCGATTTTGTCCTATCACGGAAGCGGAGGCAGAAAAATACGATAAAACGTTTTTCGTTAAAAATATAAAAATAGAGGTCAAACATGAATTACAGAGAAGAATCGTTAAAGAGACACGGCGAATGGAAGGGAAAGATCGAGACGAAGGTTCGCGTTCCGGTGGATAGCAGAGAGGATTTATCGCTCGCCTACACGCCGGGCGTAGCCGAACCCTGCTTGGCGATCCATAAAGACGTGGAAAAGAGCTTCGAGCTCACCCGCCGTTGGAATACCGTGCCCGTGATTACCGACGGCACCGCAGTCCTCGGGCTCGGAGATATCGGACCGGAAGCGGGTATGCCCGTCATGGAGGGCAAATGCGCTCTCTTCAAGGCGTACGGAAACGTAGACGCGTTTCCTCTGTGCATCGCGAGCAAGGATACGGAGGAGATTATCCGCACGATCGAGCTTTTAGCGGGTTCGTTCGGCGGCGTGAATTTGGAGGATATCTCCGCGCCGCGCTGCTTTGAAATCGAGACGAGGCTGAAAGCCGATCTGAATATTCCCGTGTTCCACGACGACCAGCACGGCACGGCGATCGTCACGGCGGCCGCGCTTCTGAACGCATTGAAGCTCGTGGGGAAGAAGCTCGACGAGATCAGGGTCGTCGTCAACGGCGCAGGCGCGGCGGGAATCGCCATCGGGCGGTTTTTGACGTCGTTCGGCGTACGGGACGTAATCATGTGCGCAAGCCGCGGCATTATCTGCGAGGGCGACGCGTCAATCAATCCCGCTCAGCAGGAGATCGCCAAGATCACGAATCGCCGTAAAATGACGGGAAAGCTTGCCGACGCGATGAAGGGAGCGGACGTTTTTATCGGCGTTTCCGTCGCCGATTGCGTGACGAAGGAGATGGCGGCTTCCATGGCGGACAAGTCCATTTTGTTCACTTGCGCGAATCCCGTTCCCGAAATCAATCCCAAGGCCGCTTTGGAGGCGGGCGCGTATATCGTCGGCACGGGGTCTTCCGAGTATCCCAACCAGATCAATAACGTGCTCGTATTTCCCGGGCTCTTCCGCGGCGCGCTCGACGTGAGGGCGACGACGGTCAATACCGAAATGATGACGGCCGCGGCGAGAGGAATCGCCTCCTGCGTTTCGGATGAAGAATTGAGACCCGATTATATTCTTCCTTACGCCTACGACAGGCGTTCGCACGAAGCCGTCGCAAGGGCGGTCGCCGAGGCGGCGATAAGGACGGGCGTAGCGAAGCTCCGATAAAACAGGTTAAGGAAAAAAACGAGTGAAAACCGCGTCGGCGCGCTCGGTTGAAGATATAAAAAATTAATAAATTTTTAAAAAAGGTGTTGACATTTGCAGTAATTTATGATACGCTTCAAAAAATTAAATAAAAAAAGGGGTGTGTTTTTATTGCTAAGGTATAATAAAAGAGCTTTGATTATTGTTAGTATTTGATTATTTCTATTTTTAGTCGTTATAATCTGCGATCCGATAATAAGCGTTAAAGCTTTTGAAAATATTAATTTATTGGCAACTGGCAATAATCAGTATGTTGACGACGGAATATATTATATAAAGAATAAACAGACGAATACTTATATGCAGATCGATAACAATGATTCCGGAAATAATTTTGGAACAAACGGTGCGTTTATGGAATTATGGGGGTATTCTGGAAAAGATGAACAGCGTTGGAGATTTACGTATTTGAATAACGGTTACTATAAAATAGAATCTGTTATAAGCGGAAAAGTTTTAGCCGTGAAAGCGGGAAATGAAAATGTTGACGGTGAAGCTTTAATTCAAGAAAACTATTCGGGCGCGACTCGCCAGCAGTGGAATTTAGAAAAATTGAGTACGAGTTATGTTTTAGGGCAAGATCGTCTGATTCTTACCGTCCGCCTAACGATTGGTGTATGTGCGCAGGTGCAAACGTACTTGGAATTTCTGCCGGTTTGAACGTAGAACAGCGCAGAAGATCAGATGATAGTGATTATAAAGACGAGTGGATTATAGAGTGCGATCAAATTAATATAGCATCATATTTTGATAAAGCGTTTAATTTGAGGTATGGCTCTTCGGTTATATACGATCTTTTGTCGGATATTAAAGACGTTTATTGGAAAGCTTTAAGTTTAAAAGTCAATTTTTTTGTTCCCGTATCAATCGTTTCAACTCCCGATAATTGTAAAATATATAATAGCGGCGGAGTGAATTCTTCTACTATAAATAATATGTGTCCGGCTAATCCTTCTAAATCTTCTCCTTATTGTGTCTATTTTAATAGTAATAAAGCAAATAACGACGATTGTGAAAACTGTACGAGTTGGAAACAAATATATAGGGATTTTATAAATGTGTACCCTGGTTCAACGAAAACCGTGTCTATTCTTTTTACGGGAAATAAACTCTATGACGATAATGGAAGGGCTTATAACAGAAGTTTTTATTGGTATAACTATGGGATATCAGTTCAAGAAATTTATGATTCAACAGCCGATTCATATCATAAGAGAATGTTATCCTGCATTGTTCATGAACTTGCGCATTTTTTAGGCGCTCCGGATCATTATCATGAAATGATTGAGGACTCTAAAGGGAATACATATTGTAGAGGCGGCGATATGTGTAATGAATGTAATGGTGTAAATGCAAGACCAGGATGGTGTCTTATGGATAGCGGTTGGCGTACCGATTTATTGAGTTGCGAAAATGATATGATTTTTTGTTCCGATTGCCTGGCAGACATAAGAAAAACTGTAATTTCTCGATATTAAAGGAGGTATTTTTATGAAAAAGAAATTAGCTTGTATGATTCTTTCTTGTATTGCGTTGATTTGTTCTTTTGCATTCGCTTCATGCGATGAGAGCGGCGATGATGGCGACAAAGATTCCGACATAAGCCACGTCGCTCAGCCCTTGCATTTCGATAGCGTGGAAGAAGCCGCTTCGTTTATTGAAAAAGGCGACGTATCCGATTGCTCCGGATATTTTATTCCGGATATAAAGGAGGCGTATGATAATATGCTTCAAGTTTTTGGTTACGACGGCTATGTATTGAAAGCAAGCAGCAGCGTCGCGGAAAGAATAAACGATATAGTCGTCTATCCCCAAGAAAAATACTGCGACGTAGGCGTTCAGTGTTGGTTCGATTATGACGGCGTCGATATCAGATTGATCGTTTATAGAATAGACGACGCTAAGGCTATCGATTTTGAAGCCGATTCCTCCGTGTCTTATAGAAAGGCAAGGTTTGATATAGAGAACAATGATTTTCATATCGAAGAAAAGAAAAACGTCAACGGCGAGGAAGTTAACGTATATTACGACAGCGAGATGAATCCGAGAGACGACCTTCATATGATTTGTTTTATCGATCCCGTTCATTATATCGAAATGGTTGTTTTAAAATCGAGCGGAGATATCGATTATCTGATCGATTTCTTTGAGACTTTAACGTTTGAAAAAATCAATTTTATTGAAAACTCGTAAGGAATATACAGCAAGAAAAACTATAATTTCTCAAAGCTTGAAGCGAGTTCTGAAATTTGAACAAAATTTAAAGAAATTTATTTGATAACGAGTTCTGTGTCCGACGGAACTCGTTCCTTTTAATTTGAGGAAAGCTCTCTCGTTGGAGGCTTCGACGGAGGAACGGATATTCCCAAATTCGTCCTGCCTGCCTGTGAGATAATCTAAGGAACAATGAAAAAATCGGCGATCCGAATCAAAGACCCCGCTATGAAAACTCATAACGAGGTCGATTTTTCATTGTTTCAGAATAAATCCGAAGGCGAACCGAGCCGATATAGCAATAATATTAAGACTTCGTTCTCCTGTTTGTGCGCCGACAACCAATTCGGATAAAGGATATCTATCGCAAAACGGTAAAGCTCTAAATGCGGGGCGTCAAGCAAAGCTTTCTTTCAATAATAACATGAGATTTCCTATTTCTATAATATTTCGCGGAGTAAAACGGCGGAAACCTCTATTTTTCACCGGAATCCCCCTTGGCAAGATTCTGCACGAGCTTCACGGTCAGATCCTTGTTCTCAGGTTGAAGCTTGCGGAAGTTTTTTAATAAAGTCCGCTCCGCCTTGGAGACTTCGACGGAGGAATAAATATTCCCGAATTCGTCTTGCCTGCCCGTGAGATAATCTAAGGAACAATGAAAAAAATCGGCGATCCGAATCAACGCGTTATAGTCGGGCAGCCTGTTTAAATTCGTCCAGCCGATGACGGTCGTGTAGGGAATTCCGCTTTGTTCCGCAAATTGCTTTCGATTGAGCTCTTTTTCTTCCAATAAATCGTTAAATATTTCTATAAACATAGTTCTCTTATAAAATAATTTTACCATAAATATCTAATTAGATACTTGACATATCTAAAAAGATAAATTATAATATAAAATATCTAATTAGATATTTTTATCTAAAAAGGAGTTTCGTATAGAAAAGAGATTTTATAGAATATTTCTTTTTGCCGTCCTTCGGGTATCGTGGAAAAACTTTAAAGTTTTCGCAATCTATCCGACGGAGAAGACGCTCGCCGACGCGCGTCGATAAGGTCATTCGCTTCTGCGGTTTTCGCAAACGAACGGATCATCGTTTACCCTCCCATAAAATTCTGTAATAGATCGAGTCCGCCGCTGAAAACGGCGGACTTGATCAATGAAAGAAGAGGATCTTTATTTAGTCGAATTTTTTGGCGGTCATCGTCGTGCGCGGCAAAGGAGAAACGCGATAAAAGCTTGCCGCCGCAAGCTTTTAACCTGCGGCGGATGTCGGTAAATTCTTCCAAATATGAAAGACTCGGGCGGCGAGGAGGCAAGGAGAGCCGAGGGGCGGGGCGATTCTTTGAAGCATAAAAAATTCCGCAGACGGGCGGTTTGCCTCTCTGCGGAGCTT
>CAYWKM010000020.1:0-29958 GCA_964459165.1 uncultured Clostridia bacterium
ATAACGTTTGTTTTTTCCATGCTCGAAAGCTCCCTCTATCTTTTATCGCTCTTCCTCTTTACGGAAAAAACCGCGAGAGCCAACGCCACGCCGACGACGAGAAATACCGCGATAGGGATGAGTCCGAGCTTTGCCGTCTCGTCGAACGAGTACGGTTCGGAGACCATGGCGACGTAATCGGTGACGCTATGTCCCGCGCCCGTAATGACGCGACCGATATAGACCGAGGGATAAAACGGAAGAAAACGACAAAACGTTTCAAACCCGCCCATAACGTCGAGCGGCATCCACGCGCCGCCGAGAATCCCGGAAGCCGTGATAAAGACGGAAGTGATTCCGGGCGCGGACTTATCGTTTAACACCGTGCCGAATAAAATTCCGAATGCGATACAAATGACGAGCATGGGCAACATTTCCGCCGTCAGCAGGAGAGCCGCTCCGAAAGAAAAGTATTCCTCTCCGCCGACAGCGGCGATGACGCATCCGGTAATCAGACAAAAAATCTCCTGCGCGATTCCGATAAAGAGCGCGGGAACGACGTAACCGAAGACGTAATCGCGCGTTCTCATGGGAGAAGCGTACAGCCGGATAAGAAACGCGGAACAGCGGTCCTTAGATACCAACAGACTGATCAGAAGCGTGACGAACGTAAAGGAAAACATCATGATGCCGGGAACGATCGATCGCATGGCAAATACGGGCGTACTGCCGTCGGTAAAATGATTGATGACGGCAAACAGCACGAGCATGAATACGGGAAACCCCGCGCAAAAGATATAGACGACGGGATCGCGCAGCATCTCCAAAAAATTTCGTTTGATAAAGCTAAGCGTTCTCATTTTCTCTTCCCTCCGATCTCTGCACGATTTTTACGAAAGCGTCCTCAAAATTAGCCTCGTTTCCCTGTCTCTTAATCTCTTCCGTCCCGCCCGAAGCGATCACGTTGCCGGAGGACATGATGCAAATTCGGTCGCAGAGCGCCTCGATTTCTTCGAGATAGTGCGACGTCAGCACAATGGTGATTTTTCCCTTTAAGCTGCGGATAACGCTCCAAAGCTCCCGCCGCGCCAACACGTCAAGTCCGAGCGTAGGTTCGTCGAGAAAGAGAATGCTCGGATTAGAAACGAGGGCTATGGCGACGGAAACCCTTCTTTGCCAGCCTCCCGAAAGCGTCTTCGCCCGCCTCCCGAGAACTTCCTCCAAATGAAAAATCTGCGTAATTTCTTCTATTTTTTCTTTTTCCCTCTGTTTATCCAAGCCGTATACCCTCGAAAAAAAGGAGAGATTCTCCCTTACGGTGAGATTGGGAGCGACGGAGGTCTCCTGCGGAGAGAGCCCTATCCTCTTTTTTATCTCGTCGGACTGTTTCACGACGTCGAATCCGTCCACCTGCGCGTTTCCGTCCGTGGGGAGAGACAGTGTGGAAAGAATGCGAATGAGCGTCGTCTTCCCCGCGCCGTTTACGCCGAGAAGACCGAACAATTCCCCCTCTTCCACCGACAGGTCGATCCCGTTCAAGGCGACGAGGTCGCCGAACTTTTTTACCAAATGATTACATTCGATCGCTCTCATGCTTCTTTCTCCTTCAATAGACCTTTCAGTCCGAAATATACGTCGGAAACGAGTCCGCTCGCCGTTTCCTCGTCAAGCTCCAAATAATCCGTCGCCGCCATGGACGCGATTCCATGGCTGAATATCCACATTTCCAGCTGAAAGCGTTCCGCCTGCTCCCTCGTTATGCCGAGCGAGGAAATAATTTCCCGAACCGCTCTTTCCCAGGAAGCGTCGTCCGGCCGAACATCCCCCTTTCTGTCCCTGAAATAAATCAGGCGAAAAAGCTGCCTCTCCTCTCGCGCAAAGCGAATATAAGCCATTCCGAACGCCTTGTATCGCGGGTACTTTTCGGCGGCAAGTTCCCTTTCGATATAATCGAAAAATACCTTGACCGCTTCCTCTCTTACCTGCTCGCGCAGATCGTCGATATTTTGAAAGGACAAATAGATGGGCTGCGTGGAACACCCGAGCTTCTTCGCCACGTTCAAGGTATTCACTCCCTCCGCGCCCTCTTCCCTTACGATATCGATACAGGTCGCCAATATTTTTTCCTTACTGATTATTTTTTTTGCCGGCATCTCTTCTCCTCTATCTGATAAAATAAAGATGTTTATCAATAAATATATTTATTTTATCACCTTCTTTCCGCGTTGTCAAGCATTAAAAAAGATCTCCCGAAGGTTTTTCTTCGGGAGATCCTGCGATATTTTATTTTAAGGGCTTTGGTTCGTTTCGGTCAAGAAGCGTTCTGACAAATCACTTTAGCCGATTGCAGCGCTTCGTTGTGACCTTCTATCGTGACGCTTCTCCATTTGCTCGCGCTTCCGCCAAATGTAATTTCAGAGAGCTCCGAATACGAAAAGGCGTATTCTTCCACATAGGTAAGCGAAGCGGGCAAGCTGAGCTTCGTGAGCGAACGGCAACGATAAAAGGCTTTATACCCGATGCTTGCGATCGTTGAAGGGAGTTGAACGCTTTCGAGCGAAACGCAACCCGCAAAAAAATTCTTTTCAAGATGGCTGATCGGACTTTGTATCACGGCGACCTTTAACGAGGTACATCCCATAAAAACGCCGTCGTACAGATTGTCGGTTCGTTCGGATATATACGCGCTTTCAATCCCTAAACAACCCTCGAAAGCGCCCGCGCCGATAAATTCGGTCGACTCGGGAATTACGATTTCGGCAATCGATTCGCAACCGGAAAAACAGTACGAGTTAAACGTAACGACGTTGCCCATCGTCGGAAAACCGAGCGCCTTACAATTTCTGAAGCAATAAGAGGGAATTTCCGATACTCCCAGGGGAATCGCTACGTTCAAAAGCGAAACGCAATTGATAAAGGCGTATTCCCCTATGAAATATAACGAAGAAGAAAGCTTAATCTGCTCGAGCGAACTACAATTGGCAAACGCATACGAACCGACGGTGAGAAGCGAATCCGGCGTCCATATCGCGCCTATTTTATTGCAACCGAAAAACGCGTTATCGGCAACAGACGTAACCGGAGCGCCGCGATAGACGGAAGGAATAACGATATAATCGCTTTTCGCTTCGCCGAAGCCCGTAACGCAATAGCTTCCGTCGTCGTTCAGGGTATACTTCAATCCGTCGGTATATCCCTGC
The DNA here is from genome assembly GCA_964459165.1 of uncultured Clostridia bacterium. Classification (GTDB taxonomy): domain Bacteria; phylum Bacillota; class Clostridia; order Christensenellales; family Borkfalkiaceae; genus RGIG4074. Next base: position 3,180 of record CAYWKM010000020.1, read on the forward strand.
GTCCAATGCGCCGTCAACGTCATATCCGAGGTTACCTTCGAACGGGAAAAATCCCATTTTGAATCGCCCCGATACCAACCGTCAAACAAATATTCGCCGTCAAAGACGGAATACGGCTGTCGTATTTTCTCCCCGTATGAAACGACGATAGAAGCAACCTCGCTTCCCCCGTTCGAGTCGAAAGAAACGGTATATTCTTTTTCCCCGCATGATACAAATCCGAAAGCCGAAAGCGCCGCTATCACGACGAGCAACGGCACGAATAAACGAATTCTTCTTGTCATCTGCATATCCTAAAATTATAGTAAAAACATTGTACCACAATGGCGCGAAAAATGCAACCTATTATTTAAGTCGTCGTTATTTTCCATAAAAGAGGAAGAAGCGTCTTCCGACGCTCCTTTCCGTTTTTATTTTGCCTTCTTAGGTCTTGTATTGATAAAAATAAAGTAAAGGATCGCCGCCTCGGTGAAAACGACGAGTATCCCCGCGACCTGTGCGAGGCGAATCGAAACATTGCTCTCCGTTTCATAGACCACGCTATCGGGTACGAAGGTCACCGTATCGCCGTCGATCTGCCAGCGGAACAAATCGCTTTCGTCGATATCGTCCTCCCTGCTTGCCGTATCGGCAAGATTGTCGTTTAACAGCTTTACCATTTCCTCAACGCTGATTCCCTCCGAATTTTCCGCTTGCGTTTTGTATAAGCGGCATCCGAACCTCAGCCCGCTGAAATACGTATTGTCGATCATGGAAGTATTCGAATACGAACGATACAAGTAGTCCGCCGTGTAGGATACGAGCGGAACGTCCTTATCCTTGCCGTAATAAACGCAGTTTTCAATCGTACCGATAAAGTTATCGGCAATGCCGCCCGAACGGGTAAATCCGTCCATCGTCGCCCGATTGTAACAATTCAATATTTTCGCTTGGACAACGGAAGCGTGGCTGGAAATACCGCCGATGCACTCCCCGTAAATTTCGCCGGACTCGATTCCGAGATTGACGACGGTTCCGCCGAGCATTCCGAAGAAGCCGTTATTTCTGCTTCTGCCGCTGTCCTCCGAATGAATATTATAAATCTTATGCCCCGCTCCGTCGTATATTCCGTAGAAATAACACTTGGAATTGTATACGCCGATGGGAAGCCAACTCTCTATTTCGGATAAATCAAAATCGCACGTCTGACGTATCCAATATCCGGAAAAGCTTCTGCCTTCATTGACTCCGCAAGCGAAAATAGCGAGATCCTTGATAGAAGAAAGAAGATAAGGCGATTTTTTCGATCCGTCCCCTTCAAGGGTCTGATCGACCATATCGGCGCATCTTTTATAGAAGCACGCGCCCTTTATCGAATTTTTCCAATTGACGAGCGTGCCCATCGTGGTGATATTATTCAAGCAAATCAAATACAGATTCTCGTTAAGCTGTTCGACGAACTCGTCTTTTTTATAATAATCCGCCGCGACGACTTGATCGTCTCGGAGCTTTCCCGTATACGTCTCTTCGTTTACGACCTTTCCCGTCGTAAAACAATGATAGACCTCGATCGCGTCGAAAGAGCAGAGGGGAACCTCCTCGGCGGAATCGGCGAACCGACTGTCCGACCAGCAGCTGATAATTTTTCCGCCGGCAAAATTATCGGCGATCGCACCCGCTCGCGTCGCCTCGAACGAGCCGCGCGTATAACAATTAAAAATGACCGCTTCCCCTTTGACGGAGCTTGCGGCAATCGCGCCCACGCAACCGCCGTTGATATAAAAATTTTCAAGGGCGAGATTATATACCTTTCCGGCGAGCGCGCCGAATAGCCCGACGTCGGCGCATTCTTCCGTGATGACGCTCTTTAAGTTGCTTATCTTATGACCCAACGCGTTGTAGCTGCCGTAAAAATAATTCCCCGATCCGGGGATTCCGACGGGAAGCCAATTGGACTCGTTTCTCATATCGATATCGGCGGACTGATAAACCGTAATGCCGGCAAACGTATTGCCCGCGTTCACCTCGTCGCGAAATTTTTTCAAATCCTCGACGGATGAAATGTAATATGCGGCAGAACGCTCTCGATCCACGTTCGCCGCAAAAAGACTGACGGACGCCAAAACGAAAACGACGATTGCGCAAACAATCCCTATCAATTTGTTCCCCTTCTTCTCCATCTTTTTTGGCTCCAACATATCTTTCTTTTGTATTATATCACAATTTAGAAAAAATTAAAAGGGAATCCTATATAAAAGATAAATTTTTTTACGAAAGCTTTATCTTCTTTTATAGACATAGACGTAACCGAATACGCCGTTATTTCCGCCAAAATCGACAATGCGTCCGGAATTTACGAAACCGAGAGACTCATAAAACGCCCGCGCGCGCCGATTGACGTTCAAAGAGACGACGGTGACGTCTCTGTCTTTATCCATTTCGGACATGGCAAACAAAACGAGCGCCTTTCCGATCCCTTGCCGAAGATGCGCCGGATCGACATAGAGCTTTGAAATAAAATTCGTCTCTTTATGGAAACTGATAATGCCCCGCGAGCCGCCGTCTTCGTACGAATAAACCATATTCCCCTTCTTCCGTTCCTCATAGATGAGCTCCCTCATCCTTTCGGGCGTGTGCTCGTCGAGCGTTTCTCCGCTCACGACGCCGTTATGCGAAAATCTCCACGAAGAAGAAAAGGTTTCGGAAGCGCCCAGGATATTCTTTTCATCAACCAATTCAATCATAATAAAGAAAAAAAAGAGAGGAGCTATCCCTCCCCTCTTCGTTAAAAATTAAACCAATTCGATAATCGCGGCGTCAGCGCCGTCGCCTCTTCTTTCACCGAGTCTGTAAACTCTCGTGTAGCCGCCGCCCTGACCTTTTTCTTCGGCTCTCTGAGCGTATTTGGGAGCGATCTCATCGAAAATCTTTTCGATCAAAGGATGGTTTACCTCGGCGGTTCTTTTTCTGTACGCCTTTTTGCTTTCGTTAAAAGCCTTGGGATGCTGCAAATCGTAAACCTTCGACATGATACTGCGGCGAGCGGCAAGCTTTTTTACCCCGTCCTTTCTGGATTTCACCGTAATATCGTTGCCTTTATTGTCTTTCTTTACGACGTCGATTTCAATGTTGTCGTCGAACGTTCTGACCGCTTTGGTAATAATTTTTTCAACATAAGATTGAAGAGCCTTCGCCTTCGCTTCGGTCGTTTCAATCTTTCCGTACCAAAGAAGCTGCGAAGCCAAACCTCTCAAAAGAGCGGTTCTCTCTTTCGCCGTTCTTCCTAATTTAACGGACATAATTTAATCCTCCTTTTTTTCTAATGAAAGACCGTAGGACTCCAATTTCTGGATGACCTCGTCCAAAGATTTTCTGCCGAGATTTCTCACCTTAAGCATATCTTCTTCGGTCCTTCTTGTTAAATCTTCTATGGTGTGAATATTGGCGCGTTTCAAACAGTTGTAGGAACGCACGGAAAGATCCATGTCTTCGATCGCCATCGAGAGGACTTGCGTCTTTTTATCGTCTTCATTCTTTACAAGGATATCCATTCCCTTGATCGTCTCGCTTAAATTCACAAACAGGCTGATATGATCCTGCATAATCTTCGCCGCGAGAGAGACGATTTCCTTTCCGGAAAACGTGCCGTCCGTCCATACCTCTATTGTGAGTTTATCGTAATCGGTTTTTTGACCGACTCTCGTATTGTCAACCTTATAGTTGACCTTTTGAACGGGAGTGTATATGGAATCGATAGGAATATAGGTAATTCCTTTATCAATCCGCTTATTCAGGTTCGCAGGACTGTATCCTCTGCCTCTGCCGACGATCAGATCCATATCGATTTTTCCGCCTGCGTCAATGGTACAGATGTACTGATCTTGATTGACGACTTCGATTTCCAAATCCTGTTCGATATCGGCTCCCGTAACTACGCAGGGACCTTCCTTATAAAGATGAAGCGTCCTCTCGTAATCCCTATCCGTTGATTTGGTTTTTATTGCCAGCAACTTCAAATTGAGAATAATCTCCGTAACGTCCTCCTTTACGGCGGGAATTGCGGAAAATTCATGCAATACGGTTCCGTCATTGAAAATAATTCCCTGAATGGCGGCTCCGGGCAAAGCGGAGAGCAGAATTCTTCTCATACAGTTGCCTATTGTAAGACCGAAACCCTTTTCTAAAGGCTCAACGACGATTTTCGCATAGCTCTTTTCCTCGTTTTCTTCCACCTCTATTTTGGGCATATCCATTTCGATCATGCGCTACCTCCTTGAGCTGTTTTCATTACTTGGAGTACAATTCGACGATAAGCATTTCTTCTACAGGAACGTCTATCATTTCTCTTGTAGGTTCGGACAATACTTTTCCTTCAAGTTTTTCGGTATCAAATTCAAGCCACTGAGGGATAGAAAGACACTTCGTTTCTTTCAATGCGGTAAAATATTTATTCCCTTTTCTGCTTTCCTTGACGGCGATTACGTCGCCGGGTTTTACGAGGTACGAGGGAATATCGACCGTCTTACCGTTGACGGTAAGATGCGCGTGGGTGACGATCTGACGAGCAAGCCTTCTGGTGGAAGCGATTCCCATTCTGAAAGCTACGTTGTCCAATCTCTTTTCGAGAAGGGCAAGCATATTCGTACCGGTAACGCCTTTCATTCTGTCGGCTTCCTCGTAATACATTCTGAATTGCTTTTCGAGAACGCCGTAAATAAATTTAGCCTTCTGCTTTTCTCTCAGCTGTAAAGCATATTCGGACTTTTTTCCCGTCTGCTTGACTTGTCTGTTGGATTTTTTATTGATGCCGAGATAAATAGGATCCAATCCGAGCGCTCTGCATTTTTTAAGAATAGGTTCTTTATTAACTGCCATTTTTCTTCTTCTCCTCCCTGTTATACTCTACGACGCTTAGGCGGTCTGCAACCGTTGTGGGGAATCGGCGACACATCGGAAATGAGAGTGATTTCAAGTTCGCACGTAGCGAGCGCGCGGATAGCGGATTCTCTGCCCGCGCCGGGTCCCTTTACGTAAACCTCAACCGTCCTGAGTCCGTGTTCCTTTGCCGCTCTCGCTGCGGTTTCCGTAGCCATCTGCGCCGCATAGGGAGTACCCTTTCTGGACCCTTTGAATCCGAGGGAACCCGCGCTGCTCCAAGAAATCGCGTTGCCGTTCATGTCGGTAATCGTTACCAATGTATTGTTGAAAGAGGACTGAATATGAACCTGACCTTTATCAACTTTTTTAATTTCTTTCTTCTTACGAGAAACTACTTTTTTATCGTTAGCCATGTCTATAAACCTCCCCGATTATTTCTTCTTCTTAGCGATCGCTCTCGCAGGGCCTTTACGGGTTCTCGCATTTCTCTTCGTGCTCTGTCCGCGAACGGGAAGTCCCTTTCTGTGACGGATTCCGCGATAGGAACCGATTTCCATAAGTCTCTTGATATTCAAATTCACATGAGAACGGCATTCGCCCTCTACAATAAGATGATGATCGATATATTCTCTTAATTTTGCGACGTCGTCTTCATTGAGATCTTTTACCCTGACGTCGGGATTGATTCCCGTTTCCGCGAGAATCTTTTTTGACGTAGTAAGTCCGATACCGTAAATATAGGTAAGACCGATTTCTATTCTCTTTTCTCTGGGTAAATCTACGCCGGCAATACGTGCCATATTGATTTCCAACCTCCGTTTTTTTATAATAGTGATCTATCTTGTCCGTACGGCGGCGACGAACAGTGGAAAATGTTCTCCGACCGCTTCGGTTATTTTCATATTTAACGCGCAACAAAACTCAGTTCCCGCAATTTTTGCGGAAATTGAGTTTGCTTATACGCTTTATTCGCTTTGAATTCTTCAAACGCTTTACCTATTATAACAATAATGTAAACGATTGTCAACCGTTTTTTAACCCTGTCTTTGCTTATGGCTCTTATTTTTGGAACAAATTACCATAACCCTTCCGTTTCTTTTGATAACCTTGCATTTATCGCACATAGGCTTTACTGAAGGTCTGACTTTCATTTTCTTCTTCTCCTTGAAATAGAATTTTTTTCGCTCAGCTTTCCACGTTTACACGTTTTTACGATTTGCTGCGCCATGTGATTCTGCCCTTCGTCAAATCATAAGGGCTCATTTCGAGTTTAACCGTGTCGCCTTCTATAATTCTGATATAGTTCATGCGCAGTTTACCCGAAATATAAGCCGTAATGATATGCCCGTTTGAGAGCCGAACTTTGAATGATGCGTTGGGTAAAGCTTCGATGACTTTCCCCTCCGTCTCAATTACGTCGTCCTTGGACACAATGAATTTCCTCCGCTTTTATTTTACAGAATCTCTCGATCGATTCTTCCCTCTATAAGGTCAGAATTTCCACCCCGTCTTCTCTTATGACTACCGTATTCTCGTAATGCGCCGCAGGAAGCCCGTCCGCCGTAACCGCCGTCCAGCCGTCTTCAAGCATTTTTACCCGAAACGTTCCCATCGTGATCATGGGTTCGATACAAACGACGGTATTCGCTCTGAGCCTTACGCCCGTCCCTTTTCTTCCGTAATTGGGAACGGAGGGATCCTCGTGCATTTCTCTGCCGATGCCGTGACCGACAAAGCTCCGTACCACGCCGAATCCGTTCGATTCGGCGTGCCGCTGAACGGCATATCCGATATCGTAAAGAGGCGTACCCGCTTTAAGTCCCTCGATCGCTTTAAAAAAGCATTCTTCGGTCACTCTTACCAGCTTCCTCTTCTCCTCGGATACGTCGCCGATGCAAAACGTTCTGCACGCGTCTCCGTTATATCCGTTTTTTTCCGCGGTAATATCCACCGAAACGATATCCCCGTCCTTAATGATGATCTCATCGGAGGGAATCCCATGCACCACCACTTCGTTGGGGGAGACGCAAGCCGATCCGGGATAGCCGCAATAGCCGAGGCTGGAAGGAATCGCGCCGCAGGAAACGATATAGTTATAAACCATCGCATCCACTTCTTTCGTCGTCATCCCCGCCTTGATATGTCTGCCGACAAATTCCAGCGTCTCTTTCACGACCCGACACGGTTCGCGCATGATTTCAATTTCTTCGTCACTTTTTACGCGAATCATATTTTATCCGCCTTATTGATCGAGGACGCTTACGATCTCGGCAAAAACTTCGTCTACGGAAGCGTCGCCTTTCAAATTGGCGATTATTCCTTTCTTCGTATAATAATCAATCAACGGAGCCGTCTGCTCGTTATAAACGGAAAGTCTGCTTCCTACGGTTTCGGGATTATCGTCCTTTCTCTGATAGAGCTCGCCGCCGCATCTGGAACATCTCGTTGCGCCGTTGAGGGAACTGATATGATAGCTTTCGCCGCAATCCTTGCATACCCTTCTGCCGCAAAGTCTGTTCATCAATAAGGAAAGATCGATATCGATATTGAGTACCACGTCGATTTTTGCAAATCGATCGAGAGCTTCCGCCTGCGCGACGTTGCGAGGAAATCCGTCGAGAAGATAACCGTTCTTGCAATCCTCTCTCGACAATCTGTCCTCGACGATTTTACAAGTCACTTCGTCGGGAACGAGCTGCCCTTTATCCGTATACGATTTTGCAAGTAAGCCGATCTCCGTTTGATTTTTAATGTTTTCTCTGAAAATGTCGCCGGTGGAGATATGAGGCATTCCGTACTTGTCGGAAATTTTCGTTGCCTGCGTTCCCTTGCCTGCGCCGGGTGCGCCGAGTAAAATAATATTCATGGTTATATCCCCTTTCTATTGATTTTTATCTCTTTCCGTCGAAAACGGATTTCTCCGCTTCCGCACGAAAAATGACGATTATTTAAGGAATCCTCTGTAATTCTTCATCATGAGCTGAGATTGAAGCTGCTTATCGAAATCCAACGCAACGGAAACGACGATCAGAATACCCGTCGTAGAGAATACGTTTACCAAATCGCTGCTTGCCCAGCTGAACGCCACGGAAGGAACAAAGGCGACCAACGCGAGATAGATCGCGCCAAACAACGTGATCCTGTTGGAAATCTTTTTCAGATACATCGCGGTGGGTTTCCCGGGACGAATCCCTTGAATAAATCCGCCGTTTTGCTGAATATTCTTCGCCACGTCGTCCGGATTGAACTGAATCGATTGATAGAAGAACGCAAAGATAAAGATAAGTACGCAAAGAATCAACGCGTAGATTACCTGTCCGTACCACTGCGAAGAAGAACCCGATAGCCATGTGGAACACCAAGTGGCAAATCCGCTATTCGGCCAAAATAAACTTGCGAGCATAGAGGGGAAAGAAATGATGGCGAAAGCAAAGATCAAAGGCATGACGCCGCTTCCGCTGATCTTCATGGGAATGACGGAAGACTGACCTCCGTACATCTTTCTTCCCTTTACTTGTTTCGCGTACTGAACGGGAATTTTTCTCTCCGCAAGATCGACCGTGACGATCGCAAAAAACACGACTACGGCGATGATGAGGAAAAGAACGATTTCCCAAATCGGCTTTAAGTTGGTTACGCTGATTTCGGAGATCTTATCTACGATCGTCGCGCCCGCCGTGGAAAGAATGCCGACAAAGATGATCATAGACTGACCGTTACCGACCTGATAATCGGTGATTCTTTCGCCCAACCACATGACGAGCATCGCGCCCGCCGTATAGACGGAAGCGAAGTATACGCCCGATATCCATAACGCGGCGGTTTCGCCGAAAACGGAAGCCCCGAAGAATTCCGTTTTGATAGAATTGCTTGTATTGGCAAAATTGACAATAATGCCGACGGCCTGCGCGATCGCGAGAACGATCGTGAGATATCTCGTATATTGGGAAATCTTCTTTCTGCCGTCTTCGCCCTCCTTGGAAAGCCTTTCGAGCGCAGGGATGCCGACGGCGAGAAGCTGCATGATAATGGACGCATTGATGTAAGGACCGATGCCGAGCGCAAACAGCGTACCGTTGGCGAGCGCGCCTCCGGTGATGGAACTCATGAGCTCAAGGAAATCGGTACCCGTGATAGAGCTTCCGAAGCTATCGGCGTCAAGACCGGGAACCGGAATAAAGCAACCCAATCTGAAAACGAGTAAAAGAAGAAGCATCATAAGAATTTTATGTCTGATATCTTTTACTTTTAATGCTTTTTTTAATGTTTCTAACATCCTTTTCTCCAATACTGAATCGTATAACGCGCCCTCGCGCATTACACCGCTCGCCGGAAAACCGGCAGATGACACATAGCATGACTATGCGGAAAATTATCCGAGGACAATTTTCCGTAAAAATCAAACGATGTTATTCAACGATTTCGGCGGCGCCGCCGACCGCTTCGATTGCAGCCTTGGCAGATTCGGAGAAGCTCCGGGCCTTTACGTTCAAAGCGACCTTGATTTCACCGTTGCCGAGAACTTTGAGCCCGCAGCAGTTTTTCACCTTCTTCGCCATGCTGTTTTCCATCACATAACCCAAATCCACTACCGTACCTGCGGGAATATCCGCCAAATCGGAAAGGTTGACGATGACATACTGTTTTTTGAAATGATTCTTGAACCCTCTCTTGGGAATGCGTCTCGCGATAGGAGTCTGACCGCCTTCAAAGCCGGGTCTTACTCCGCCGCCGGAACGCGCCCGCTGACCCTTATGACCTTTGCCGGACGTTTTTCCGAGACCGGAACCAATTCCTCGGCCCAATCTTTTCGCGCGAGTCCTAGCGCCCTCTGCGGGGGATAATGTATTTATTCTCATATATAGCTCCTTTCATTCTTCAGCGTCTTCCACTTTAACGAGGTGGTTGACCTTTTTAATCATACCTCTGACGGAGGGCGTGTCTTCCAAGACGTTCGACGTGCGAATCTTGGTGAGCCCCAAAGCGGCTACGGTATCTTTGATCGATTGAACTTTGCCTATGGTACTCCTTACGAGCGTAACCTTAATTTTAGCCATTTTTCAATCCTCCTTAACCGATCACTTCTTCGACGGATTTACCGCGAAGCGCGGCAACCTGCTCGACGGTCTTTAACGAGGCGAGCCCTGCGATCGCCGCCTTTACGCAATTCGCGGGATTCTGTGTTCCGTGAGACTTCGTTCTGATATTTTTGACGCCGGCGACTTCCATTACGGCGCGGACGGGACCGCCTGCGATAACGCCGGTTCCTTCCGCAGCGGGCATCAAAAGGACGGAACCTCTGCCGAACTTACCCAGCGCCTCGTGAGGAATCGTTCCGTTCGCCATGGAAATGCTGATCATGTTCTTTTTTGCGCGGAGCGTCGCTTTCTCGATCGCTTCGGGCACTTCCTTTGCCTTGCCGGATCCGATACCGATTTTGCCGTTTCCGTCGCCCACGATTACGAGGGCGGCAAAGCGCATATTCTTACCGCCTTTGACAACCTTGGTTACGCGGTTGATTTCGATGGTCTTTTTGATAAGTCCGTCGTTTTCTTCCTGTCTTCTGTTAGGCCTTCTTTCTCTCTTTTCGTCTGCCATATCTTTACTCCTTATTAGAAATCAAGTCCGGCTTCACGAGCGCCGTCCGCTACGGCTTTTACTCTGCCCGTATAGAGATAGCCGCCTCTGTCGAACACGACTTCTTTAATACCGGCAGCCAAAGCCTTTTCGCCTGCCACTTTACCGACGACCTTTGCCGCTTCGGTTTTCGAGAGGTCTGAAATCTGTTCCTTTACCGCTTTTTCCATAGTGGAAGCGGAAACGAGAGTAACGCCCTTCGTATCGTCGATTACCTGAACATAAATGTGATTCAGACTTCTGTATACATTCATACGGGGGCATTCGCTCGTGCCGGAAAGCGTCTTCCTGACGCGTTCATGACGTCTTCTTCTAACTGAGTTCTTATCAATTTTAGAAATCATAATTTACGCTCCTTATTTCTTGCCCTTACCGCCGGAAGTCTTGCCTTCCTTATGTTCGACAACCTCTCCCTTATAACGGATGCCGTATCCGTGATAGGGTTCGGGTTCTCTCAACGCTCTGATGCTGGCGGCAACTTGTCCGACCTTGACTTTATCGATGCCGGAGACGACGATATCCGTCTGCGTGGGGCATTCGAATTTGACGCCCTCGGGCTCAACGACGTCGATCGTATGAGAGAAGCCGACGCTGAGGACGATTTTATTCCCCTGCTTAGCGACCCTCCAACCTACGCCTTTGATTTCAAGACCCTTCGTATAGCCTTCGGTCACACCCTTCACCATAGCTTCGAGAAGCGCTCTGTAAAGTCCGTGCTTTGCGCTCGTTTCCTTCGTTTCGTCTTTGGGAACGACCAACGCATGGCCGTCTTCCACCTTAATATCGATAGCGCCGACGATATTCTGCGTTAAAGTACCCTTGGGCCCTTTAACGGTGACGAGTCCGTCGTTGAACGTAACCGTAACACCTGCGGGAATAACAACAGGCTTTTTTCCGATTCTGGATGCCATATTCCTGTTACCTCCTTACCAGATGCGGCAGAGAACTTCGCCGCCGACATTCATTTTTTTCGCTTTCTTTTCGGTCATAATCCCTTTATTGGTGGAGAGGATCACGATACCGAAACCGCCGAGCGCCTTGGGCATTTTTTCAACGCCTGCATATTGACGAAGCCCGGGAGTGGAAACTCTTTCAAGTCCGGAAATAACGGACTGCTTATCGGCATATTTAAGAGTGACGACGATATTGCCGTTATAGCCGTTTTCTACGACCTTGACGTCGCTTACGTAACCCTCTTCGAGAAGGATATCGGCGATGGCTCTCTTCATTTTGGAAGCGGGAATTTCAACGGTTTGTTTTTTTACGGTAATTGCGTTTCTGATTCTTGTAAGCATATCTGCTATAGGATCTGTCATTTTCTTTACCTCCTGTTACCAGCTGGACTTTTTAACGCCGGGGATTTCGCCCTTATAGGCCAGGTTTCTGAAACAGATACGGCAAACGCCGTACTTTTTCAAAACCGCATGAGGTCTGCCGCAGATGGAACATCTGGTATAAGCTCTCGTAGAGAACTTCGGCGTTTTCTGCTGTTTATTGATCATTGACTTTTTTGCCATATTTGTATCTCCTTACTTCTTGAAAGGCATACCGAGCGCCCTTAATAATTCTCTCGCCTCTTCGTCCGTCTGAGCGGTGGTTACGAAGCAGACGTCCATACCTCTGATCTTTTCGACCTGATCGTATGTGATTTCAGGGAAAATGAGCTGTTCTTTAACGCCCAGCGCATAATTTCCTCTCCCGTCGAAAGACTTGTCGGAAACCCCTCTGAAATCTCTGAGTCTGGGAAGTGCGATGGATACGAATTTATCGTAAAATTCGTACATTCTTTCGCCTCTCAAAGTAACTTTGATACCGATATTCTGACCTTCTCTCACCTTAAAGTTCGCCACGGACTTCTTAGCTTTGGTGAGGATAGGTTGCTGTCCGCTGATCAGCTTGATTTCGTTTTCGGTAGTCTGAATGGATTTTGCGTTATCCTTGACGTCGCCGAGACCGGTGTTGATGACGATCTTCACGAGTTTGGGGCACTGCATGACGCTGGTATAGCCGAATTTTTTCATAAGGTAAGGAACAACTTCCGTTTCGTACTGCTGTCTTACTCTGTTTTTATATTCTTTTTCTGCCATTTTGCTTTCCCTCAATTAGTCCTGATTCTCTTCGGAAGGAGCTTCCCGGACAGCTTCGGCTTTTGCCGTGCGCTTTCTGACTCTCTTCTTAGGAGCTTGATCCTCCGCCTTGGCTTCCGCCTTGACAGCTTTTGTATACGCCTTATCCAAAACGGCGCCGCACTTGATGCAGATTCTTACGGATTTTCCGTCGACTTTGGAATGACGGACTCTCGTAGCCTTGCCGCAAGCGTCGCATATTACCATTACGTTGGAAACGTCGATGGGACCTTCCACGTCGACGATTTTGGAAGTATCCTGAGCGGTTCTCGCCTTTTCATGCTTATGCTGGATATTTACGCCCTCTACCGTAACTCTGTTGGTTTTGGGAGAAACGGCAACGACTTTGCCCTGTTTGCCTTTGTCTTTTCCGGCAAGGACGACTACGTTATCGTTCAATTTTACGTTCATTGTTTTTATCTCCTTTCCCTCTTAAAGTACTTCGGGAGCAAGCGAGATAATCTTCATATAGTCTTTATCTCTGAGTTCTCTTGCCACCGGTCCGAAAATACGGGTTCCTCTGGGCTGTTTCTGACTGTCTATTATCACGGCGGCGTTATCGTCGAACCTGATATAAGAACCGTCGTTTCTCCTTAAACCGGAAGTCGTTCTTACAATTACCGCTTTGACGACGTCGCCTGCTTTTACCGCGCCGCCGGGCGTCGCAGTCTTAACGGAAGCGACGATGACGTCTCCGATGTTGCCGCTTCTTCTGAAAGATCCGCCCAAAACCCTGATGCACATAAGCTCTCTCGCGCCGGAATTATCGGCTGCTTTAAGCCTTGTCTGAGGTTGTATCATAAGTCTTTAATCTCCTTATCAATTACTTGGCTTTCTCGATGATCTCGACAACTCTCCAGTTCTTATCCTTGCTGAATTTTCTTGTCTCAGCAATACGAACCGTATCACCAACGCCGCATTCGTTATTTTCATCGTGAGCTTTAAATTTTTTCGTTCTGGTAATCGTCTTTTTGTACAAAGGATCCTTCGCCTTGTCCGTAACGGCCACGACGACGGTCTTATCCATCTTATCGGAAACGACCAAGCCCACTCTTTCCTTTCTTAAATTTCTTTCTTCCATTTTATTGCCCTCCGGTTACGCTTTGAGCTCTCTTGCACGGATCTCGCCCTGAACTCTCGCGATATCTCTTCTGCAAGTTCTGATAGAAACGGGATTATCGAGCTGACCGGCCGCCTGACGGAAACGAAGATTAAAAAGTTCGTTCTTGAGATCGGCAAGCTTAGCCGTAAGCTCAGCGTCTGTCAAGTTATGAATATCGATTGCTTTCATTGCTCTTCACCGCCTTCGTTATTTTCCATATCGGATCTCTTTACAAATTTGCATTTGATGGGAAGTTTGTGCGCGGCAAGTCTCATAGCCTCTCTCGCGTCGGCTTCGGGAACGCCTGCCATCTCAAAGAGAACTCTGCCGGGCTTTACGACCGCCGCCCAATATTCGACGGATCCTTTACCGGAACCCATACGGGTTTCCGCAGGCTTCTTGGAAATCGGTTTATGAGGGAAGATGTCGATCCAGACCTTTCCGCCTCTCTTGGTAAATCTCGTCATGGCGACACGGGCGGCTTCGATCTGATTGGATTTCAGCCATGCGCTGCCGTCCGCAACGAGAGCGTATTCGCCGTAAGCGATTTTATTGCCCTTATGAGCGTCGCCCTTCATGACGCCGCGCTGCTGCTTTCTTCTTTTTACTCTCTTAGGAATTAACATTACTGTTCTCCTCCTTCCGCTACAACAACCTTTTTAGGGGCTTTTTTCAGAACTTCGCCCTTATAAATCCAGCACTTTACGCCGATGCAACCAAACGTCGTATGAGCTTCCGCAAATCCGTAATCGATGTCCGCACGGAACGTCTGCAAAGGGATGGAGCCCTCGTGATAAGATTCGGCTCTGGCGATTTCCGCGCCGTCGAGACGACCGCCGCAGGACATCTTGATTCCCTTTACGCCGCTTCTCATGCTTCTGGAAATCGCCTGCTTCATGGCGCGCCTGAAAGACATACGCTTCTCAAGCTGCTGCGCGACGCTTTCCGCCACGAGCTGAGCGTCCTGATCGGGCTTTCTCACCTCGGTTACGTTGATGTTGATGCTTTTGCCGTTGGTGAGGGCCGCGAGATCCTTCTTGATCACTTCAATCTCGGCGCCCGCCTTACCGATGAGCACGCCGGGTCTGCCCGTGTAAATGGTTACCACCAGTCGGGAGGCGGCTCTTTCGATGAGAATCTTGCTGACAGCGGCGTCGTAATACTTCTTCTTTATAAAAGTACGGATCGCGTTATCTTCTTTGATGAATTTGGAAAATTCCTTTTTATCTGCATACCATTGGGTATTCCATCCGGTGATAACGCCTACTCTTAAACCGTGAGGATTAACTTTCTGTCCCATTATACTTCTCCTTCAGCTTTTTTTACGTCAAGAATAACGGTGATATGACAAGTTCTTTTGAGGATAGAGTGCCCTCTTCCCTTGGAAACGGGCTGCATTCTCTTCAAGGTCGCCGCGCCGTCCGCAAAAGCTTCTGCTACGTAAAGATCGTTTCTGTCCATATCCATGTTATGCTCTGCGTTTGCCGCTGCGCTCAAAAGAACTTTACGGGTAGGTTCGGCGCCGGACTTTGTGCTATAAGAAAGGATCGCCTCCGCTTCCCTCACGCTCTTGCCTCTGATGAGCGCCAGAACCGTCCTTACCTTATAAGGGGAGATCCTGATATATTTAGCGACAGCATAGGGGCGTTTGTCTTTCTTGCTTTCGATTTTTTCGGTCTTTTTCTTCATGTTTGATGCCATAATATTGTTAGACCTCCTTATTTACCCGCTGGGGAAGATGTTTTCGCCGCATGACCGCGGAAGGTTCTCGTGGGAGCGAATTCTCCCAACTTACAACCGACCATATCTTCGGTGATATATACGGGAACGTGTTTTCTTCCGTCGTAAACGGCGATCGTATGACCGACCATCTGGGGGAAGATTGTAGACGCTCTCGACCAAGTTTTAATCACTTTCTTTTCGTTAGCCTTATTCATGTCTTCGATTCTCTTAAAGAGTTTCGCTTCGACATAAGGACCCTTCTTAATACTTCTGGACATATTATCTTCCTCCTAAATTAATTGATTCTCTTCAAGATGTACTTTCCGGTACGATTCTTGCGCTTTCTGGTCTTGTAACCGAGAGCGGGCTTACCCCAAGGCGTTTCGGGTCCTGCGTGTCCGACGGGAGCTTTTCCTTCGCCGCCGCCGTGAGGGTGATCGACAGGGTTCATGACCGCGCCGCGAACTTCGGGTCTCAATCCCATATGACGAGCCTTGCCGGCCTTACCGATGGAGACGATTTCATGTTCGAGGTTGCCGATCTGACCGATCATCGCTCTGCACTTGATGGGAACGAGCCTCATTTCTCCGGAAGGCATTTTGAGCGTCGCATACTTTCCTTCTTCCGCCATGATCTGAGCGGAAATACCCGCGCTTCTCGCAATCTGCGCGCCCTTGCCGGGAACGAGTTCGATGCAGCAGACCATGGCGCCGACGGGAATGTTTTCGATGGGAAGAACGTTGCCGACCTTGATATCCGCTTTGGGACCGCTCATGACGACGTCGCCTACGTTGAGTCCGACGGGAGCGAGAATATAGCTCTTGGAGCCGTTTGCATAGGAGAGGAGCGCGATGTGCGCGCTTCTGTTAGGGTCGTATTGAATGCTTACGACCTTTGCGGGAACGTCGTCCTGCGTTCTCTTGAAATCGATAACGCGGTACTTTCTCTTGTTGCCGCCGCCGATGTGTCTTACCGTGATTCTGCCTGTATTGTTGCGCCCGCCGGAATGACGCTGATCGTGCATCAAGCTTTTTACGGGCTTATCTCCGGACAAATCCTCGTTGACCAGAACCGTCATGTGACGGCGAGCCGGAGAGGTAGGTTTATATCTTTTAACAGCCATTTGTTTTTTCCTCCTTGCTTAGGACAATGAATCGAAGAACTGAATCGTCTTGCTGGATTTTTTCAGCTGAACGATCGCCTTCTTCGTGTCGGGCGTATACCCTTCGTTTCTGCCCATTCTTTTCAACTTGCCCTTGACGCTGATCGTGTTGACATAATCGACTTCAACGCCGAAGAGCTTTTCGATCGCTTCTTTAATCTGAATCTTATTCGCCTTCTTGTCAACGATAAAGACATATTTTTTATTGGCGATGCCGTCATATCCTTTTTCTGTGAGAACGGGTTTTTTGATAATATCCTCTGCGAACATCTTCTTTCAAGCCTCCACAAATTTTTCTACCGCAGCCTTAGTCATCACGACGACTGCATTCGCCACTACTTCGTAAGTAGAAAGCTGGGAAACGGGCAACGTTGCGAGATTATCAAGATTCCTCGCCGAACGAATGACGAGCTCGTCGGCGTTATCCATGACGAGGAGCGTCTTTTTGTCAAGATTCAAAGCCCTTTGGAACGCGACCATCTCTTTGGTTTTTCCCTCCGCCACTTTGAGCTCGTCGACGACGATAAATTCGCCGTCCGCGACCTTCTTGGAGAGCGCGGAGCAAAGAGCGATTCTCTTTGCGGTGACGTTCATCTTCTTGGAGAAATCTCTGGACTTCGGCGCAAACACCACGCCGCCGTGCGTCCATTGAGGCGAACGGGTGGATCCCTGACGAGCGCGTCCGGTGCCTTTCTGTCTCCAAGGCTTTGCGCCGCCTCCGCTCACCTCTGTTCTGGTAAGCGTGGATTTTGTCCCCTGTCTCTCGTTTGCGAGGCGGGTGACGACTGCCTGATGAATCAAAGGTTCGTTATATTCGAGGCCGAAGAAGTTTTCGTCAAGCTCCATTTCGCCTACTTCGGAACCGTTCATATTATAAACTTTAATGCTGGGCATTTTTCTTTATTCTCCTTATTTGTTCTTGACGCTGTCGCTGATGGTTACGACGCTCCCCTTCGTTCCGGGAATGGCGCCCTTGATGAGAATTGCGTTTCTTGCCGAATCGACCCTTACGACCTCGAGATTCTGAACGGTTACGTTTTCAACGCCGTAATGACCGGGCAAATTTTTATGCTTGAAGACGCGGCTGGGAGAAGAGTTTGCCGACATGGAGCCGGGCTCCCTGTGAACGGGGCCTACGCCGTGAGTCTCTTTGAGCCTGTGCTGATTCCATCTCTTGATGACGCCCGAAAAACCGTGTCCCTTCGTAACGCCGGCGACGTCTACCTTGTCGCCCTTTGCAAATACGTCCGCTTTCACTTCGTTTCCCACCGCATAGGAAGAAACGTCGTCAAGCCTCACTTCCTTCAAAACCTTCTGAGGCTTTACGCCCGCCTTCTTGAACTGCCCAAGCATGGGCTTGTTCAGATTCTTTTCGTCGGTTTCGATAAAGCCGAGCTTCAAAGCGGAATATCCGTCCCTTTCGATCGTCTTGATCTGAACGACGGGGCAAGGGCCCGCCTCAACTACCGTTACGGGAATCGCTTCGCCGTTTTCCGCAAAGATTTGCGTCATGCCTACTTTGCGACCAATGATTGCTTTATTCATAGATAAAGTTCACCTCCATAAAATTTAAAAATACCTTAAACCTTTTAAAGTATTCAGTATATTTTCCTAAATTAAAGTTTGATTTTGATATCGACGCCCGCAGGTAAATGGATGGAATCCAAAAGCTTTGCGTTGGGGGTATAGATATCGATGATTCTCTTATACGTTCTCTGCTCGAACTGTTCGCGGGAATCTTTATATTTATGAGGACTTCTCAAAATCGTGATGATCTCTCTCTCCGTGGGCAGAGGAATAGGTCCGCTGATTTTCGCGCCGCTCTTTTTCATCGTCTCCACGATGCGCTGCGCCGCCTGATCGACCAACTCGTGATCGTACGCGGCCAATTTGATTCTGATCTTCTGACTTGCCATAGTTTTTTACTCCTTGGATTTATACTAACTTTCCTGTGTCAACTCGTCCGTGCGTATCGGAATTTTCACTTTAAATTAACACCGCGTTCTCGGTGTTTCTCGCTGAAAGCTCCGGTTAGTCGCAGGAATCCGGTCCCACTTTTGTCAATGAAAATTATCTGTTTCAACTGCCTGTCCCGTCGAGGCAATTTCCATTTTGCAGTAACTTCTCATCTCTACCCTATACGCACCACACAGCCTGAATATAATACCATAATCGAAAATTTTAGTCAACTCTTTAACCGTTGTAATTTTAAAAATTTTTAAAAATGGTAAAAGTACACATTTTTTCCGATTTTTTGTTACTTTTTCGCAAAAAATCAACGCCAACGGGTCCGTGCGTACCGTATTTTACAAGACAAAACGCCGCCCGCCGAGCGGCGTTTTTTTCGACGACAACGCATCCGGGCGTTCGTCCTTTTCAGAACGAAAAAATCTTCCGCCGTCCGCTTTGCGGGCGACGGAAATAAAACGATTTCTTTGATTTTCAGATATCGTCGGTTTCGTCCGTCTCTTTCGTCTCCGCTTCGTCGACGGACGAACGGTCAAAAGTCTCCTCTCTTTCGGGCGCAGCGGCTTCTTTTTCCCCTTCGTCTTCGCCGTCCGACGCTTCGTCCTCTTCGATTTTTAAGGAAGCTTCCTCCTCCGCTTCGCGCTCGGCAACGGCTACCGTCGAAACCTCGCTGTCGCGCACGTTCATAAGCTTTACGCCCACGGTGTTTCTTCCTATGACGGAAATCCCGTCCACGTGCATGCGAATGATCGTACCGTCTGCGGAAATAATCATCGCGTCGTCGTCGTCGGAGACGAGCTTCAATCCCACGAGTCGACCCGTCTTTTGATTAAATTCGCCCGCCTTAATGCCCTTGCCCGCACGGGATTGCAAGCGATAATCGTCAAGGGAGCTGCGCTTGCCGTAGCCGTTCGAGGTAATGGTGAGCACCTTCTTCGTCTTATCGACGACGAGCATATCGATGAGGCTCTCCCCCTCGTCCAAAAGGATGGCCCGTACGCCTTGCGTATCCCTACCCATGGGACGCACGTCGTTCTCGGAGAAACGGATGCACTTGCCCGTATCGGAAGCGACGATAATCTCGTCGTTCCCGTCCACGTACTGAACAGAGATAAGTTCGTCTCCCTCCGCGATTTTAATGGCGATTTTTCCGCCGCGCTGAATACGGGCAAACTCGCCGACGGCGGTCTTTTTGATGAGTCCGGAACGAGTGGCGAAAATAAGATATCCGCCTTTATCCCTCGCGAGGATGGGGAGGAGAGAAGCGACCTTTTCCCCTTGATCGAGCTGTACGATATTGACGACGGCTCTGCCGCGCGCCGTACGGTTCGCTTCGGGAATTTCATATCCTTTCAGAGAATATACCTTTCCGATATTGGAGAATAAGAGAATTTCGTCGTGCGTGGAGGCGATAAACATCTTTTCGATGAAGTCGTCCTCCTTGCTCTTATGCGCGGTGACGCCCACGCCGCCGCGGTTCTGCGCCCTGTATTCGGCTACGGGAAGCCGCTTGATATAGCCCGCGTGCGTCATGGAAATGACGACGTCTTCCTCGTCGATGAGGTCGGCCTCCTCGATTTCGCCGTAATCCACGGAAATTTCCGTTTTTCTCGGCGAGGGATATTTTTCCTTGATCGCCAAAAGATCGCTCTTTATGATCTGCACGACGCGATCTTCGCGCGCGAGGATATCCTTCAAATCGGCGATTGTGGCGCGCAGTCCGTCGAGCTCCTCGTTGAGCTTTTCGACTTCCAGTGAAGTGAGACGTTGCAGCCGCATTTCCAAAATGGCGTTCGATTGCTTTTCATCCAGCTCGAAGGAAGTCATGAGCCTGTTGACGGCGTCCACTTTATCCTTGGATTCCTTGATGATTCGAATGACTTCGTCGATATTCGCGAGCGCGAGGACGAGTCCCGCGATGATGTGCGCGCGCTCCTCCGTCTTATTCAGATCGTACCTCGTGCGGCGCACGATGACCTCTTTCTGATGCTCGAGATAAACTTCGAGGCATTCCTTTAAATTCAGAAGCTTCGGTTCCGTCCCCTTGTTGACAAGGGCGAGAAGAATGATTCCGTCGGAAATTTGAAGATTCGTATGCTTATACAGCGCGTTCAGCACGACCTGCGAATTTGCGTCCTTTTTTACTTCGATGACGATTCGCATACCGTGGCGGTCGGATTCCTCCTTCACGTCGGCGATTCCTTCCAGCCGCTTATCCCGCACCATGTCGGCGATCGTCTTGATGAGCATGGCTTTATTGACCTGATAGGGAAGCTCCGTCACGACGATGCGGCTTCTGGTTGTGTTTCCCGATTGATATTCCTCGATTTCGCACTTGCTGCGGACGATAATGCTCCCCATGCCCGTGCGATAAGCCTTGCGGATTCCGCTCCTGCCCATGATCACGCCGCCCGTGGGGAAGTCGGGCGAAGGGATGTAATTGACGAGCTCGTCGATCGTAATTTCGGGATTATCCATCAAGGCGATCGTCGCGTCGATCACCTCGCCTAAATTATGGGGAGGGATATTCGTCGCCATACCCACTGCGATGCCGTCCGCGCCGTTGACCAAAAGGTTGGGAAAACGGGCGGGCAGGACGAAAGGTTCTTCTTCCGTTCCGTCGAAATTCGGCAGAAAGTCGACCGTCTCCTTATCGAGATCTCGAAGCATTTCGTTGGCAAGGCGGGAGAGTCTCGCTTCGGTGTAACGCATCGCCGCAGGGGGATCGCCGTCCACGGATCCGAAATTGCCGTGTCCGTCCACCAAGGGGAAATTAATGGAAAAATCCTGCGCGAGGCGGACGAGCGCGTCGTAAACGGAGGAATCGCCGTGAGGGTGATATTTACCGAGAACGTCGCCGACGATCTTCGCGCATTTTCTGTAAGGTTTATCGGACGTGATGCCGAGCTCGGACATCGCGTATAAAATTCTTCTGTGAACGGGTTTTAACCCGTCGCGCGCGTCGGGAATGGCGCGCGATTTGTTTACCGCCATGGCGTATTCCATAAACGACTTTTTGAGTTCGCCGTTTACCTCGGTATCGAGCGTTTTCGTCATGGCGAGCGTCTTTTTGAACTCTTCTGTAAGCTCCTGACTCGTTTCTCTCTTTGCCATATATTATGCCTCTCTTACATGGATCCGTACGTATCGGCGGAATCGACGATCGCAGCGTTTTCTTGTATAAATTGCCGTCTGAGTTCGGGATGTTCCCCCATCAGAAGGGAAAACATTTTATCCGCCTCCACGGCGTCTTTCATGGTGATTCTTCTTAAAGTCCTCGTCGCGGGATTCATCGTCGTGTCCCATAGCTGATCGGTACTCATTTCACCGAGCCCCTTGTATCGCTGAAATTCAATCTGCTTCGCCTTATCCGCGTGCGCCTCGATGAACAGCCTCTGTTCCTCGTCGGTATAAAGATATACGTCCGGCTCCCCCTTGATGCAGGCTTTATATAAAGGAGGAACGGCGGAATACACGTGTCCGTGCTCGATCAGCGGACGCATATAGCGGAAGATGAACGTGAGGAGCAAAATGCGGATATGCGCGCCGTCTACGTCCGCGTCCGTCATAGAGATGATTCTGTCGTAACGAAGCTTGCTCTCGTCGAAATCGTCTAAAATACCGCAGCCGAAGGCGGTAATCATATCTTTGATGGTATCGCTCTCCAAAACGCGATTGAGCCTTACCTTTTCCACGTTCAGAATTTTCCCTCTGAGCGGGAGAACCGCCTGAAAACGCCGATCCCTCCCCTGCTTTGCCGTGCCGCCTGCGGAATCGCCCTCCACGATATAAATTTCGCAGAGCTCGCTGCGCTTATCCGAGCAATCGGCGAGTTTGCCGGGCAAAGTCGTACTCTCCAAAACGCCCTTCCTGCGAGTGAGATCTCTCGCCGACCTCGCGGCCTCCCTCGCCTTCTGCGCGGTGAGGCAACGCAAAACGAGCTCCTTCGCCGCAGAGGGATTTTCTTCCAGAAAGGCGCCCATATGTTCGGTCACGCACTTTGCGACGAACGTCTTAATCGTACTGTTGTTCAGTTTATCCTTCGTCTGCGACTCGAACTGCGCGTTAATGAGTTTGACGGAAACGACCGCCGTAATCCCTTCGCGCACATCCTCGCCCGTGAGCTTTTCGCTCTCCTTTAAGAGGTTCAGCTTATGTCCGCTCTCGTTGATGACCTTTGTGAGCGCGAGCTTCAACCCTTCGACGTGCGTGCCGCCGTCGATCGTATTCACGTTATTCGCATAGGAATAGATGACTTCGTTATAGCTCTCGTTATATTGAATGGCCACCTCGCAGGTAGTGTCGCCCGAAGACTCCTCGAAATATACGGGAGAAGAAAAGAGAACCTCGTTATCCTTATTGAGTTCCTCCACCAGCGAGCGGATTCCCCCCTCGTAATAAAAGGAATCGCTCTTCTCTTTTCCCGCGCGCTTGTCCTCCAAGGTAATGGTGAGTCCTTTATTGAGATAAGCGAGCTCGCGCAGGCGCGTCTTCAACATATCGTATTTAAACTCGATCGTCTCGAAAATTTCTTTATCCGGAAAAAAAGTGACCTTCGTCCCCGTCCGATCGGTATCGCCCACGATCGCGAGCGCGCGCTGAGGCACTCCCCTGTTATATACCTGCTTATAGATATGACCGTCCTGATACACTTCCGCTTCCAACCATTCGGAGAGCGCGTTGACCGCCTTTACCCCGACGCCGTGGAGGCCGGAGGAAACCTTATACCCGGAATCTCCGCCGAATTTTCCGCCCGCGTTCACCTTGGTAAAGACGACCTCCACGGTGGAAACTCCTTCTTTGGGATGAATCGCCGTAGGAATTCCCCTGCCGTTATCGGAAACGGTGCAGCTTCCGTCGGCGTTGATCGTCACTTCAATCAAATCGCAATAGCCGGCGAGCGCCTCGTCGATGGAGTTATCGACGACCTCGTGCACGAGATGATGCAGTCCCTTTTCGTCCGTAGAACTGATATACATGCCCGGGCGTTTTCTTATATGTTCGAGCCCGTCGAGAACCTGTATTTGCTCCGCGCCGTACTCGTTTTCCACTTTTTCACTCATGATAACCGATATCTCCTACCTAAAAAAATTTACTCTTTTATTATACCACATCCCAAAAAAAAAGTCATCTGCTTTTGTCAAGATTTTTCAGCTTTTTAACGGAAGGCACGAATTTTCAGCCGTTATTTTGGATTGTAAGGGATTTCAGCCTCCGGAAAGATAAAAGTTTAACTTTTTGAAAAATCCGTCTGAATATAAATTTTCGGCTGAAAGCAAAAAACGCCGAACTGCTTGTTCACAGCTCGGCGTTCGTTTCCGATCGATTTTTTACGGTTTTATTTTTCTCTATTGACGATATTCGCTTTCGCTACGATATACGGCGCCGAATTTTTATATACGCCGTTTTTCGCAACGCCGATAAAACGATCGCCGAATAAATCCTTCACGTTACAGGTAATCGCATAGCCGGGAAGCTTACCGACAAGCTTCCCGTTCTTCATGAGATAGGAAGCCTGCACGGGCAGAGAGAGCGTTCCGTCGGCGGTGACGTCGCCGCCCGAAGTAACGGAAACATAGACGACCTCCTTTTCCCCCGCGAGCGAAGAGATATCCTCCGCCGTAGGTTTTACCGTGAGCCCCGCCGCCGTTATCTGAGGAACGGAATCGTAAAAAGCGCCCGCCGTTCCCAAAGCCCTACAGCCGTATTTCGCCGCCGTCTTCTTGGTTGCGAGAAGCCCGTTAAACACGCCTCCTTCCACAAGATTTACGCAATCGTCCTCCGCGACCACGCCCTCCGCGTCGAAGAAGGGGATATTTTTCGCCCTTTTTGAATTTCTGTCGGCGGAGATCGTAAGCTTGTCGCTGAATATCTTTTCGCCGAACTTCCCGTCGAACAGGGAGAGATGATGATAATAGTAGTCGGCGGACAGATGGCTAACGACGTGTCCGATCGCCGAAGCGTCCATCGCGACGATCGCTTCGTTTCCTTCGGGCAATTCCGCGCTCTTCAAAAAAGCGTCGCAGATCGTCTTGACGCCGTTTGCCACGTCGTCCTCGCTATATTCGTTCGTTTCGCTTTCATAAGTCTCGTCCATGATGTTCGCGGAGCCCTTGTGCTTTATCGTTATGGAAAACGCGAGAGAGTTTCCGCGGTAGAACAGCTTGGTATCTCCGGAGACGTAGCTCTTTTCCGTCTCGTCTAAAAGAATCTTGTTCCCGAACGTAAACCGAGGGTTTTCCTCCGCGAGCCTCTTCATCAGCTTTTTCATCGCGGCGACCAATTCCCCTGCGGGAATAATCTCTTTATAAACGTCCACGCTTCTCGTCAAGGGAGGATTCGCCGAATCGGGATATTCGATGCCGAGGGCGAGATTCTTTTCCGCCTCCCTTCTGAGCTCGTCGATATCGCAGGAGCCGACTCTTCCGGCAACGCCGATGCTTTTGCCGTCGTATAGACGCACCGTAGTCTCGACGTTCGTGTTGATCCTCATGGAATCGATCTGCCCCGCAGTAATATTAAAACATTTGGAAGTCGTCTTGTTTGTAATCAATTCTTCACGCATTTTCGTCTCCTCACTGAACGTTCATTTTACTCACTCTGATGTGCGGGCCGCCGAATCCGACGGGAAGCGGTCCCTGCTCCATTTTGCCGCAGCCGCCCGTGACGAAGGACAAAACCGTCTCGTCGTCGGCGACGCCGTCTATATATCCCAACGTCTCGAATACGTTTCCTGTAAGAACGGCGATCTTTACGGGCGCGCCGACCTTTCCGTCCACGATTTCGTAAGCGAGGGAAGGAGCGATGGTAAACGTGCTCATGCCCGAGCCGTGCTTAATTGTTTTGACGTAATATCCGTGCTTTACGCCGGCGAACAACTCCTCCACCGTGGACGAACCGCCCTTGATGATTGTATTCGTCATGCGAACGATCGGCTCAAAATCGCAATTCAGAGCTCTGGCGTTGCCCGTCAAATCTTCATTTAAAAAGGCTGCGGTAGCTCCGCTGTGCAATCTTCCCGCAAGATAGCCGTCCTTAATGAGATAATTCATTCTCGCCTTTGTTCCTTCGTCGTCGTAAGGGACGTAACCGGAGCCGAAGAGAGCGCCCGTTTCATAAATCGTGAGCAAATCGCTGCCCACTTTTTTGCCGATCTGCCATTCTTTCGCCATCGTTTCGTCGCCGATCATAAAATCCGCTTCGCTCTTATGCCCGAAGGATTCGTGCGCGAACACTCCCGCGGCGATGGGAGCCAAAACGACGGGATATGTTCCCGCCTCTACCGGCTTCGCCGTCGTGACGTAGGCTTCCATCTCCGAAAGGAAATCCTTGATTTCCTCTTCCTTGATCACGCTGTCCTCGTACCGACTGCCCGCTCTCTGCAACGCGTCGGTAAATTGCTCCCCGTTGTACGAAAAAGCGGCGGCCAAGGAAATGCCCGTAGTCTGATAATCGTATTTTAAAGACGATCCTTTGCTGGAATAAAATTCATAAAAAGAGTATCTGTCGAGATATCTCCCCATGCTCAGCGTGAGATGCTCGCTCTTCAAGAGGGCGCATCCGGCGGCAAGTCGTTTTAGCTTTTCCTCCGCAGAGACGTCTTTCACGCAACAAGAAGCAAACCGAACGGCCTCGTCTACATTGACCTCGTACCTCTTTACGATGGGATGGTTGAGAATATCGGGATTGGGCTTCGCGTATGCGTACAGAGCGTCAAGCTCCTCTTGGATATTGTCGACGTCCGAGGTGGAAGAATAATACCACATATCGCCGTCAAACACGCGCAAAAAAGCCTTCTTCAGATTGGTGATCTTCCGTTCCTCCAACGCGCCGTTTTTCAGACCGATCGTCGTCGTGAACCTGTCCTCTATGCGAACGTCCGCATAAAAGCCCTCTTTGAATTGAAACATTTTTCTACTCCTTTACTATAGCTTTCATTTATATGATAAAAATAACGGACAAACCGATAAGCGACTTTTCGTTGTCTTGAAAGTTTTTCAGCCCTTCCTCCTTCCCTCCGATTGTTCGTTCCTAATTATATTACAATTATATAGTTATATAATAAACGGTTTTTTGACCGTCGAAACAGAACCTTCAAAAAAGCCGATTTTTTTTCAGCGAAGACGTCGCTCTTCTTAACGGAAAGAAATTCTCCGAGACAAAAGGGAATCCCGCCCGTTTCGAAAGAGCGCCTTCCTCTCATTT
>CAYWKM010000021.1:0-28817 GCA_964459165.1 uncultured Clostridia bacterium
TTTTTAACGGCGGCAACGATAACGCAAAAGAAACTGATCCGCTCTGCTTTTTTATCCCGCTTTTCAAAAATTTTTTATTTTTCCGTCTCACATCTATTGTAATCCTATATTTTTGTTCTCAAAACTGCAATGATTAACTTGCCTTTTTTTTATAAAGGCGTTAAAATATTTATAAAAATTTTTATTTGAGGGAATAAAATATATGACAGTGAATGGTGAAACCAGAGTAAACACCGTTGCCTATTCGGATTTCGGCAACCGCGTCGGACAGGAAATAACGGTAACGGGTATGATTCATAATATTCGCATGATGGGATTCGGCGCGTTCGTCATTTTGCGTACGGCGAGAGAGACGATTCAGTGCGTCTATGAAACGGAAGCGAGCGATTATAAAATGCCGGATACGGTAACGGAAGGTTGTGCGGTAAAAGTGAAAGGAATCGTAGCGGCAAGTACGATGAAGGACGGTTCCTTGCGTTACGAATTGCAGATAAGGGATATTATCCTTCTTTCCCGTCCCGCTGCGATTACGCCCGTCGTAATCAGTAAAAAAGAAGTTCAGTGCGACCTCGTCACTAATCTTGATAATCGGCCCGTCACTTTGCGTAATCCCAAGCAAAGAGCCGTTTTTAAAATTCAGGAGGGGATTCAAAGAGGATTCAGAGAATATCTGACGTCGCAAAATTTTACCGAAGTGCATACGCCGAAAATCAATTTTAAGGGCGCGGAGGGCGGCACAAATGTGTTTAAGCTCGATTATTTCGGCAAACAAGTATATCTCGCTCAGTCGCCTCAGTTCTATAAACAGATGCTCGTTCCCGTATACGAAAGGGTTTTTGAAATCGCTCCCGTGTTCCGTGCGGAACATCACGACACTTCGAGACATCTGAACGAATATATTTCCATGGATTTCGAAATGGGCTTTATTGAAGATTTTACCGACGTCATGAATATGGAAACGGGGATTCTGAAATATATCATGAATCTCCTCAAAACGGAATATAAAAACGAAGTCGATCTTCTCAGAGTGGAGATTCCTGAAATCAATGAAATTCCCTGCGTTAAATTTATGGAAGCGAAGGAAATCATTATGAAGAAATTTAAATATCAACCCTCCGATATGAAGGATTTCGATCCTCAGGAAGAGGAAATTCTTGGAAAATATGCAAAAAAGCAATTTAATTCCGACTTTATCTTCGTTACGCATTATCCTTCGAAAAAAAGACCTTTCTACACGATGGACGATCCCGCAGATCCCGAATATACCCTCTCGTTTGACCTCTTATTCAGAGGAATCGAGATTACTTCCGGCGGTCAACGAATCCACGATTATCAGATGCAGGTAGAGAAAATGAAGGCAAAGGGATTGAATCCGGAGGAATTTGAAACATACCTTGCAACCTTTAAATACGGCGCGCCGCCGCACGGAGGATTGGGACTCGGGCTTGAAAGGCTCACGATGCATCTTTTAAACTGCAAAAATATAAGAGAAGCGGCGATGTTCCCGCGGGATATTAACCGCGTTACCCCTTGACGACATGAAGAAGATTATCCGTACAGGGGACTTGTGCTGTAAGATCTGCGCCGAACGCACGGCTGCAAAATTACTTTCCGTAAAAGGAGTCGTTTCCGCCAGAGCAGACGATAAAAAGCATATGATTTTTGTCGAAGTGGAGGACGATTCCTGCGACGCCGATATGAGAGCCTTGATCGAGGATTGCGGGTTTGAAGTAAAGAGCATTGATCGTCGCAAAGGACTTTTTTCTTAAAAATTGAGAGGATTTACTTTACAAAAGAAAATTTTTCGGCTATAATATAAAAAATAGCAGCGATGAAAAGGATAACGTTTATCGTCGGTCTCTGCACAGAGAGATCCCGTGTTGCTGAGAGGGAGAGAGAGAAAACGATAGATGATCACCTTTAGCTTATCGGGTGAAATGGCAGTAGTTCGATACGAGTTGGTTTCCCGTTACAGAAACCGCAAATGATGGTTTGTTTTGGTGGTTTATAAAGTCAGCGTATTTTATCCAAAATACGTTGGCTTTTTGTCTTTTGGAAGAAGGCTTGCGCGTAAAGCCTTTAAGCAGAGGAAAACGTCGTTGCGACGGGCTCGTTCTTTTACGCACGCTTTTCTCGTGCGGTCAAATGTGCGAGCGGCGGCTATGCCGACGTATCGGTTATCGTTAAAAATTTACAAAAAAAATATAAGGAGAAGCATATGTACAAAAAGGTTGACACTTCCCTCGATTTTGTCGAGAGAGAGAAGGAGGTTATTGCGTTTTGGAAAGAGAACAATGTTTTTGAAGAGAGCGTCGAAAAAAACGAAGAAGGAGAGGAATTTTCCTTTTATGACGGTCCTCCTACCGCAAACGGAAAGCCTCATATCGGGCATATTCTCACTCGCGCCATTAAGGATATTATTCCCAGATATCAGACGATGAAAGGCAAGCACGTTCTGCGCAAAGCGGGTTGGGACACGCACGGTCTTCCCGTCGAATTAGAAGTCGAAAAAACGCTCGGCTTCGATTCCAAGCCGGAAATCGAAAATTACGGGATCGAGCCTTTTATTAAAAAATGTAAGGAATCCGTATGGAAATATACGAACGAATGGAGAGAGATGTCCGATCGCGTGGGATATTGGTGCGATATGGATCATCCCTATGTGACCTATCACGATGATTATATCGAATCCGAATGGTGGGCTTTAAAAGAAATCGCTAAGAAAGGACTCTTGTATAAAGGTCATAAGATCGTACCTTATTGTCCTCGTTGCGGAACTTCTCTTTCCTCTCATGAAGTTGCACAGGGCTATAAGGATATCAAAGCTCTCACCTGTTTTGTAAAGTTTAAAGTAAAAGACCAAGAAAATCTTTATCTCATCGCTTGGACGACAACTCCTTGGACGCTTCCTTCCAACGTTGCGCTCTGCATGAATCCCGCTTTCGATTACGCCGAAATCGAATATAAGGGAAACGGAGAACACTATATTATGGCGCAGGCGCTCGTCGGCAATCTTTTCAAGGAAGACGAATATACCGTTGTAAGCGTCAAGAAGGGGTCTGAATACGAATACCTCGAATATGAACCTCTTTATCGTTTCGCTAAATTCAAAGAAAGAGCGCATTATGTGACAAACGACGGTTATGTAACGCTTACCGACGGAACCGGTATCGTTCATATCGCTCCCGCTTTCGGCGAGGACGATCACAAGGTCGGATTGAGATATAACCTTCCTGTCGTAAATCTCGTGGACGACGGCGGACGTCTTTTAGAATGCTGCGGCAGATTTGCCGGAATGCCCGTTGTGGAATTTCATGACGAAGCGACAAACGAAATTAAGACGGTTGTCGATCCCGAAACGGGGAAGCGGGTTTCCACTGCAAACGAATGCGTTCTTGACGATTTGAAAAAGAGAGGGCTTCTTTTAAAGAAGTTAGAAATTGTGCATACGTATCCTTTCTGTTGGAGATGCGATACGCCTTTAATTTATTATGCGCGCGCTTCTTGGTTCATTAAGGTTACGGCGGTTAAGGATAAGCTTATCGCTTGCAACCGCAGCGTCAATTGGATGCCGGAGACGATTAAAGAGGGACGCATGGGCAATTTCCTTGAAAACGTCATCGATTGGGGACTTTCCAGAAACAGGTATTGGGGAACGCCTCTTCCCGTGTGGCTCTGCGAAGATTGCGGAGCAATGCACGTTATGGGTTCCAAAGCGGAGCTTAAAGAGCTTTGCGAAGTAGAGGGGGAGATCGAACTTCACAGACCTTATCTCGATACGCTCACCTGCAAGTGTCCGAAGTGCGGCGGAAGAATGAAGCGCGAGCCGGAAGTCATCGATTGCTGGTTCGATTCCGGATCCATGCCGTTTGCTCAGTATCATTATCCGTTTGAAAATAAGGATCTGTTTGAAAAGACTTTTCCTGCCGATTTTATCTCCGAGGCGATCGATCAGACGAGAGGTTGGTTCTATACCCTCCTCGTCATCTCCACGATTCTCTTCGAAAAGGCTCCCTTTAAGAATTGTATCGTCCTCGGTCATGTAAACGATAAAGAGGGAAGAAAGATGAACAAGCATACCGGTAACGGCGTCGATCCGTGGTCGGTTCTCAATAAGCAGGGCGCGGACGCCGTGAGGTGGTATTTCTACACCGCTTCCTCCCCTTGGATTCCCACAAGATTCGATCCTTCTTTGGTTTTCGAAACGCAGAGGAAATTTATGGGGACGCTTTGGAATACTTATGCCTTCTTTACGACTTACGCCGAAATCGACGGTTACGATCCTTCTAAATACAATCTGAAGGATTGCAAGCTCTCCCTGATGGATCGTTGGATTCTTTCCAAATTAAATACGCTCGTAAAATATGTAGACGAAGGACTCGCCGCATACAACATCACCGATACGGCGAGAGCTTTGCAGGATTTTACCGACGTCCTTTCCAACTGGTATGTCCGCGTCGGGCGCGAAAGATATTGGGGCAACGGCATGACGGAGGATAAAATCGCCGCCGATACTACGCTCTATACCGTTCTCGTCACATTGGCAAAACTTTCCGCTCCTTATGTTCCGTTTATGTCGGAACAGATCTATCAGAATCTCGTCCCTTCTTTCTATGACGACGCGCCGAAGTCCGTGCATCTTTGTAATTTTCCGGAAGCAGACGAGAGCTATGTTGACGGCGAGCTTGAAAAGCAGATGCAGCTCGTAGAAGATATCGTCGTGCTCGGTCGTTCCGCGAGAAACGCGGGGAATTTAAAGATCAGGCAGCCTTTAAGCGAACTGTTTGTCGTTTCCGATAAAGAAATTCGTCTCAACGAGGAAATGCGAGCGATCGTTTTGAGCGAGCTAAACATCAAAAAGCTGACGACGGCGACCGATTTGTCCGATTTCATAACTTATTCTGTAAAACCGCAATTAAAGACGCTCGGTAAAAAGTACGGTAAAAAAATTCCTCTTCTCAATAAATTTTTGGAAAGTTGCGACGCAAAAGCCGTCGTGAACGCGGTAAAAAATGGGGGAGTCTATCAAGTTGACCTCGACGGCGAAGTCGAGCTTTTAGAGGAAGATCTTCAAATTTTTACCAAGCCCGCCGAAGGCTATGTTTCCGCCTCCGATAAGGGAATTACGGTAGAGATAAATACGACGCTTACCGAAGAACTCATCTTCGAAGGGACCGAACGGGAGCTTGTTTCCAAAATTCAGTCTATGAGAAAGGAAGCGGGATTTGAGGTGACCGACAGGATCTGCGTGTATTATTCAAACGCTCAGGGAAAGGCGCTCGGCGTATTGCAAAACGGCGGATTTAAAAGCGACGTTTTGGCGGAGCAAGTATTTGAGGGACTTGCCGACGGATACACTAAGGAGCTGAACATTAATGGCGATAGCGTTACCGTGACGGTTGTAAAGCTTTAAACGGAGTTTTAACCTTTTAAGCGTTTTTGTACGCATATACTTGATATATTTTTGCGTTTATGTTATAATCATAAAAAACGGAGTGAATGATTATGGTTGAAAAATTCGGGAGCGAACTGACCTTTAAACAATTTCTAAAAATATTAAAGAGATGTTGGATAAAAGCCGTAATAAGCGTTATTCTCGCGCTTATTATTTCTCTTTCTGTGGCCTTGACGGTATATAATGCAAACGCAGTGGTGTATTATTCGTCCACTTTTACGTATTCGCACGTCACCGGTTATTACGAGGAGGTGGAGAATATTCGCGATCCCTCCGTCGTCGAACAGGCTCTGCTCGACATGGGGTATTCGGAAGAATATCTTGCGGAAACGAATCTCGTTTCTACCGTTTGCAATCATATTTATATCAATGCCGTATCGCCGGAAAATATAGACGCCGAAAAGGAATATAAGACGCCGGTAGTCAGCGAAGTGGCGATGAAGGCTCTTGGAATAAAAGGAATCGGCAATACCGAAAGTAAAGCGATTTTGAATGCCGTTTTAAAGACGTATACTCAAAAATACCGGGACGAATACGCGAATTATAACGCTTTCATATCCGATGATTTCGATTATCTTTCCGACGACTATATGGTGGCGTTAGCTTATTTAGAACAGAAATTCGATTCGGTCTATACCGTTGCGTACAAGCTGATATCTAATACTTACCAAGGGGTAAACGGACTTACCTTTGGAAATATTTGCAACGGGCTCGTTGAAATTTCCATGCTCATGGAAGAATACGAGCTATACGTTTTAAATAACGCCCTGTATAAGGCCGATGCAGACGTCACGGTATACGATTTTGTCCCTCTGTATCTGACGAATCCCTACGCTTCTGATTTTACGCAAGAAGAGAAGTTGCTTTGGCAGAAAAGGTGGCTTAAATTAGGCGGAACGCTGACGAACAACGTCTACGTGGCTCCGGAAGAATTTCCTACCGTGGATCCGACAAAACTCGAAAAAGCAGACGCCATGCTTGAAGAGATTCAGTCGAAATTACTTGAAAGGATCGCCGACTACAATGAATTGATTCGTGAATATAATTCGGAAAAAATAGGAACGTCCCTTGCCTATATTCATAAACCCGCGTATGTGGTAAAGGAATCCGTTCTTACCGTCGGATACGTAGTATTCATCGTCATCGTTTGTCCCGTATTCGCTCTGCTGGCGGTTCTCATCTTGACCTACGTTGCAATGCGGCGGGAGGGATGCTTCCCTGAACACGAGCATAAGAAAACGGAAGAAGAAAGCATTCAGTAAAGAAGAAACCGACATATTAATTCTGAATCATGAAAAGTGCGACGCCGACGGAATAGCCGACGTCGTATTTTTTAGAAATAGGATATTTTTATCTTGATTATTCTACCCCTTCGTGTTAAAATATTTATAAAAAAAGGGGGGAGAGGAGTCTTCCGATGAATAAGATTTTTGTTTATACAAAAAAAGGAAAAAGATTGTATTTCAGCGGCAACGCGTCCGATTATTCCGGATTGAAGGCGTATAATTGCGATTTGAACGACGCAATGCACCTTGCGTTATCTGTAAATAACGGCGAATATGTTCCTATGCGCAACGATACGGGTATTCTGTTCCCGAAAGCGGATCTTTCCGCCAATCCGGCGGGCGGCGTTACAAAGACGCTTTTATATCCATGGGTCTTTCGGATGAAGGATAATACGTTTGGCGTCATTGCCGTAAGAAGAAATCAGAATGCGCCGGATCCGGAGAGCGTCGGCAGCATCATGCTCTTTTTTTCAGACGATATGATTCGTTTTCGGGAAGCCGGCTTTTTGCGTCTTTCCGATTCTTTCGTCAGTCGTCCGCATTGCAGATTTGATCCGAAAAAACAGGCGTATTATATCGAATGGAAACAGGAAAGAAAGTGGCGTTCGGCATATACGACCGACTTTGTTTGCGTTACCGAAGAGAAAATTATTTCCGTTCCTATCATGAAAGAAGAAAAGAGCGATCGGAAGGACGTCGTCGGCGGAAACAGCGTCGAGATTTCCGATAAGGAAGCAAAAAAGATCGCAAACGCTCTCGGCGTCATAGAAAACACGGGCGTTTTCGTTCCTCCCATCGCGCTTGCCCTAAACGAAGGCGTTAATGAAAAAGACCTCCCTGAGGCCGTATGCGCCTATTCCGACGGTTCCGTACATAAAAAAACGGTAGATTGGAATAAAGAACAGCTGAAAAAAATTGATTTTTCGAGCGCCGGATGTTATCGAATAGACGGCGTCGTTCGGTTAAAACGTTATCCCTTTCCGTTTATCGACGAAAATATTTCCGATCCTTCGGTTTACGAGTATCAGGGAAAATATTTTCTCTCCCATTCCGATCTGAAAGCGGTAAAGTTTCGCATTTCAGATTCGATCGAGGGCTTGCGGAAAACAATACCCGTTACAATGTGGAGAGTGAAGAAAGGGGATTCTTCCCATGCCAATATCTGGGCTCAGGAACTTCATGTGATTAAAGGAATCCCTTACGTTTTTACTACGGTGGGCTTTCCCGATTGGACGACGGTAAAAAGCCACGTTTTACGTTGTAACGGAGATCCGTTCCTTCCTGAAAATTGGGAAGAACCGCGGTTGGTCGTCCGTCCGGACGGGACCGAATTGGAGCCTGACGGAATATCGCTCGATATGACTTGTTTCGAAGATAACGGCTTCTATTACGTGATGTGGTCAAACCGAATCATGTACGATCGCGATCCCGATCGGGCGGTAGCGGATTCCGCCGATATTTATATCGCGACAGTCGATCCGGATCATCCTTGGCGGCTCACGAGCGATCCCGTTTGCATCCTTCGTCCGCTCTACGGCTGGGACAGATGTCAGACGGCGGTGGACGAGGGACCGTATGTCCTGAAACATGACGGCGATTTATTCGTTACGATTTCAGGCTCAAGTACCGCGCTTGCCGATCTGTATTGTCTGGGGTTATTAAAAGCAAAGGCGGGAACGAACCTTTTATTAAAGGAAAATTGGGAATGGCTGGGTTATCCCGTTCTGACAAAGGAGAGCGTCGTCGGCGAATTTGGACCCGGGCATAATACCTTTGTCAAAGATCCCGAAACGGGCGACGACCTTCTCGTCTATCACGCCGTGCCTCACGCAAAGAATCACCGCGCGAGGGGTCGCTACATGGGGATCCGACGCGTGCATTGGAAAAAGGACGGTTACCCGTACTTTGAAATGACGGAAGAACGCGATCTTCGTCCGGAATTTAAGAATGTAACGTTGCAGATAACCATAAAATAAGAATTCGTGAAGGAACAGAAATGAAACCGTTCAGATATCAAAAAGCCGAAATAGGCGTTTGTTATTATCCCGAACATTGGGATAAAAGTATTTGGGAAGAGGATCTTTTGAGAATGCTTTCCCATGGAATAAAGACGATTCGCATCGCAGAATTTTCTTGGAATAAAATGGAACCGGAGGAGGGGAAATTCGATTTTTCCTTCTTTGAAGAATTTCTCTGCCTCGCCGAAAAAACGGGCATGAAAGTAATTCTCGGGACGCCGACGGCGACGCCTCCCGCTTGGCTCACTAATCGATATCCGGAGGTTCTCAATTGCCGTATCGACGGCGTTCCTCTTCATCATGGAGCGAGGAGACACTATAATTATAATTCGCCCATATATCGTAAATTTTGTTCGGAGATCGTCGAAAAAATGGCTTCGACTTACGCAGGACATACGTGCGTCGTTGGCTGGCAAATCGATAACGAGCTAAATTGTGAAGTGAACGAGTTTTTCTCCGAATCCGATACGGTTGCTTTTCGTTCTTACTTGAAGGAGAAATTCGGCGACTTGAAAAATCTCAACGATTGCTTGGGAACGACATTCTGGAATCAGACCTATACCGATTGGAATCAAATTTACGTTCCCAGAACGACGATCAATAATACGCAGAATCCGCATTTTATGTTGGAATACAAACG
Source organism: uncultured Clostridia bacterium (assembly GCA_964459165.1). GTDB lineage: Bacteria > Bacillota > Clostridia > Christensenellales > Borkfalkiaceae > RGIG4074. The sequence goes on from CAYWKM010000021.1 coordinate 9,400, forward strand.
TTTTGTATCTTTCAGCGCATTGTCCTTTGCAAAGATGCAGGCGGAGATTCTTCGCAAGTACATCAAGCCGACGGATTTTATCACGACGAACGGTTTATTTGGCGATATGGATAATCATACTCTCGCGCGAGAAATTCTCGATACCTATCATTACGATTCTTATCCTAATTTTGCTTATATGGCGGGCTCTCACGTCGACGATTTAAAAGACAGACAATGGTCGAGATATTTATCCGAGGTGCGTTCCGTAGAACCGCATTTCGGCATTATGGAACAGCAGTCCGGCGCGAACGGCTGGAATACCGGCATGGAAGCTCCTTCTCCCAAACCGGGACAAATTTCTCTTTGGAGCATGCAAAGCGTCGCTCACGGAGCCGATTACGTCGGTTACTTCCGTTGGCGCACAAGTCCGATCGGAACGGAAATTTATTGGCATGGCATTCTCGATTACGATAACCGAGACAACCGTAAATTGGCGGAAATTGCCGATTTCGGTAAGCGACTCGATAAAATTTCCGACGTCGTCAACGAAGATTTTTCCGCCGAATTTGCCGTTGTTAGGGATTATGACAATATTTACGATTCCGAACTCGACGTATGGCACGGCAGAATCGACCGTATCAGTATGCAGGGGATTTTTGAGGCGGCTCAGACGCTTCACGCTCCTTATGATTTTGTCTATATCGACGATCAAACGAAAGCGGAGCAATTGAAAAAGTATAAGGCTCTGTTTTATCCCCATGCCGCAATCATGACGGAAGCGAGGGCGGAACTTCTTAAAAAATACGTTTCGGAAGGCGGTATGCTCGTCCTCGGCTGTCGGACAGGTTATAAGGATATTTACGGCAGATGTCCTTTCGGACGCGTCATGCCGGGACTTTTAACGAAGTTGACGGGGGCGGAAGCGAAAGAATTCACCTACGTCAATCCCGATTGGATAAAAGCGGACTTTAACGGCAAAAAAATAGAAGTTTCGACGTTTAGGGAGATTCTCGAATGTATCGATTCTACGCCTTTGGCGCGTTACGACGGAGATTATTTTAAAGGCAAAATAGCTGCTGCCGAAAAGAAAGAAGGAAGGGGAAAAGTTTTATATTTCGGCAGCTCTTTTTCCTTCGATTCCGCCTATGAAATTATAAAATACTTGGCTTTGGACGAGCCGTTTAAAAAATTTATTTCCTGTCCCAAGGAGATTGAACTGACCATGAGGGGAAAATATCTCTTCGTCCTCAACTATTCCGAAGAAGAGCAAAACGTGGTCTTGCATAAGGCTTTCATCGACGCGGATAACGGAAATATGGCGGAAGGAAAAATTACGCTTCGCGGTTACGCAACGAAGGTTTATATCGTGAGGTAAAACTCGGATGAAGAAATATATAGAGACGGAAAGATTAATTTTGAAGCCCTTGGCGATCAAGGACGCTTCGGAGGTCTTTGAATGGGTCGGAGATAAAGAAGTAAACCGATTTATGAGATATACTCTCTATACCGATATCGCCCAAGTGGAAAAATGGATCTCGTCGCTTCGCGAAGCGGATAATGAATTCGGCTTTTTTTTAAAGGAGACGGGGAAGCTTGTCGGATCGGGCAGTTTAACGTATAACGAAACGCATAAGGCGTACGAGCTCGGTTATAATATCAATCGAAATTTTTGGAATCAAGGCTACGCGACGGAAGCGGGAAAGGCTCTTTTGGCTTGGGGAAAAACCGAGCTTGGCGCGAGCGATTTTTTCGCTCAACATGCCAACGACAATATCGCTTCGGGCAAGGTGATCTTGAAGTGCGGTTTCATCTTTTCTCATTACGGAGAATATTCGCGTTTTGACCAAAGCGAAACCTTTCAATCGTCCTGCTATACTTTACATATGGGAAAATAATTTTTAAGGCGATGTATGCGAAACAAAAAAGAAATTAATTTAACGGAAGGCAATCTTTTTAAAAAGCTTGTCTTATATGCGCTTCCTTTGCTTTTTTCGGGCGTCTTGCAGCTTTTCTTTAACGCAACCGACCTCATTGTTTGTAATATTTTCGGCTCTGAAAATTCTACGGCGGCAATTTCCTCTACGACGACCCTCATCAATCTGCTCGTCAATTTCTTTTTAGGGTTAAGCATCGGAAGCAACATTCTTATGGCGAGGCGCTTTGGCGAAAAAAATCAGGAGAAAGGACAAAGAATTGTGTATACTTCCATGATTTTTTCCGTTGTAATCGGAATAACGATAGGCGTCTTCGGGTTTTTCTGTTCTCGCTATTTTCTCGTATGGATGGGGACGACGGCGGACGTGCTTCCGCTTTCTACGCAGTATTTAAAAATTTATTTTATAGGATTGCCTTTCTCCATTATCTACAATTTTGCCTCGTCTATTCTACGGGGAATCGGCGATACTAAGCGTCCGTTTCTCTATCTCGCTTCGGCGGGAGGATTAAATGTGCTTTTCAATCTTCTTTTCGTCATTGTGTTTCAAATGAACGTCGCGGGAGTTGCGCTCGGCACGGCGCTTTCGCAGTTCTTCTGTGCAGTTTTTATCGTCTTCGATTTGCTTAGGCGCGACGAATTTATTCATTTTAAATTCCGTGAAGTCAGATTTTATAAGAGAGACGCTATGGAAATCGTCCGTATCGGATTACCGGCGGGAATACAGGCCTTTTTATTTTCCCTCTCCAATGTACTCATTCAATCGAGCATTAACAGTCTCGGAACAGACGTCGTCGGCGGAAGCGGCGCGGCTAGTTCCTTGGAGGGCTTCGTTTATACGTCTATGAACGCCATTGCGCAGAGTTCGGTTGCCTTTGTTTCTGCTAATTACGGCGCAGGGAAAAGAAGCAACATTCCAAAGATTATTTTTTATTCCGTCTTTCTCGTTCTGATCGTTGATTTCGCGATAGGCGGCGGTATTTTGGTTTTCCGAAATCAATTGCTGAGGCTTTACGTCGGTACGGAAGAAGCGATTGCCGCAGGCACGCAGAGGCTTTTTGTCATCGTTACGTTTTATTTTCTATGCGGTTGGATGGATACGATGAGCTACGCCCTCCGCGGAATCGGTCATTCCACGCTTCCTATGATCGTTACGATTATCGGAACATGCGTCCTCAGAGTAGTCTGGATTTTAGCAATTTTTCCTTTACCTTATTTCCATAATATGCGCGGACTTCTTTTGTCTTATCCGATTTCTTGGATTCTTACGGGCGGAACGCATTTCATTCTTTTCATTCTTTTGTTTAAAAGGTTAAATAACAAATTTAAGCAAAAGAAATGAATCCGTGACATTCACGGAATATCATCCGATCGTTCAGCGAATAAAAAACGAGCGTACGTCAAAATTTTTCTTTTAACGCTAAACGAGAACCTCCCGATTCTTCCGAATCGAGAGGTCCTCTCGTTATTTAAGCCGATAAGGCTTTATTGATAGCATTATTTTCCCGCCATCTTTTTATAGCCTTCGAGTCTTGCTTTAGCAGATTCTTCCGCTTTAGCGAAGAGTTCGTCGGCAAGAGCAGGCTCGGTCTTCCTGAGAGATGCGTAACGGGTTTCGCCTGCGAGGAACGCCTGATAGTTGCCGGTAGGATCCTTGGAATCGAGAATGAAGGGATTCTCTCCCTTTTCGGCGAGTTCCGGATTATATCTGTAAAGCTGCCAGTATCCGCAAGCAACCGCATTCTGTTCTTCCGCTTGAGACTTCGTCATGTTGATGCCGTGGTTGATACAAGGCGCATAACAGATGATGAGGGAAGGTCCATTGTATGCTTCGGCTTCCTTCATGGCTTTGATGAGCTGAGCCTTATCGGAACCCATAGCACACTGCGCTACATATACATAACCGTAGGTCGTTGCAATCATGCCGAGATCCTTCTTCTTCACTCTCTTACCGCCGGAGGCGAATTTAGCGACGGCGGAAATATTGGTGGATTTGGAAGCCTGACCGCCCGTATTGGAATAAACCTCGGTATCCAAAACGATTACGTTTACGTTTTCGCCGGAGGCGAGAACATGGTCGAGACCGCCGTAACCGATGTCGTAAGCCCAACCGTCGCCGCCGATGATCCAGAAGGATTTCTTGATCAGGCAGTCTTCCGCTTTCTTGACCTCCGCGAGCGCGCCGGTCGCTTCAACGTCGTTAAGGAGAGCTTTAATTTTAGCGGCGGCAACCTCGCTTGCTTCCGCGTCGCCCTTGTTTGCTTTCCATTCCCGGAATGCGGCTGCGAGTTCGTCGGAAACGCCTTCTGCGATAGCGGCGTCCATATCGGCGGCAAGCTTGTCGACTCTCGCCTTATAAGCGAGATTCATGCCGAAGCCGAATTCCGCATTATCTTCAAACAGGGAGTTCGCCCAAGCGGGACCTTTGCCTTCCTTGTTTACCGTGTAAGGACAAGTAGGGGAGGAACCGCCGTAGATAGAGGAACAGCCGGTGGCGTTGGCGACAATCATTCTGTCGCCGAAAAGCTGGGTCAAAAGCTTCACGTAAGGAGTTTCGCCGCAACCTGCGCAAGCGCCGGAAAATTCAAACAGAGAAGGCGTGAACTGACTCTTTTTAACGTCTGCCATCTTGACGTCCTTCACGTCGACGGTGGGCAATGTCTGCGCGAATTCCCAATTGGAGGCTTCGACGGCTTCGATGCTTGCGAAAGGAACCATATTGAGCGCGAGATCCGCCTTGTTGACGACGGGCTTCGTTCCTTCCGGAGCCGCTTTTGCGGCCTTTGCGATGGCGCCTTGATTGACGGGGCAGATATCGGCGCAAACGCCGCAGCCCATACAGTCGAGAGAAGAAACCTGTACTCTGAAAGAATAGCCGGGGATACCGGTCGCCTTCTTCGTTACGAAGGAAGCGGGCGTCTCCGTGCCGTCCGCTACGAGGTAAGGACGGATACAAGCGTGAGGGCATACGAACGAACACTGATTACATTGAATACATTTGTCTACATTCCAAGCGGGAACGGAAACGGCGACGCCCCTCTTTTCAAATTTGGTCGTACCGGTAGGTACGGAGCCGTCTGCATTGAAGGCGGAGGAAGGAAGCTTGTCTCCTTCGAGCGCAAGGATGGGGAATACAACGTCCTTAAAGTATTCGTTTTCGGCGGGTTTAACCATTTCCGCGCCTTCGGTAGTCGTCGCCCATTCGGCGGGAATCTCGATTTTGATGAGGTTAGCCTTTGCCGAATCGATTGCGTTATAGTTCATCTGAACGATCGCGTCGCCTTTTCTGGAGAAAGTCTTATACGCCATATATTTCATGAGAGCGACTGCGGTATTCTTATCTTCCGCGTCCTCGCTTTCATAAGGCATGATTTGCTGATTGATATAGAAGAATGCGGATTGGAGAATGGTAGAGGTTTTTCCTCTGAGTCCGAGCTGTCCGGCAATTTTGATTGCGTCTATGACATAGAGTTGAGCTTTCTTCTTCGCAAGGGTATTCTTCATTCTTGCGGGGAGATTGGCGTTCAGCTGTTCAAGATCCGTCCATGAGGAGTTGAGGAGAAATTTTCCGCCCTGCTTCAAATCGGAAACCATATCGTAGCGGGTAACGTACGAGGGATTATGGCAGGCGATAAAATCTGCCGAGTCGATCAAATATTCAGACTGGATGGGCTTGTCGCCGAATCTCAAATGTGAAACCGTAATACCGCCGGACTTCTTGGAATCATAGAAGAAGTAAGCCTGAACGTATTTATCGGTATGATCGCCGATAATTTTTACGGTGTTCTTATTGGAACCGACCGTACCGTCGGAGCCGAGTCCGTAGAATTTACAGGAAGTGGAACCTGCGGGAGCCGCGTCGTATTTTTCGGAGAAATCCAAAGAAGTATTGGTGACGTCCTCGTAGATACCGACGGTGAAATGATTTTTAGGCTCGGCCAATTCCAGATTCTTGTAGATGGAAAGAACCATGGAGGGGGTAAACTCTTTGGAACCGAGTCCGAATCTTCCGCCTACGACTTTTACGCCGCCGACGCCTTTTTCCAAGATAGCGGCGCAAACGTCGAGATACAAAGGTTCGCCGAGAGAGCCGGGCTCTTTCGTTCTGTCCAAAACGGCAAGCTTTTTGCAGGTCGCAGGGATAGCCGCCACAAAAGCGTCGGCAAAGAAGGGTCTGTAAAGTCTTACTTTAATGAGACCGTATTTCTTTCCTTCCGCATTGAGCTTGTTGATCGTCTCTTCAATGGTTTCGCAACCCGATCCCATAGCGACGACGACTTCCTCCGCGTCGGGAGCTCCTACATAGTCGAAGAGATGATATTCTCTTTTGCACTTAGCGGAGACGTAATCCATATACTTTTGAACAATAGCGGGCATCGCATTGTAATAAACGTTAGCGGTCTCTCTGTTCTGAAAGTATGTATCGCTGTTTTGAGCGGTACCCTTCTGAATAGGGTGTTCGGGGTTCAAAGAGCGCGCTTTGAAATCGTCGACATATTTCTGCATACCGAGCTCGTCGAACATAGCCTTTATTTCGGCGTAATCGTTCGATTCGTCCCAAGCGTCGATCTTCGAATATTCGTGCGAAGTTCTGAATCCGTCAAAGAAATGAAGAATAGGAACTTTCGCCTCCAAGGTGGAAAGATGCGCCACTAAGGAAAGATCCATGACCTCCTGAACGGAAGAGGCGGCGAGCATGGCGAAACCTGTTTGGCGGCAAGCCATAACGTCGCTGTGGTCTCCGAAAATGTTCAGGGAGTGAGCGGCTAAGGCTCTCGCGGAAACATGCATAACCATTGGCATGAGTTCGCCGGAAATCTTGTACATATTGGGGATCATGAGAAGTAAGCCCTGAGATGCAGTATAGGTAGTGGTGAGAGCGCCCGCGCACAGCGATCCGTGCACAGCGCCCGCCGCGCCGCCTTCTGCCTGCATTTCGGCGATCTTCAATTTTTGTCCCCACATATTTGTTCTTCCTGCGGTGGCCCATTCGTCTGCCGATTCGGCCATAGGGGAAGAAGGCGTGATAGGATAGATGGCTGCTACTTCACTGAAAGCATAAGCAACGTGGGAAGCGGCTGTATTGCCGTCCATTGTCATCTTTTTCATCAATAAAACCTCCGATAACTATATAATTTTGATTATGAAACAAAACGTATTGAAACTACGCTTATACGTACTATATTTTAACTCTTTTTAGGCGTTAAGTCAACAGGCTAAAAGAAATTTTTTCTTTATTTTTATAATAAATTATCAAATGAACGATTTTTATCTGCCCGATCGGAAATATTTCACACTCTTTTCTTATTAAAATGTTTGCTCTTGGTAAAAGAATCTGTTATAATCTTTTTTGATAACTTTAAATATAGAGCAAAAAGCATGGAAGCATTAAAATTTGAAAACGTTGAATTTCGCTATTCCGATTCGGAGGATTCGACCTTTGCGCTGAAGAATATTAATTTTTCCGTCGAAGAGGGCGAATTCGTCGCCATATTGGGGCATAACGGCAGCGGCAAGAGCACGCTCGCTCGTCTCTCAAACGGTCTTTTGGAAGCGGACAGCGGCAAAATAACGGTTTTAGGGCTCGACGTTTCCGACGCGAAAAATACGTTTGAAGTAAGAAGAAACGTCGGCGTCGTCTTTCAAAATCCCGACAATCAAATGGTGGCGTCTATCGTGGAAGACGACGTCGCTTTCGGTCCGGAAAATATCGGCGTTCCTCGCGAAGAGATCGGCGAACGTATCGATTACGCCCTGAAAGCAGTCGGCATGGAGCAATTCCGCCACAGCACGCCGACGCGCCTGTCCGGCGGGCAGAAACAGCGGATCGCCATTGCCGGCGTTCTCGCCATCAAGCCGAAAATTATCATCATGGACGAATCCACCGCCATGCTTGATCCCAAGGGCAGAAAGGAAGTCGTGGACGTCGTTTTAAAATTAAATAAAGAAGAAAAAATGACCGTCGTCATGATTACGCATTTTATGGAAGAAGCTCTCCTCGCCGATCGCGCCGTCGTCATGAACCGCGGAGAAATCGTCATGAACGGCAAGCCGGAAGAAATCTTTTTAAGGCAAGAGGATCTGGAAACATATAATCTCACGCTTCCCGCCGTCGGATATATCTGTAAAAAACTTCAGGAGGGCGGTATGCCCGTGAAAAACGTCATGTATCCGGAAGAACTCGCGAAGGAGATCGAAAAATGCGTGTCGAAGCAAAAAATTTAACATATACCTACAATCCGTCCTCTCCCTTTGCGACCGCCGCTTTAAAAGGAGTGGAGCTCACGATAGAGGAAGGTGAATTTTTCGGCATTATCGGTCATACAGGGAGCGGAAAGTCTACCTTTGTACAGCATTTGAACGCTCTTCTGAAAGTTCCCTCCGCCAATAAAAAATATAAAGAGAAGAAACCTAAAAAAGGGCGGCAGCCCTTGCCTAAAATAACGCTGAAAGTCGGCGATTACGATCTGACGGATAAAAAGACGAATTTCAGAGAACTTCGTTCCAAAGTCGGCATGGTGTTTCAATATCCCGAATATCAGCTTTTCGCCGAGACGGTCTACGAAGACGTAGCGTTCGGTTTGAAAAATTTCAGAGCGGATATTTCGAAGGACGAATTGGACGCGGCGGTGAGAGATTCGATCGAAATCGTAGGGCTCAATTACGAAGAAATCAAGGAAAAATCTCCTTTCGACCTTTCCGGCGGACAAAAAAGAAGAGTCGCCATCGCGGGCGTTATCGTGACAAAACCGGAAATTCTCGTTCTTGACGAGCCTGCGGCGGGCTTGGATCCTTTAGGGAAAAAGGAGATTATGGCGCTGCTTCATAGGATTCACCGCGAATGGTGTCGCACAATCGTCTTCGTCTCTCACGATATGGATGAAATCAGCGAAAACTGTACAAGAGCCGCGGTATTTTCCGAAGGACTCGTCAAATTCGTCGAAGAGCCGAAAAATCTTTTTCGATACGATAAAGAGTTGATTTCTCTGGGGCTCGATATTCCTGTAACGGCGAAAGTGACCAATATTCTCCGCGAAAGCGGAATCGATATCGAAAGCGATTTTACCAGAGAGAATTTTATCGAAAGCGTACTCGCTTACTACAACCGGATAAAGGGCGGTGAACAATCATGAAAGACGTAGCGTTCGGTCAGTATTATCCCGTAAAATCCTTTGTTCACAATCTTGATCCGAGAACGAAAATCGTCTTTCTCATCGCATATATCGTGGCGATTTTTCTCGCGAGTAATTTTTACGGTATGGCGGTTTGCTTTGCCGCCCTCGTTTTTATCGTCGCTTTTTCACGCGTTCCCGTAAAGAGCGTTATCCGCTCCATTAAGGGAATTTTGTTCCTTCTCGTGTTTACGGCTGTCCTCAATATTTTCTTTTATAACGGCGATACCGTAATTTCCGTCGGAGGCGTAGCTCTTCAATGGAAAATATTCAAGATTACCGAAGAGGGGATCGTTTATTCCGTATTCCTCATATGTCGTCTGTTTCTCCTCGTTATGGGGTCGGCCGTACTTACGCTGACTACGACGCCCGTAGCCTTGACAGACGGATTGGAAAGTCTGCTCTTCGTATTCAAGCTGATTAAACTTCCCGTTCATGAGCTTGCGCTCATTATGAGTATCGCTTTAAGATTTATTCCTACGCTCATGGATGAAACGGAAAGAATTATGAACGCGCAGAAAGCGAGGGGAGCCGATTTTGAAACGGGCTCCGTCTTTCATCGAGCAAAAGCGGTCGTCCCCGTTTTGATTCCCCTTCTGATTTCTTCTTTCAGGCGGGCGGAGGAACTCGGCGACGCGATGGACGCAAGATGTTATTCGGACAGTAAAAAGAGAACAAAATACAAGAAGCTCGTCTTTACATGGAGAGATTTGTTGGCTTTTCTTTTCATGGCGGCGACGATTGCAGGCGTGGTTTTGTTTAAGATGTATTTCAACGCCGTGGTATAGAAATATGCGTATCGTTATGACCGTCTCTTATGACGGAACAGATTTTTACGGTTGGCAGCGCCAAAGAGAAAAGCGCACGGTGCAGGAAGAAATAGAAAACGCCTTGGAACAAACGCTTGGCAAAAAGATAAGAGTAACGGCGAGCGGTCGAACGGATTCCGGCGTTCATGCGGCGGGGCAGGTTTGTCAATTTGACGCCGATACGTCTATTCCGCCCGAAAAATTTGCCTCATGTCTGAACGCTTTGCTTCCTTCCGACGTAAAAATTCTCTCCTCTCGCCGCGTTTCAGACGATTTTGACTGCAATCGTCACGCAAAGAGAAAAACCTATTGCTATCAGCTGTATCTCTCGGATAAAATAAATCCGTTAAAAGAAAGATATTCCGTCAAATGTCCGCTTTCTCTCGACGTAGAAAAGATGCGTTCGGCGGCGAAGCTTCTCGTCGGCGAGCATGACTTTAAAGCGTTCTGCGCATCCGGCTCTTCGGCTAAAACGACGATTCGCACGATTTATTCTCTGCAAATCGAGGAGAGTGAAAGCTTCGGCGGTAGGGATTTAAAAATTTATGTCACGGGAAACGGTTTTCTGTATAATATGGTAAGAAGCATCGCAGGGGAACTCGTCGATATAGGGAACGGTCGTTTCGGCGAGGAACGGTTAGAGGAAGCCCTGTATAAGGGCGACAGAAGCCTTCTCGGAAGAACGATGCCCGCCAAAGGTCTTATTCTGATGGGCGTGAAATACGGAAATCCGTGAAATTAATATATTTTTCACATTTTAATCTTGACCGATTCACATAATTGTATTATACTAACGATAACAGAAAAAGAAGGGAAAGGGAGTTTTAATGGATTTTATATATATATTCGGTGAATTTGTCGAATTTCATATCAGTTATTCCTTATTGCAGCTATATGCGGTGATATTGATGGCGATCGCTCTGTATCTGATTTTCTTTATTTTCAAAGGAATCGGTCTGTACACGATGGCGTCCAAACAGGGGTTGAACAGAAAATGGCAGGCGTTTGTCCCTTTTGCCAATACTTATTTAATGGGGAGACTTACGGGAGCTTGTCCTTTCTGCGGAAAAACAATTAAAAAAATACAAAAGTGGCTTTTATTGTTTGAACTTCTCGCGTTCGTTACGGGTATGGTTTATTATGTCTCTTCCCTGATTCTTATGGGAGACCTTTTTGAACAATACCGTACGCCTTGCTCGCAGCCGCTCGTCGGTTCGTTTGAAATAACGCAGTATGAATTTTCCAATCTCACAGGGTGGAGAAACGTATTCTTTTATGTCAATCAAATAGGATATTATGTTTACGAGGTTCTGCAGTTGATCTATTTTATCGTGCTGATCATTGCCCTCGTGAATTTGTTCCGTAAATATTCGGCGAGAAATTATATGATGAATACGATGTGGAGTCTCATTCTTTTCCTATTCTTCCGCGTCCCCGCCTATAACGTTTTTATCTTTGCCATGAGAAACAATAGGGCTATCGATTACAAAGAGTATATCAATAAGCGCAAAGCGGAACATTACCGTCAGCAGAGTAATTTCTATAATAATTATAATAATGCAAATCCATACGATTATTATAACAGAAATAATTCTTCCGGTAATTCTGCAAATTCCGGCTATAACTTTGACCCATATACGGGCAAACCGATCCGTCATAATGCAAATGATAACGACGCGGAACCTTTTTCCGATTTGTCTTCATCTACCGAGAATCATTCTGCAAATCAAAGCGATAACGGCGCCGACGGAGATTCCAATCATGACGATCCTTTTTCTTTTTAAAAATAAACGAGCTTCATTCGAGCTACGGGAATATTTCCGTAGCTCTTGATTTTGACTTTTTATGGCGTTATAATATAGCAGATGAAACGCCGTAAGATGTATTTTCGGGAAATAGGACGTTCGGGGGGATAAAGTCATGCGGAATGAGAACAGAACTTATATAGCGATCGATCTGAAATCCTTTTACGCCTCCGTGGAATGCATCGAAAGGGGGCTGAATCCGCTTTCCGATCATTTGGTTGTCGCCGATGCAAGCCGCACGGAAAAAACGATTTGTTTAGCGGTTTCCCCGTCGCTAAGAGCGTACGGTATTCCCGCGAGGGCAAGATTATTCGAAGTCGTTCGAAAAGTCAAAGAAATCAATGCCGTACGTAAAAAGAGCGCGCCCGGGCATATGTTTACGGGAGAATCTTTCAATGACGACAAATTAAAAAACGACTCTTCGCTGGCCGTATCTTACGTCGTTGCAAAGCCTCGGATGGCGCATTATATGGAATACAGCGCAAGGATTTACAATATTTATTTAAAGTACGTGGCTCCTGAGGATATTCACGTCTATTCTATCGACGAAGTTTTTATGGATGTAACGGACTATTTAAGTATTTATCGCCTTAAACCGCATGAGTTCGCCGTCAAGCTTATACGGGAAGTTTTAAAGGAGACGGGAATTACCGCTACGGCGGGAATCGGCTCGAATTTATATCTCTGTAAAGTCGCTATGGATATCGTGGCGAAGCATATGCCGGCGGATCAAGACGGGGCGCGTATCGCCGAACTTGACGAAATGAGTTATCGCAGGCTTTTGTGGTCGCATCGTCCTCTCACGGATTTTTGGCGGGTCGGAGCGGGATATGCAAGGAAGCTGGAAGAAAACGGTCTCTATACGATGGGCGATATCGCAAGATGCTCTTTGGGTAAAGCAAATTCTTATTATAATGAGGATTTACTCTATCGATTATTCGGCGTGAACGCCGAGCTTCTCATCGATCATGCTTGGGGCTGGGAGCCTTGCACAATCGCCGAAATTAAAGCTTATCAGCCGAAAAATAACAGTTTGGGGTCAGGACAGGTTCTGCCGCATCCGTACGATTATGAAAGGGCCAAGCTTATCGTCCGCGAAATGACCGACTTGCTCGTTCTCGACTTGGTGGAAAAAAATGTTTCGACCGATCAACTCGTTCTGACCGTCGGCTACGATGCGGAAAATTTATCTACGATTGAAAAACAGAATCGATATCAGGGCGAATGCGCAAAAGATCGTTACGGACGTTTGATTCCCAAGTATGCGCACGGAACGGTCAATTTGGCAAAGCGTACTTCTTCCTCTAAGCTCATCGTAAAAGCCGTTGCAGATCTCTTCGATCGGATCGTCGATAAAAATCTTTCGGTGAGAAGAATTTATGTGACTGCGAATCGCGTGGAACGAGAGACGTCGTTTTCCGAAGGAGAGAAAAGTATCGAGCAATTGGATTTATTTACCGATTATGAAGCGTTAAAAGAAAAACAGGCGGAAGAAGACGCCGCGCTTGAAAAGGAGAAAAAATTGCAAAATACCGTAATCGGAATCAAGAAGAAATTCGGGAAGAACGCCCTTTTAAAAGGAATGAATTTGGAAGACGGAGCCACTACAATCAATAGAAACGAACAAATAGGAGGGCATAAAGCATGAAGGAAAACGAGAAATCGAAGAATTACGACGATATCATCGGGATTCCTCATCCTATTTCGTCGACGCACGAACAGATGTCCATGCGCGACAGAGCGGCGCAATTTTCCCCGTTTGCCGCGCTTACGGGCTATGAAGACGTCATTGAAGAAGCGGCACGCGTCACCGATGAAAAGATCGATTTAAGCGAAGACGAAGCCGAAGAAATGAATCGCGAGCTTTTGGCGATCGGCGAACGGATAGACGACGAGCCTATCGTCTCCGTTTTGTATTTTTGTTCCGATTTAACAAAGTCGGGCGGCGCGTATGTATCTATGGAAGGAAAGGTCAAATCGATCGACGCTTATAATCGAAAAATACTTTTTAAGGACGGAAAATCCGTGCTTTTTTCCGATATCATGGAAATAAAAAGAAAGGAAACGGAATAACTCTTCGATTTTTATCGGGGAAGGAGCCGGTTCTTTTGGAATATCGAAACATTCGACGATCGGCATTGAATCGTCAAGGAGATCATATCGAAAAAAGGAGTCTACAAATCATGGATGTGTTTTTGACAAGCAGTCCCTGTATCGAAAGAACGGGGGATCTGAATCCCGCGAACGGATTGATCGAAGAATTGAAAAGGACGGTGAGGAAGGAGGCAAGAGGAATCTTTATTTCTTCCGCGCCCGCAGACAGCGCGTTCACGGAATATTGCGCCTTTACGTTGAGAGACGCCTTCCTCCGATCCGGATTGAGCTTTTCTTCCTATGAAACGCTCGATGATCGGAATGCAGATAAAGCTTCTGCGATGATTTCAAACGCAGATTTCATTATTCTTTCCGGCGGGCATGTCCCTACGCAGAACGCTTTTTTTGAAAGAATATCGCTACGCTATCTATTGAGCGGATTTTACGGCGTAATTTTAGGAATCAGCGCCGGAAGCATGAATAGCGCGGATGTGGTGTATGCCGTTCCCGAATTGGATGGGGAAAGCTCCGATCCCGATTATCAGCGTTATCTGATCGGACTGGATCTTACGAAGAATATGATTATTCCTCATTATCGGGAAAATGAATTCCAGATTCTCGACGGCAAGCGACTTTACGAAGATATCGTTTATCCGGACAGCTCCGGCAAAAGATTTTACGTTTTCCCCGACGGAACCTATCTGTATTCCTGTAACGGCAGAGAGTCGATTCGCGGCGAGGCATATAAAATAGAGAACGGATTAAAGACGAGAATCTGCTCGGACGGCGAAGAAATTTGCCTTTAAAAGAACGGAAGCAAGGAAAGATTCATATACATATTAGGAAATCGAACGCTTTTTTTTGCAATGTTCGGTAAAGAAAAGAGGAGGGGAATCCGAAAAATGAAAAAATTCAAAGTGTCGGAATATGAATATTTTTCTCGAAAAATTTCTCCCGAAGACGATGGTTTTACAATCGTTCAGCTTTCCGATCTGCATAATTCTCTCTTCGGAAAGGAGAACGAAATACTTGTCGAAAAAATTAAAGAAATTTGTCCGGACGTCGTTTTTATCACGGGAGACTTCGTCGATTCTCGGACGAAAGAAGAAGGAATCGCCTTATCTCTCTTAAAAAAGCTCCGTTTGATTGCCCCCGTTTTTTATGTGTCGGGAAATCATGAGAGCGTTCTTCCCGATTATTATTCGCTTCTGTCCCGTATCCGATCCATTGGGGCGACCGTTTTATTAAACGAAACGGTCTCGTATAAAAATTTTATTATTGCGGGGATTGATAGCGAACATATCGATGAAATGGAAAAAATGTCTTTAAAAACGGACGACAAGCTTATTTTAGCCCTTGCGCATAAACCGCAATTCATCAAAGCATACGCCTTGTTTCCCATTGATCTGATTTTTACGGGACACGCGCACGGCGGACAATTTCGCTTTCCCCTAATCGGCGGTTTGTATGCGCCCGGGCAGGGGATATTTCCAAAATATACGAACGGAATATATCGGGAAGGAAAGCTTACGATGGTCGTCAGCAGGGGGCTGGGAGACGGCTTTTTCTCCATAAGAATCAATAATCCGTTCGATCTCGTCGTATGCAGGCTTCGAAGAAAAAATTAGAAAAAATCGCTTGCAAAATTTTTTTTGACGTGCTAAAATAGGCACAATTTCATTAAAAAGAGTGAGTAGCCAAAAGCGTAAGTCCGACTTTCTTGTAGAGTCGTATTTACGTTTTTTTGTTTTTTATGCTACAAAGGAGTATCATGCAGGCAGTAAATTTAAAAAGTAACCCTATGGCAGTCGGCAAGGAATGGAGGATTCTGTTAAAGCTCGGATTACCGATGATCCTCTCTATGATGTTGCAGTCTGTCTATAATATAGTCGATACGGTTTTCGTCATCAATATGGGAGAGGACGGTATTAACGGAAACCTTGCGCTGACGTACGCTTTTCCCATTCAGCTTCTCATTGTCGCAGTCGGCGTAGGAACCGGCATCGGGATTAACGCTCTCTTATCAAAGAGCCTTGGCGAAGGCAATAAAGATAAAGCGAATAAAATCGTTTCAAACGGTATCTTCCTCGCTATTTGCATTTATCTCGTATTTCTTCTTTTCGGCATCTTCGGAGCTCGTCCCTTTATAAAGATGATGACGAACAATGAAGCGGTCGTCGATATGGGTAAGGATTATTTGACGATTTGTTGTACCTGTTCGTTCGGCGTCGTGTGCTTCAATGTGTTTGAAAGATTTTTGCAGGCAACGGGACGAACGCTTTTTTCCATGATTGCACAGGTCGTCGGAGCCGTTACGAACATCATACTCGACTACGTGTTTATCTATCCTTGCGGATGGGGAATCCGAGGAGCCGCGTGGGCTACCGTTATCGGTCAAGTCGTATGTATGATCCTTGCCCTTATATTCCATTATAAGCTTGACAAAGAAATTGATGCAAAGCTCAAAGACATTCGTCCAAAGGGAAATATCATTAAAATGGTATATAAAATCGGTCTTCCTGCCGCTATTATGCAAGGACTCCTCGCCGTTATGATGTTCCTCGTCAACGTTATTCTCGGAACGTCGACCGGATTGACGGCAAACGGCGACGTCGTCAGCGAGCTTTTGACGGGTTCTTACGGAATTTATTATAAGATACAGCAGCTCGCCCTTTTTGCTTCCTTCGGTCTCAGCAATACGATTATTACCGTTCTTTCTTTTAATTATGGAATGCAGAATAAAAAGAGGGTAAAGAATATTATAAAATTTGGTATTTTGTACAGTATGGGAATCTGTTTGGTCCTAACCGCTCTATTTCAGATATTTGCAACGCCTTTGTCCAATCTATTCGGTCTCGCCAGCGCCGATGGGAGCGAATCCGTCAAGCAAATATGCGTCGTCGCCCTTCATATCGCCACGATCGGCTATGTATTCATGGGGTTTTCCGTCGCCGTGCAGGGTATTTTGCAGGCGTTCGGTTGTGCGCTTACCCCGTTGATGATTTCTCTTCTCCGATTGATTGTTTTTGTCATGCCTTTCGTATCGGTATTCGTTTATTTTTGTTCGGCGGATACCGTCGTCTCTTACGTATGGTGGACGTTCCCGATCGCGGAATTTTTGACGGCGATCGTCTCTGTCTTTATCCTTATACACAAATATAAAACGACGGTTAATCCGATCAAAGAATAATTTCATAAAGAGATTTCAAACAGTCGATAGCAAAATCGGCTGTTTTTGTTTTCTGTTTGACAAATGCCGCCCGTTGGTGTATAATAAAAAAAATGTTTTTCGGAGAATTATTCATGCCAATCAAAAAACATATCAAAATCCTATTTGTTTTCGTATTTGCGGCGTTCCTATCCTTTTTTTGCGCCATTTGTTCGCCAAAAAAGACAGAGGCGGCGACTGCGTCCGATTACAAACAGCTCACCGTCGAATACGAAGACATTGTTTTCACCCGACGTTTCAGTTATACGTTCGATTATTCCGATCTTTTTTTTGAAAATAATCGTTTTAACGGAACGCTTGCCAGAGCGTCGATGGCGCTGGCTTCCGCAGTTGCGTTAAAGGATAAGATGGCGGATTATTTGAACGAATTGGGTTTTGAAGTACTTTGCCAGGAAAATTACGAAACCGCATTGACTTCTTCAAGCAACGTCGCCGTTTACACCATAGCCAGCAAACAGGTGGAATATGACGGTAAAGAGTTCACTTTATACGGCGTATTTATCCGCGGTACAAATGTAACGGAAGAATGGTATTCCAATCTCAATATTGGGCAAGATACCGAACATATGGGTTTTTCGGTAGCGTCAAATGAAATTTACGCGAAACTTTCTCAGCTCGTCGCCGATAGGGAATCGAGTAAAATATGGATTATGGGGCATTCTCGCGGAGCGGGCATCGGAAATCTTCTCGCGGCAAAAATCAATAAAGAGCAGTCTGTCGCTTTGCCTGAAAACGTATGTGCTTACAATTTTGCTTGTCCCTCGACGACAACCGAGCCTGTCGCTTACAACAATATCTTTAATATCAATATTGCGGGAGATATCGTCGCCTCGCTTCCTTTAAATTCATGGGGATATGATGCGAACGGCGTCAATTACGTCGTCGGCGCAGAAGAAAATGAAAAGGCAAACGGAATTTTTTATCAATGGACGGGAGTCGATTATCAAGGGAATACTTCCACGACCAATTTTGAATCCTACATGGCGGAATGGTGTCCGACGATTGCAGATTACGATACGGTGAAATTCGGTTCCTCGCCGCACATTCTCCTTGAAAAGATCATCATGGGGATGTTACAGGGAAATATGAATAATCTCACGTTTGCCGATGTGGGCAGTAATTGGAAAGCATGGAAGGTTCTCGTATATTTTCAAGAAAACGCTACGGCGATTATGCACGCTCATTCCAAAGTATCCTATCTCGCCTTTATGGAAGCCATGTATCCGCACGAACACGTTTATAACTACCTCTCGGATAATAACGCTACCTGTACGGAGGACGGAACTTTAACCGCTGTATGCTATTGCGGCGATGAGATCAGGGGGATTTCGGACGTCGGAAGCGCAACCGGACACGAATATGTTTCCTCTCATGACTCACTCGGGAACCTTATCTATACTTGTATAAATTGTGGAAATTCATATTATTACAATGATATAGAACTTGCAGAAATCGATAAAATTCCGGACGTCGAATATCTGGGAGAAGCGGTATGTCCTTCTTTTACCGTTTGGCAGTCGGGGAATGTTTTAGAGGAGGGAAAAGATTATATCGTTTCGTATGAAAATAACGCTGCGGTCGGAAGGGCAAAAATTATTCTCAACGGTATCGGCAATTATTTCGGAACGAAAACGATAGAGTTTAATATTGTAGAGCATATCCATATTGCGGGGGAATATACCGTGACGCAAGCTCCGACCTGTACGGAAAAAGGCGTTCAGACTGCCTTGTGTACTGTCTGCGGCGAAACGGTGACGGAAAGCGTTCCCGCGCTCGGACATGATTATGAAGGATTTTTGTCTGAAAACGGCGTAGAGACGCTCGTCTGCACTCGCTGCGAAGAACGGTATGTAGTATACCATCTTGAATATTCCGAAATTATATTTGAAGATAATATTTTTGCGAATGGAACGGTTAATTTAGATGCAATCACTGTCGTTTTCGGCGAGATTACTTTGAAGAAAAACGACGATTACATCCTTTCTGTGAACAGCGTCGTCGAGGGAGAAACTACAACGATCTATGTGCACATCGAAGGATTGAGTCCCTATACGGGTGAAAAGGATGCAGAAAGCATCGTTTCATCGCCGCAAGACGGGACGGGAGACGATCATCAAGACTCTTCCTCGAATGAAGAATCCAATGGAGAAAGCAAGGGATTCCCTGTCTATATTGCGATCGGCGGAGGGGCTTTATTTGTTTTATTTCTCGTCGCGCTTGTCATAGCGGCAAAAAAGCGCAAATAATTTTTGGGGATAAAAATCTTTTTCGTTTGACTTTTTTTTCGGAAAATGATAGCATATATATAGCGTGTAGCTCCGAGGAAATTCGGATTCAATATAAAGTTGCAAAGCGTGCATAGAAGCGGCGTTAACCGCGTTTCGGCGCGCTTTT
>CAYWKM010000022.1:0-25526 GCA_964459165.1 uncultured Clostridia bacterium
CAATCCTGCCCTTTTTCGGCGACGAGTCGCGTCGGCGGAGCGTTCACTTTTTTGCCGATCTTGCCCTTTTCGGCGGCGGGTCATGTCGGCGGAACGTTCACTTTTTTGCCGATTCTGCCTTCGCGCAACGTTTGATTTCCCGAAATTCAAAAAAATACGCGCTAAACGCAGATTCTTCCGCTTCGGTTTCTTCTGTCCGGAAGGGAAAAGGGCGATGCAAAAACCCGTTTCGAGCGCATCGGAACGGGTTTTCGGGAAAAAGCCGAATTCGTTTTCCGTTTTCTTCGGCAGCCGTTCAAAATCCTCGGAGGAAGCGTCGGCCGCCGCGTTTTTTTGCGGCGACGGGGATTCGGACCCTCCGTCAGCGAATATTCTCCGCGATGAGCTTCCGCATACGGCTTCCGGATACCCGCGTCATGCCTTCGCTCATCATATCGGCGGTGCGGTAGCCCCGATCGAGAACGTCTTCCACGGCTTTTTCGATCGCTTCGGCCTCCCGAATCAGCCCGAAGGAATCGCGCAGCATCATGGCGGCGGCGAGCACGGTGGCGATCGGATTCGCCAAATCTTTTCCCGCTATGTCGGGCGCGGAGCCGTGAATGGGTTCGTACAGACCGCGCTTCGTGTCGCCGAGCGAGGAGGACGCGAGCAGGCCGATAGAGCCCGTGATCATGGCGGCTTCGTCGGAGAGAATGTCGCCGAACAGGTTGCTCGTCACGATCACGTCGAATTGCGAGGGATCCTTTACGAGCTGCTGAGCCGCGTTATCTACGAGCATATCCTCGACGGTTACGTCGGGATACTCCTTTGCCGTCTCGTGAACGGTTTTTCTCCACAGCCGCGAGGAATCGAGCACGTTGGCCTTATCGATCGAGGTCACCTTCCCCCTTCTTCCTCTCGCCGTTTCGCAGGCGATTTTCGCGATGCGTCGGATCTCCTTCACGGAATATTGTTCCTTATCCCACGCGTAATCGCCAAATTCGGGGTCGAAACCGCCCCCTCTTTCGCCGAAATAGATTCCGCCCGTAAGTTCTCTCACGATGACGAGATCGATCCCCTTGGCGGAAATATCCGCCCGTAAAGGGGAGGCGTGCGAAAGAGCTTTCAAGAGCCTCGCGGGGCGGATGTTCGAGTAGAGCCCCATGGCCTTGCGAATGCCCAAAAGACCCGATTCCGGTCTCTTGTCGGCGGGGAGGGAGGCGACGAAGGGATCGTCGACCGCTCCGCCCACCGCGCCGAGCAGGACGGAGTCGGACGCCAAGCACTTTTCCACCGTCTCCTTCGGGAGGGGGTCGCCCGTCGCCCTGACGGCGCAAAGCCCCATCGGACAATGCTCAAATTCAAATTCGTGACCGTAGCGTTCGGCAACCCTTTGCAGAACCTCCACGGCGGCGTCGGTGATTTCCGGTCCGATCCCGTCGCCGGCTAAAACGACAATATGTTTTTTCATCCATCGATCTCCTTTTTTACGGTTATTTGTTTAACGTCTTTTGAAGATGCTTCATCAGTCCGCCGTCGTCGATGATTTCCTGAATGAAAGGGGGGAAGGGCTCCGCAGTGAACTGCCGCCCCGTGGTTTCGTTCGTGATGAGTCCCGAAGAGAGGTCGCAGGAGACGACGTCGCCCTTTTGAATGGCTTTTACGGCTTCCGGACACTCGAGAATGGGGAGCCCGATATTGATCGCGTTGCGATAGAAAATTCTCGCAAAGGAATTGGCGATAACGAGGCTCACGCCGCTCGCCTTGATCGCGATGGGCGCGTGCTCGCGGGAGGAGCCGCAGCCGAAGTTGTCCTCCGCCACGATGATATCGCCCTTCTTTACGTTTTTGACGAAGTCGGGGTCGAGGTCTTCCATGCAGTGGGAAGCGAGCTCCTCTTCCGACGAAGTGTTTAAATATCTTGCCGGAATAATCACGTCGGTGTCGACGTCGCTTTGATATTTGAATACGTTGCCTTTTACGTTCATGACAATACCTCCTTAAAGGGAATCGGGCGTCGCAATTTTGCCCGCTACGGCGGAAGCCGCCGCCACGTAAGGGGAAGCGAGGTAAACTTCGCTTGAAATATGCCCCATTCTGCCTACGAAGTTGCGGTTCGTCGTGGAGACGCATCTCTCGTTTTCGGCGAGGACGCCCATATGGCCGCCGAGGCAGGGACCGCAGGTGGGGGTCGAAACGATCGCGCCCGCGTTGATGAAGATATCGACGAGTCCCTCGTGAACCGCCTGCAAATAAACGGCGTTAGTCGCGGGGATCACGATGCAGCGCACGCCCTTTCTCACATGGCGATCCTTTAAGACGGAAGCCGCCTGGCGAAGATCGGAAATACGCCCGTTGGTGCAGGAGCCGATAACGACCTGATCGATTTGAATCTCTCCCCATTCCTCGCTCGTTCTCGTGTTTTCGGGCAGGTGGGGGAAGGCGACGGTGGGCTTCAAAGAGGAGAGGTCGACTTCTATCGTGCTCTCGTATTCCGCGTCTTCGTCCGCCGCGAAGACGACGGGCTTGCGCTTGAATCTTCCCGACAAATAGTTTAAGGTCGCGTCGTCTACGGGGAAAATGCCGTTCTTCGCGCCCGCTTCGATCGCCATGTTGCAGATGGAAAAGCGATCGTCGACGGAGAGGTAGCGCACGCCGTCGCCGGCGAACTCCATGGATTTGTAGAGCGCGCCGTCCACGCCGATTCTTCCGATGATATGGAGTATGACGTCCTTGCCGACGATATATTTTGCCGGTTGATTTTTTAATACGATTTTGATCGCCGCAGGGACTTTGAACCAGCACGTCTGCGTCATCATTCCCGCCGCCAAGTCGGTGGAGCCCACGCCGGTGGAGAACGCGCCGAGCGCGCCGTACGTGCAGGTGTGGCTGTCCGCGCCGATCACGCAGTCGCCCGCGCCGACGAGTCCCTGCTCGGGCAAAAGGGCGTGTTCGACGCCCATTTCTCCCACGTCGTAGAAGCGTTCGATTTTTTGCGAGCGGGCGAATTCCCGCGTTATCCTGCATTGCTGCGCGGCTTTGACGTCCTTATTGGGGGCGAAATGATCCATGACCAACGCGATCTTGTCGCGGCAGGCTACGCGAGGGACGCCCGCTTTCTCGAACTCCTTGATCGCTACGGGAGCGGTGATATCGTTCGCGAGCGCCAGATCGATTTTGGCGTTGATCAGCTGCCCCGCCTTGACGGAGGGCAGTCCCGCGTGGAAGGCGAGGATCTTTTGCGACATTGTCATTCCCATGATTCGTTCTCCTTTAACTTTTGATTTGACATTAGGATAGCATATGTGATACACTCTTGTCAATCATTCGTAAAATGAATAATTCGGATAGGAGTAATCGAAAAAATCAATCATGAATACGGAGAATCTACGCACGTTTCTGCTTTTATGCAAGGTAAAAAATTTTACGCAGACGGCGGCGCAGCTGTTCGTCGCGCAGTCGACGGTCACCAACCGCATCTGCGAATTGGAGCGGGAGATCGGCGCGCCGCTCTTCGTGCGGAACAAGAGGAACGCGTCGCTGACGGAAGCGGGGAGGAGGTTCTTCGAGTACGCGCGGCGCATCGCGGAGCTCGAAGACGCTTGCAAGAAGGCGGTGGCGGACGGCAAGGGAAAAAGGAGGCTTCGAGTGGGCGCGACGAACGCCATATACGAGAGCGCGATAAAAGAAAAGCTTTTATCCCGCCTCGCCGCAGGAGAGGAGTATCAGATCGTTCTGGGACATTCCGCGGATCTGTTGCGGATGCTGGGCGACGGCGTGCTCGACGCCGCGTACGTCTATCAGCCGTGGAGGAAGTCCGGCTACGACTGCTCTCCCTTTTTTCGCGACGAGCTCGTCCTCCTGATCCGTTCGGACAAAAACGAGTACCCGTCGGGAATCAGGCGCAGTCGGCTCGCCGAAATTCCCTGCGCCATGTGCAATTTCGCCCTGCAAGACGTCGGGGCTTATTTGAGGGAATTGTTTCCCGCAGGGCGATCCTTTTCGCTGGAAATCGACAATTCGAGCAAGGTCGTCGATTATCTTACGGCGGGGCTCGGTTACAGCTTTCTTCCGCGCGGGCTGGTAAGGGATCGGCTGGAAAGGGGAGAGCTTTCCGAGGTAAAGCCGCTCGATTTCAGCCCGCTCGTCATCGACAGCTACCGCGTTTGCCGAAAGGGGGAGGAGGAGCTCTTTTTCTGACGCGGCGATTTTGAAGGGAACGGCTCGCGGTTCGTTTGCTTTGTTCTCCTCGCCGGGCAAACAGGAAAAGACGCGGATTTTTCACTGAACTTTCATCTCGTTTTAAAAAATCTTCTTGATCTGTGAAAAGAACGGGGATATAATGGAAAAGAATATATGCCTGCAGGGAGATTCGCGAGCAGGGGAAAGACTATTGCGGTCGAGGAGGGGGAGGATGAGTTATTTATCTTTATCCGGCGTATGTAAAAGATATGCGACGGGCGCGATTGCGGTCGACGCGCTGAAGGACGTTTCCTTTGAATTGGAAGACGGAGAATTCGCCGTCGTCTTGGGGAGCTCCGGCGCGGGGAAAACGACGCTCCTGAACCTCCTCGGCGGCATGGACGGCGCGACGAGCGGAAGAATTGTTTTAGACGGAAAGGACGTGACGCGGCTGAATAAGCGCAGGCTTACCGAATATCGCCGCAACGACGTCGGATTCGTCTTTCAGTTTTACAATCTCATGCCCAATCTGACCGCGCTGGAAAACGTGGAGCTCGCCGTCGAAATTTGCAAAAACCATTTGGACCCCGCCGAGACGCTCCGCGAGGTGGGGCTTTCCGATCGTATGAAAAATTTCCCCGCGCAGCTCTCGGGAGGAGAACAGCAAAGAGTTTCCATCGCTCGCGCGATCGCCAAAAATCCTAAGCTTCTTTTATGCGACGAACCGACGGGCGCGCTCGATTACGCCACGGGCAAAAAGATATTAAAGCTGTTATACGACGTTTCCAAACAGAGAAAGAGACTTGTCGTCGTCGTCACGCACAATTCCGCGCTCAAGGATATGGCGGATAAGGTCGTTTATATCAAGAGCGGACAGATTGAAAGATTGGTCGTCAACGAGCATCCCACGCCGATAGAGGAGATCGAGTGGTAATGAAAACATACTTAAAAACGCTCGCGCGCATGTTTGAAAAGCACGTCGCGCGGCTGCTCTCTCTTATCTTTATGGTTCTCATAGCGGTCGGATTTATTTCGGGCGTCGGTTCCGCCACGGATAAAATCAATGATTCCATGTCCGATTACTATAAGGCGCGGAACGTGAGCGATTTCATCGTCAAGAGCACGTCGGACGACGGCTTTTCCGAGGAGGATATTCAAGCGGTCGAGGAGCTGTTCGAGGGAGCTTCTATCGACGCGGGGACGTCGATCGATTTGCAGTCCGAGACGGAAGAAAAGCGGTCTCTTCGGCTGTACTTTATGGATTTTGAGCATTGGACGGTGAATCTTCCCGATCTCGCGGAGGGAGAGGAAGCGTCGTCCGCCGCGCAGATTTACGTCGAGCAAAAGGATAACGTAATCAAGGGGTATGAAATCGGCGAGGAAATCGAGCTGGATTTTAAAGATATCCTCGTTCGCCTGAGCGAGCAGAACGATACCGAGCTCAGTCAACAGACGTTAGCCATGCTCGACAGGTTAGAGCCGACGACGGTCTCCGTCTGCGGTATCGTGCAGAGCCCGCTGACCTTCTCGCTCGACGGCGAACCGAGCTATAACAATCCCGCAGATACGCCCGTGCCCGACGGCTCTTCCGCGACGAAGGATATGGACGTTTTAGAAAATGTTTTGTATCTTTCCAAGGAAGTGATTCCCACCTATCGGGACGCGATCGCCCTCATTCCCGACGAGAGGAACGAGCCGTTTATTAAGACGGGCGATCTCTATGTGGCGATAGCCGATCGCGAGCTGTTCGGCGCGTTTTCTTCCGATTATAAAAATTATATCGACGGACAGAAGGAAAGAATAGCGGAAATTCTTCCCGACGCCGAGGTGATCACGCTGTACGAAAATTACAGCTTCTACTCCCTCCGTTCGTACGGAGAAAAGGTCGCGGGAATCGGGTGGATCCTCATGGCGGCGTTCCTTTTCGTCACCGCTCTCGTGGCGCTCTCCACGATGACGAGGCTTCTCGAAGAGGAACGTTCGCAGATCGCCTGTTTGAGAACGCTCGGATATTCCGCCGTCGGCGTGATATCGAAATACCTGCTCTTCGCCCTGATCGCCACGGGGATCGGGGGAGCGGGGGCTTACTTCGTCGGGATAGGCGTCGCGCGGCTCTTGTACTCCGTCTTTAATTACAGCTTCGTCATGCCTCCCATATCGTCGCATATCGCGATGGGGGTCTACGTCGTCACGCTGTCGGTGATCGTCGCCGCCACGCTCGTCGCCACGGCGATCGCGGGGGCGTCGATGGTCAACGATCGACCCGCGAATCTGCTTCGTCCCAAACCTCCGCGCTCGGGGAAAAAGGTGATTTTAGAGAGAATCCCTTTTTTCTGGAACCGACTGTCCTTTAAATATAAATCGACGGTGCGCAACGTTTTAAGATATAAAAGCCGATTTTTTATGACGGTCGTCGCCGTGGCGTTTTCGACCGCCCTCGTCTTAACGGGGCTCGCCGTTCTCGATCTGTGCCTCTTTCACGATTTCGGGTCGAAAGCGATCGTCGGCGTCTCTGTCGTCATCGTCGCCTTTGCGGGGCTGCTCACGGCGGTCGTCGTTTATACGCTCACGAATATCAACGTCAGCGAACGAAATCGCGAGATCGCCACGCTCATGGTTCTCGGTTATTACGACGGCGAGGTGACGGGCTATATCTACCGCGAAATTTACATCAATTCCGCGATCGGAATTCTTTTCGGTTACCCCGTAGCGTTGCTCCTCATGCGGATGGTCTTCGCCGTCATGGGGCTCGGCTCGATCGGGGGCGTAACATGGTTCATGTGGCTGATTGCGCCCCTCGTCGTCCTGCTCTTTACGGGACTCGTCACGCTGATTCTTCGCCGCAAGATCGTTCGGGTAGATATGAACGAGTCGTTAAAGGCGATCGAATGATTTCCGAGCTCTTTTCATAAAACGGATATCGATTGAAAAAACGGAAGAAAGGGTCGGGATTCCCTTTCCCGTTCGACGAGATCGCCGCGCGCGACGTCGAAGACTTCGGTCAAGCGGCGCAACGCGCAAAGATCCGACGTTCCTCGTTCCTTCTTCCTTTTCGTCGTTTCGTAATTTTAGAGAGGAGCCTCGCCCCTTCGTTTGGCTTTCCCGCCGTTTTGACAGGGGGAGGAAAATACAAGCGGTCGGCGTCGTTTCGTTAAAAGACGGGATTTTTGTCATTTAAGTCGGTTTCATGAGAGTTTTCGACGTAAAATCAATAAAATTATAAAGAAAGCTCGAATCGGGGCGAATGGGCGGGAATTCATGATTTTTTACGCGCGGACAAGGAATTTTTATCGGGTTTCGCACGGTTTAATGGTTGACGGGGGAAAATGAATATGATAAAATAACGCTATACAAAAGAATGGTATTGTATAAAACATTCGAATCATTGTTTTCGCATCAAGCAACTTTTTATACGGTATCCGGATTTACGACGGCAATATTTTATGTTGAAGGAGGTATTTTATGAAAAGTTGCCCTAAATGCGGAACCCGAGCGCCGGAATTCCGCAAATTTTGTCTCAGATGCGGATATGATTTTCATTTTACGATAGAGTACGGCGTGTTGCGGTCCTACGAGGGACGCGACAAAGACGTGTCGATTCCGAAGGGCGTTACGCATATCGATTCGGCGTTTTACGGTTACAGAAGATTGAGGAGCGTGGAAATCCCCGACAGCGTATCGGATATCGGGGACGAGGCGTTCCTTTTTTGCAGTCGTTTAAAGAGCGTGACGATTCCGGACAGCGTCGTTTGCATCGGCTATAAAGCGTTCGGCGGTTGCGGCGGGTTGGAAAGCGTGAAGATAGGCGCAAGCGTGACGCGCATCGAGGACGCGGCGTTCTGGCGGTGCGGAATCAAACGCATGGCGCTTCCGAACGGCGTTACCTATATCGGAAACAATGCGTTTTGGATGTGCGAAGAATTGGGAAGCGTCAAAATAGGGAGCCGCGTCGAATATATCGGAGACGAAGCGTTCCGACAATGCAATCCGAAGAGCTTGGAACTTCCCGACAGCGTCGCGTATATCGGCGACAGAGCGTTTGCGGATTGCTACGAGCTCGCGAGCGTAAGGATAGGAAACGCTTCGGCTCGCATCGGCTGCGAGGCGTTCAGAGGGTGCCGTCGGCTTACCGAATTAACGATCGGCGACGGCGTCGTTTCGATCGAAAAGGGAGCCTTTTACGAATGTAAAAGCTTGGCGCGCGTGAGCGTTCCGCGCGATTGCAAAATAGAAGAATACAGTTTTCCGTTCGGTTGCTTGGTTACCCGAAGATGATTCGGGAAGGAGAACTCCGGTTTCGCAGGGCGTTTTGCAGGAACGACGATACATAAAAAAAGGGCTTGCTTCGAAAGCTTGAAGCAAGCCCTTTTTGTCTTTTGTTTTGGGAAGGTTGCGGATCAAAATTATTTTTTCCAAACCGCGCCTTCGGAAGCGGAGGTGACGAGGGAGCGGTATCTCTTCAAATACCCCGCGACGGGTTTTTCGAGGGGAACGAAGTTCTTTCTCCTCTCTTCGAGGACGTCTTCCGGTACTTCGAGCCGAATTTGGCAGGCGGGGATGTCGATGGAGATGATATCTCCCTCTTCGACGAGTCCGATGAGCCCGCCCGCCGCCGCTTCGGGGCACACGTGACCGATCGCCGCGCCTCTCGTCGCGCCGGAGAATCTACCGTCGGTGATGAGCGCAACGTCGCTCCCCAGCCCCGCGCCTACGATGGCGGAAGTGGGGGAAAGCATCTCCCGCATCCCGGGGCCGCCGACGGGACCTTCGTACCGAATGACGACGACGTCTCCCTTTTGAATTTTTCCGCCGAAGATCGCCTCGATGGCTTCCTCCTCGCTGTTGAAAACTCTCGCGGGACCCCGATGCCGATACATTTTGGGATCGACCGCGCTCTTCTTGACGACGGAGCCTTCGGGCGCGAGATTGCCCTTTAAAACGGCGAGTCCGCCGTAGGGGGAGTAGGGGGAGGAGAAGGGGCGAATGACGTCGGAATTTACGACCTTCGCGTCCTTGATGTTCTCGTGCATCGTTTTGCCCGTGACCGTCAGGACGGAGGAATCGATATATCCCGCGTCCTCCATCTGTTTGAGAACCGCCGCGACGCCGCCCGCCTCGTTGAGCTCTTCGATGTAGACGTCTCCTGCGGGGGCGAGACGGCAGATGTTGGGCGTTTGCATGGAAATTTCGTTCATCGTGTCGATCGAGATTTGATCCTTGGAAAGCTCGAGCTCGTTCGCGATGGCGAGGAGGTGTAAAACGGTGTTGGAGGAGGCTCCGATCGCGCAGTCGACCTTCTCCGCGTTCTTTACGGCGGCGGGGGTCATGATATCGCGAGGACGAATATTGTTTCTGACGAGGTTCATAATCGCTTCGCCCGTCCTTTCGGCAAGGGCGAGGCGAGCCGAATAGGGCATGGGGATCGTGCCGTTTCCGTTTAAGGCCATGCCGAGCGCCTCGGTGATGCAGTTCATGGAATTTGCCGTAAACATACCCGAACAGGACCCGCACGAGGGGCAGGCGTTGCACTCGAAGTCGTAAAGCTCTTCCTCTTCGATCTTGCCCGCGTTGTATGCGCCGACTTCTTCGAACATGGTGGAAAGGGAGGTCTTTTTCCCTCTCACGTGTCCCGCGAGCATGGGACCGCCGCTGCAAAAGATAGAGGGAATATTCGTCCGCGCCGCAGCCATCAGCATACCGGGGACGATTTTGTCGCAGTTGGGAATAAATACGATTCCGTCAAAATGATGCGCTTTCGCTAAAATTTCCGCCGAATCCGCGATGATTTCGCGGGAGGGGAGGGAATATTTCATGCCCTCGTGCCCCATGGCGATGCCGTCGCATACGCCGATCGACGGAACGACGACGGGCTTTCCGCCCGCTGCGGTCACGCCGTCGGCGACTCTCTTTGCGATGCGGTCGAGCGCCATATGTCCGGGAATGATTTCGCTCTGCGCGCAGATGACGCCGACGAGGGGCTTCTTCATCTCGCTCTCGCTCCAGCCGAGCGCTCTTAACAGGGAACGTTGCGGCGCCATCGCCGCGCCGTCTGCAAATAGGTTTTTCATAGAAAAAATCTCCGTAATGTTTAAATAACGTCGTTGTAGTTTTCGATATCTTTAATGCTGTTTTTCCCTCGGGAGATGGCGGTCACGCCCGTCCTCGCCATTTCGAGAATGCCGTAATCCTTCACCATATTAATGAAGCCGTCGATCTTTCCGCTCTCGCCGGTAAGCTCGATCACCATGGACGTGGGGTAAAGGTCGTCTATTTTCGCGCGGAAGACCGTACAGATTTCAAAGATGGAGCTTCTTTTTTCGGCGGGGGCGTTCAGCTTTACCAAAAGCAGTTCGCGGAAGATCGCCTGCTCCTCGTTGACGTGCATGATTTTTTTCACGTCGATCAGCTTGTCCAGCTGCTTCGTCATTTGACCGAGAATATATTCGTCTCCGTTTAAGACGATGGTCATGCGCGAAACGGCGGGGTCTTCCGTCGCGCAGACGGAAAGGGAATCGATATTGTACCCACGGCGGGCGAAGAGACCGGAAATTCTCGTGAGCACGCCCGATTTATTGGACACCAATGCGCTTATCGTATATTGATTCATCAATAATTCCTCCTTACATTCTGGTTACGATGTTTTCGTAAGACTGCCCCGGCTTGATCATGGGCAATACGTTGTCGTCAATGTTGATTTTGCAATCGACGAGCACGGGGGAAGGGGTGTTGAAAGCTTTCGTGAGAACGGGAAGGATATCTTCCTCCTTTTCGATGCGCAGCCCCGTCGCGCCGAAGCTCTCGGCGAGTTTTACATAGTCCGTCTTCTTTCTCACCGTCGTTTGAAAGAAGCGGGAGGCGTAGAAGATTTTTTGCCACTGTCTCACCATGCCGAGCGTTCCGTTGTTCATTAAAAGGATCGTGATGGGAAGATTTTCGGTGACGGCGGTGGAAAGCTCGTTTAAGTTCATGTTGAAGGAACCGTCGCCCGTGACCATGAGGACGTGCTTTTTCGTTCCGAACGCCGCGCCGATCGCCGCGCCGAAGCCGTACCCCATCGTGCCGAGTCCGCCGCTGGTACAGAGCGTTCTGGGCCTTTCAAAATCGTAATATTGCGCCGTCCACATCTGGTGCTGACCGACGTCGGTGGCGACGACCGTCCCTTCGGGCGCGAGGTCGTGCGCCGCTTTTAAAATTTTTTCGGCGAAAGCGTTGGAGCCGCCGCCCTTTTCGGCCGCCTTGCAAATCTCCATTCTCCTGATCCATTCGGAGCGATCCCGTTTGGCGATAAGGGGATTGACGGTTTTTAGAATTTCGTTCACATCCGCCATGACGGAGCAGGTCGAGCGGATGTTTTTGTCGATTTCCGCGATGTCGATGTCGAAATGGACGACTTTTCTGTTTTCGGCGAATTTATCGCGGCTGAGCGTGACGCGGTCGGAAAACCTCGTGCCGACGGCGATGACGACGTCGCTCTCCAAGCACAGTTTCGCCGCCGTCCGGCTTCCGTGCATACCGATCATGCCGCAGTACAGCTCGTCGCTCGCGGGATACGCTCCGAGCCCCATGAGCGTAGAGACGACGGGCGCGTTGAGCGATTTTGCAAACGCCGTCAGCTTTTCGGTCGCGCCCGAAGAGATCACTCCTCCGCCCGCGATGATGAAAGGTCTCTTCGCGTCGTTGATCAGCTCCGCCGCTTGGACGACGGCTTCCTTTTTGACCGCCTTGGGAACGTAGGGGACGGGAACGGCGGGTTCGTATTCGGTTTCCGCAGTCTGAACGTTCTTTAAGATATCGACGAGGACGGGGCCTTTTCTTCCGGAATCGGCGATTTTAAAAGCCTGCCGAATCGCGGGGGCGAGCTCTTCCACATCCTTTACGATAAAGTTATGTTTGGTGATGGGCATCGTGATTCCGCAGATGTCAACCTCCTGAAAAGAGTCTCTGCCGAGCATGGAAATGTCGACGTTTCCCGTTATGGCGACTAAGGGAACGGAGTCCATGTAAGCGGTGGCGATGCCGGTCACCAAATTCGTCGCGCCCGGACCCGACGTGGCGAAGCACACGCCCACTTTGCCGGTACTCCTCGCGTAGCCGTCGGCGGCGTGCGCCGCTCCCTGCTCGTGCGCGGTGATGACGTGATTGATTTTACCGTTTCGGTAGAGCGCGTCGTAAATATCGAGCACGTAGCCGCCCGGATAACCGAAGATGACGTCAACGCCCTGTTCCTCCAGGCAATGGATGAGAATGTCTGCTCCTGATAATTTCATAGTAAAACTCCTTATGATTTTTTCACAGTATGCGGTTAAAAATTCGCGCGGGGAGCCGCGCCGTCCGCCCTTGCTTTCGGGCGAGAGCCTCTCGGAGAAACCGCGTCAAACAAAAAGCCCCGAATCGGCTCCTTTTCAGTCGATTCAGGGCGAAAATAATTTCCGTGTTACCACCTGATTTCGGAAGAATTTCTTCCGCGCTCTGCGGTACGGGCGTAAAAGCCGATACCTTGTCCCCTGTAACGGTGGGCTTCCGATGAATACTACTGAAAGCCTTTTCTGCTTTGTTCGGTTCATTGCTCGGGGGCTACTTCCATAAATTCCCGCAAAGGCTCGCACCTGCCGCCTTCTCTCTGAAACGTCGAAAGGTTATGTACTTCTCCCCGTCGTTGCATTTATTATTCCTATCTTAACATATAAAAAGGCGGTTGTCAACACAAAAAACGGCTTTTCGGTTATTTTTTTGTTTTTTCTTCCGTCCGGAAATCGGAATCGTTCCCGATCGTTTCCCCTTTTAAGGGGGTCGTCGGCGGTTCGCCGTCCTTTTTTGTCTGAAAGTCTTCGTTTACCGAAAAAGAGTTTTCCCAAAAATCGTCCGGAATACAGGGATTGGTTGGATTCATGCCCGACGCTCCTTTTTTTGTAAAATAATACACTAACTTATGGTTAGCTGTCAACAAAAAACTAACCGACAGTTATAAAATTTTTTCAAAAAAGGAGAAAGCTGTCGCTATGGACGTCATCAAGGAAAGGTTGCGGGAAGAGCTGAAAAACAGCCGTTTAACGACGGCGGAGATTGCGAAACGAATCGGCGTTTCGCCCGAAATGATCACGCAGTATATGACGACGAAGAAGCTTCCCAAGCTCGATACGTTTGCGCGGCTGTGCAAGGAGCTGGATCTCTCCGCCGATTACATTCTCGGATTGAAGGATTCCTGATCCGTCGTAAATCGAGAGCGGTTTTCCCGCCTTTACGAATTTCAACGCGCTTTGCCGAGGATTTAAAAAGAGGGGGGGGTAGGCTGCCGTCGGGGGAATGCGATACGCCGTCCTTTTACGGTCGGCGGGGCGAAGAAACGCGCCCTCGCGGCGGGAAAGAGAAAAGGAAGCGGGCAAGGGGGGTGAAAATCGATTGACTTCCGCCCTTCGCCGTGTTAAAGTAATGAAATATTCGGGATGCGTTTTAGGGCGAAGCCGTCGGGTTTCGTTCGGTTTTTGAGACGCCTTGATTCTTTCGCCGAAGCTCGGCGGAAGGGTTCGGGGCGTTTTTTGCGGGAGAAGTCTATGAAAAAATTCTTCGGGTATTTCACCCTCTTTGAAAAAATTTTATGGTTGTGTTCCGTCGCCGTCGTCATAGCGGTGTTCGTCGCCTTTCGCAATACGGAATATCATTATCTGATCGGTTCGATCGTCGGCGTCACCGCGCTCGTTTTCAACGCGAAGGGAAATCCGGCGGGTCCCTTGCTCATCGTCGTTTTCAGCGTGTTTTACGGCGTTATTTCCCTGTCCTTCCGTTATTACGGCGAAATGATCACCTATCTCTGTATGTCCGCGCCCATCTCCGTCCTCTCCTTTATTTCATGGTTGAAAAACCCCTATAAAGGGAAGCGCTCCGAGGTCTCCGTAGGCAGAATCGGAAGAAAGGACCTTTTCGTCGTCGCCCTCCTGGGCATAGCGGTTACCGTCGGGTTTTATTTTCTGCTCGGGGCGTTTCATACCAATCACCTCGTCGTGAGCACGCTGTCCGTTCTGACGAGCTTCGTCGCTTCCGCGCTCATGGTCAGGCGCAGCCGTTTCTTTGCCGCAGCGTATGCGGTAAACGACGTCGTTCTGATTCTCCTTTGGTCGCTCGCGTCTGCGGAGAATACTCGTTATCTCTCCATGGTCGTCTGCTTTGTCGCCTTCCTCGTCAGCGACGCGTACACCTTTATCAGTTGGACGAAGAGGCAGAGGAGGCAATTTCGGGCGGAAGGCGGGATAACGGGATAGCGGGATAAAAGGAGAGGGCTTTCAAAGCTTTTCCGCAAAGTTTTCCTTAAAAATTTCTCTTTTCGGTATTGAAATTTTCACGGAAGGGTTATATAATAAGTGCAAGACTGAAAAAAAAGGAGGAAACGATTATGCCGGGACCCGGAGGAGGCGGCCGCGGAGGCGGCGGATTCAGCGGAGGCGGCGGAAGCCGCGGAGGAGGAAACCACGGAGGAGGATATCACGGAGGGCCGAGAGGTCCTCGGAGACGCCGTCGGTGGGGCTGGGGATTCGGTTGGGGTCCCGGCTTTTTCTGGGGTCCCGGCTATTACGCCGGCGGTCTGTTCGGCGCGATTATGGGCATTATGCTCCTGCCCGTCATTCTCGTCGTCATAGCGGCTTTTATCCTGTTTGCCGCCATCGGCGGCGCGGTCGGCGCGGCCTCGTCCGACGGCGTGATTCGTTACGAAGAGAAGGATTTTCAGGATTACGCGAACAGTCAATATTCCGAGGCGTTCGGGTCTTCGACCGCGTATGAGGACAATATCCTGCTCGTATTCGTCACCACGAAGGACGCCGACGGGTTGGCGTACATCGCGTGGGTCGGCGATCATATCAATTTACAGATCAATAACGCGTTCGACGCGAACAACAATTCGGCTTTTCAAAGGGCGATCGCTTCCAATCTTTCGAGTCAGGATTATTGGTATACCCTCGGCAGCGGTATCGCGCGGACGGTTAACAGCATGACGCAGGCCGTCGCGTCGCTCGGAGCGCCCTCCTTTGAAAACGGAAACGCGGTTTGCAACGATACGGCGCACGTACAGGTATCGTCGTACCTCGTCAACAAAACGGATTTCTCCGTTCCCGAAGCGACCGTGAACGAGGCGTTGGAAGCGTTTACGGCGGAAACCGAAATTCCCATCGTCGTCGTCGTCGACAATGCGGAGAGCGTCTTCGGCGTGGATTACAGCGCGAAGATCGTCGGCATTGTGATATGCGTCGTCCTGGTCGTTATCGCGCTGCTCCTCGTCGCGGCGGGCGTGAGGCGGTATCGGAAATATAAGAACAACGGCGGCGGGAAGGGCGGAGACGCCTCCGAAAATACCGGCGCGAACAGAGGTTCCTATAACGGCGGAACGAATAATCCCTATGACGGCGGCGGGGGCGGTCTTTTCAGCTGACGCGCTTTCGTCGGACGGATTCCGCAGTTTCGTTGCGGAGCGGCTCGGTTAAATCCCTTTTTCTCGATGTAAAATTACGCGCCCGAAGGTTGGTCTGACTTTTGGGCGCGTATCTAAGAGGGCTCTCCGTTTCCTCGTTTTATATTCGGGGAAAAATCCGTTTCGCTTTTGAAGGAAGGAACAAAATCAAATCGGCGATAAGCCGAAAATTGTTTTCAGGGGAAGGGCGATGCGGAGAGCAAAATAATCGTCGAGGGAAAAATATGGAGTTGTTTCTTAAAATTCTCGGCTATGCGTCGGGACCCGTCGTCGGGGCGATCATCGGTTACTTTACCAATTATTTGGCGGTAAAGATGCTTTTTCGTCCCTATTATCCAAAGAAGATCGGCGGGAAACGGCTGCCGTTCACGCCCGGAATAATCCCCAAACGGCAGAAGGCGCTCGCGAAGGCGATCGGGCGCGCCGTCGGGGAAAATTTGTTTACGGGAGAAGATCTCAAAAAGATGCTTCTGTCCGAAGAGACGGAAAACAAAGTCGCCGACATGGCGTTGAACGTCTTAAAGCCCGTAAAAAATATGGACGGGGATTCCGCTTCCTCCCTTACGGCGGACGCGCTCGCCCTTCGTCTTTTTGACGAAGAGGGAGTCCGCGAGGCGAAAGAAAAATTTTCTCTCTTCCTCTCCGATCAGCTCGTATCCGTCGCGGAAGAGATGGATATCGGCGGGATCATCGCCGCCGAGGGCAAGGACGTCCTTGCCGAAAAGAAGTCTTCCATGGGGATGCTCGCCATGTTTTTAAGCGATTCCCTCGTCGATTCTCTCCTTTCCGGACTCGGACGAAAAGTAAACGATTTCATCTCGGAAAAGGGATTGGAAAGGATTCTCCCCGCCGTGCGAAGCCGCGTCGGCGAACTCGCCGATACGCCGCTCGAAGAGCTGACCGCTTCCGTCGGCTCGGAGCGTATCCGCTCCGTCGTCAAGGCGGCTTACGAAGAAATCGTCCTGAACGTCGTCGGCGGTTTCTTAAAGGAACTCGACGTCGCTTCCGTCGTGGAGGACAAGGTGAACGCCATGAGCGTGAAAGAGCTGGAAAAGCTTTGCCTCTCCGTCATGAAAAGGGAGCTGAACGCCATCGTCAACCTGGGCGCGCTCATCGGTTTTATCCTCGGAATCGTCAATATATTCATTTAACCGTTTCTCCTAACCGTTTCTCTCCCGATTTTTCGGGAGTTTTTTTCGTATTCGCCGAATTTCCGCATTTTTCCTTTTCTTTTTCGGGATATTTAAAAAAAGAGGGGACATACTGAGTAACGTTAAAAGGAAGGAGACGAAAATATGCAATTACAAAATTCACAGACCTATTACAATCTCGCCCGTTCGTTTGCCGGCGAATGCCAAGCGGGGATGCGTTATCAGATCATGGCGAAGGAAGCCGTAAAGGAAAAGCTCTATACGCTTTCCGATCTGATAAAAAATATAGCGAAGAACGAAACCGTTCACGCGGCGACCTTTTTTAACGCCATCGTCGAAAACGGCGCGGGGGCGGAAAACGTCAAAATCGAAGCGGGATATCCGTTCCGCAGCGGATCGCTCGAAGAGATGTTGTTTTTTGCTTCCGAAGACGAGAGAGCGGAGGAGGAGCGAATTTATCCCGAATTTGCCGCCGTCGCAAAGGAGGAAGGATTTTTATCGGCGGCGCGAGCGTTCGAACGGATCTCCGCCATCGAAGGAAATCATAAAATCATCTTTCAATACCTTTATAAGGCGTTAAAGACGGGAACTTTGTTTAAGAGCGACAGGGCGACTTTGTGGATCTGTAGCGAGTGCGGCTATATGCATACGGCAAAAGAGGCTTGGAATATCTGTCCCGCCTGTAACAAGGAACAGGGATACGTCGAATTGCATCTTCCTTTTGATTATATGGGACGCAACGGCGATATGACCGAAAGCGACGTCCGAAAAGGAGTATAGCTATGAAAAATACGAATAACAACAATACGAAGACGGAAAATTGCAACAAAAACAACAACGGCGCAAAGAATTGCAACAATAACAACAAGAATTGCAATAACAAGAATCAGAACGACGCCGAAGATTGCAAATAATTCTTAGAACAAAAAGACGAAGGTCTCCTTTGCCGCAGGCAAGGGACCTTCCCTTTTTTTGTTTCGCTTTCGCCCGAAGAGAAAAATACGGAAAGATCGAAAAACGACAAACTTTTCCGTTCTGACGGGCGGAAATCCTCCATATATTAGAGTATGACAAAACCGGCGAAAAGCGACAGAGCGGTTTTGCCGCAAAATAAAAAATTTTTATCATGGGAGTATAGGTATCTTATGAGTGAAGAAGTGGATTATGCCGAAATGCTGGAAATTCCCGTTTCTACCGTCAACGTCGTCAGAAGAAAAAATAAACGCAGAATACCCGATATCAAGGAAAGGGTCATCGATCGGGTAAACGAGAGAATGACCGAAGACCCCGCTCTTTCCGAAGAGGAGAAGGGGCGCGTCGCCGAAAGCTCCGTCATCGACACGCCGCCCCGCGCGAGGTGGAAAAATTTCTTCGACGAGGGGGATAAGAGGGGCTCGCGCGTTTTAATCGGCGAATTTGCCGCCGCGTGCCTTCTGTGCACGACGATCTTTTTGACGAATATCTTTATGAAAAATTCCGCCATCAACGCCTTTATGGACGGATTGTTCTCTTCCGAACAGGCGGAGACGACCGATACGCGCGCCTATTCCGACTTTACGCTCACGGGAATCGTGAACGATTATTCCGACGTCTCCGTCGAGGTTTCGCCTACGGGAATCATGTCCTTTACGGGGGAGGCCGCCGTCTATCCCGTCTGCGACGGAATCGTGGAATCGGTTTCCGCGTCCTCCGGCTTTTATACCGTGGTCATCGCCCATTCCGATTCGTTTGAAAGCATCGTCTCCGGTCTTTCCGAGGCGTATTGCGCCGTGGGGGAAAGCGTGAAGGGCAATATCCCCGTAGGGTATTCGGACGGCGGGGGAGAGGTTTCCGTCATGCTCTACGACAACGACAGCCTTTTGAACTGCTTCTCCGTCGACAGCGAAAATTGCCTCAGTTGGAACGACTGAAAAAGAAACGCGGAGGGGAGGGCGCAGAGAGAGAGGACCGCGAAGGGGAAAGGGGAGAACGGGCTCGTCTTTTCAACGCTTTTCCGTTGACGATTCATCCGCTCTTTCTTCTCGTCGGACTGCTCTGCTCCTTTACGGGGAGGCTGCTGCTTTTCCTCGTCTTCACGCTGTCCGCTCTCCTGCATGAATGCGGTCACGCAATCCGCGCGGCGAGCTTCGGCTACCGGTTGGATAGAATCCTCCTCATGCCGTACGGGGCGGTCGTAAAGGGGGATCTCTCCGGGATTCGTCCCAAAGAAGAGATCGGAATGTTGCTCGCGGGACCTCTCGTCAGCGGGGCGACGGCGGTTTTTTTCGTCGCGCTGTGGTGGTTCTTCCCCGACTGCTATCCGTATACGGAGGACGTCGTGACGGCGAACGCTTCCCTCTTTTTCGTCAATCTTCTTCCCGCCTATCCGCTCGACGGGGGAAGATTGCTTTTGTGCCTTTTAAAGACGGCTCTGCCCGAGCCGAAGGCGAAGAGGCTCTGCCGTATCGTCGGCGGCGTTTTCGCCTCCGTTCTTTTGCTCCTTTTTGCTCTCGAGGCTCGGAAAGGGAGAATAAACGTTTCGCTCGCCCTCTTTGCCCTGCTTCTCGCCGTCGGCTGTTTTTCAAGGGGCGGAGGGGAATACGGAAAGATCTGTTTCAGTCATCGTCGCGCCTTCGCCCGCGGCGTGGAGATCAGGCGCGTCGCGGTGGATAAAAATTGCACGGTAAAAAAACTTCTGAAATTCTTTTCCAAGGATAAATATCTGATCGCGGACGTGTACTCGGACGAGGGGGAATACGTCGCTTCCCTTCGACAGGAGGAGATCGAGGAAATTTTCGAAAAACGCGGCATTTACATCAGAATCGATGAATTTTTAGGGCAAAAGCGTAATTTTCACGCAGAAATCGGAAATCAGGATTTGCATATTAAAAAATAAAGTGTTATAATGACCGAGAAAACTATAATTTCAATCGGTTTATTGTCACATGAAGAAAGAAATATTTTTCGGTCGTATCTGCGGGCAGGATATGGCGATTACGATCGAAGACGGAAAAATTTCGGATATCGACGTCGAGGGCGACGATAACAGAAACATGGTCGGAAGCATCTATAAGGGGCGCGTGACGAACGTTTTAAGCGGTATGCAGGCGGCTTTCGTCAATTGCGGACTCGAAAAAAACTGTTATCTCTCCACGGATGAAATTCCTTTCGGCGGCGAAAGCGCCTGCGAAGAGGCAGGGAAGGACGGCGAGAAGGAGAGAGCCGGGAAAGCGAGCGTCTCTCCCGAATTGAAGGCGGGCGACGAGATCATGGTGCAGATTACTAAGCCGCCTCGCGACAACAAGGGCGCAAAGGTCACGACGAAGATCTCCTACGTCGGCCGCACGCTCATTTATTCGCCGCACGACGCGTTTATCGGCGTTTCGCATAAGATCGAAGACGAGGAGCTCAGGAACAACCTCGTTTTTACCATGGAAAAAATGTGCGGAAAGGAGGGAGGCGTCATCGTGCGCACGGCAGCCCCTCTGGTGGACAGAAAGGCGCTGAAAAGAGAGCTCGATTGGTTGCGCAACATCGACAGGGACGTGCGCGAACGGTTTAAAAAAGCCAAGGTCGGCGATCTCCTCTATATGGACGGCAACCTGTTCAGCCGAACCCTGCGCGATTCCTTCAACGAAAAAATTTCAAACGTCTACGTCGCGGACGATTACCATTTCACCGTCGTCAAAGAGATCCTTTCCCTTCGGAACGACGGGAGCGAGAAAAAGCTCGTCTACTATCGCGGCGCAAGGGATATGATGGTCGAATACGGACTTCTCGATCAAATGCTGAGCGTGCTAAAACCGAAGGTTCCCCTCGACTGCGGCGGAAACATCGTCGTCGAAAAGACGGAAGCCATGAACGTCATCGACGTAAATACGGGCAAATTCGTCGGAAAGGAAAATCTCGAGGACACCGTTTTTATGACGAATCTCGAAGCGGCGAGGGAAATCGCCCGTCAGGTGCGGCTGAGAAATCTCGGGGGGATCACCGTCGTCGATTTTATCGATATGACCAACGAAGATCACAAGCGCACGGTGGCGGCCACGCTCGAAGAGGCGCTCTCGCACGATAAGGCGAAGTGCCACGTTTTGCCCATAAGCGATTTTTGCGTGGTGGAGTTTACCCGTAAGCGAACCAATCGGGATTTTTTGATGAACGAAGCGAGGCTTTGCCCCCATTGCGGGGGGAGCGGCTACGTGCTTTCGGACAGCTTTATTTCCATCAAGATACGGGCGGATATCTCCGACCTCATCGCCGACGGCTACGAAGCCGTCGTCGTGGAACTCAACCGAGGGATCATGGAGAGCATTTTAAGCAATCGTTGGTTTACCCCTTTTATCAACGGAAAATGGAGAGGAAAGCGGGTCTACATGATTCCCCACAGAACGTATTTCGAGGAATATTATACCGTTCGCGGCGACAATTCCGGCGTGCTGCATCTGCCGGACGACGCGGTTTTAGCTTATTGAGCAGGAATTTGTTCCCTCTTTCGCTCTCGGCGATCGCATCGGAGCATACGGGAAAGATTTACGGGAGAGGCTTTGCCTCTCCCGTAACCGAATCATAAGAAATTTTTCAGTTTTTCTTCGTATTCTTCTTCCATGGAGACGGCTTCCTTTAAAAGCTTTTTCACGTCGTCGTCGACGGCGTTTTCGCTGTCCGTGAGCGTCTGCTTTAA
This sequence comes from uncultured Clostridia bacterium, assembly GCA_964459165.1. Lineage (GTDB taxonomy): Bacteria > Bacillota > Clostridia > Christensenellales > Borkfalkiaceae > RGIG4074. The sequence continues at coordinate 21,431 of CAYWKM010000022.1, forward strand.
GGACGTTACGCCCATGACCGTGCCCTGTATCATCATCTGCGCGATGTGCGAGCGGGAGTTGTCCGCCAAGGTATTCATTTTGATCGAGCTCCACATCATGGCTTTTTTCACGGGGGAAGGCTCCTTGATTTCCAAATCCGCCTTTTTCGCCATGAGCGCGGCTTTCCCGCTGATTTTTTCGTAGCCCTCGTGCTCGCGCATGATCTCCTCCTTGATCTCCGTATCTTCGATTTCCGGAAGGATATTCGCAATCGATTGCAGGGCGAGCTGCGCGTTGCGGTAGATTTCCGCGACGACCTCGCTGTTTGTCTTTACTTGAATTTCACTCATGATAATTACCTCTCCGAAACAGTTTTTGCAAATATTTTTTCGATATGCGGAAAACCGCTTGACTTTTGATTTTTTATATGATAAATTGATAGGCGAGCCGATAGAAACGGGCTTTTTTTAAGCGCGTCTTTTTAAAAAAAACGCCGCCTAAGGATTCTTCGAGACTGGAAAGAGGAGGTTAAATTCTTTATGTACGCAATTATCGAAAACGGAAACAAGCAGTATAAAGTAAGCGAAGGCGATATCGTTAAATTCGAAAAGCTCGACGCCGAAGAGAAGGCTACCGTCGAGTTTAACGTGTTGATGATTTCCGCCGACGACGGCGTGAAATTGGGCGCGGACGTCGCCAACGCAAAGGTCACCGGTTCCGTCGTAAGACAGGGCAAGGGAAAGAAAGTGATTGTTTTCAAGTATAAGGCTAAGAAGAACGAGCGTAAAAAGCAGGGTCACAGACAGCCTTTCACAGCGGTAAAGATCGAAAAGATTTCTCTGTAAATCCGTCTTTTTACCGAAAATCGGGTGAAAACCCAAAAATTTTTTGAATGGAGGAGATATAAAATGATTTTAATCAGTTTATTCGCTCATAAAAAAGGGACGGGCTCGTCGCATAACGGCAGAGACTCCGAGGCAAAGAGACTCGGCGTCAAACGTTCCGACGGTCAGGCTGTCCTCGCCGGCAATATTCTCGTGAGACAGAGAGGCACCAAGTTCCACCCCGGAACGAACGTCGGTATCGGCAGCGACGACACGCTGTTTGCTTTGGCAAACGGCGTCGTAAAGTTCGAAACCGTCGGCAAGGGCAAAAAGCAGGTCAGCGTTTACCCCGTAGCCGAATAATAAAACAGCGTAAAGAATCATCGACGCCCGAAGCAAAAACGTTTCGGGCGTTTTTTATGGAGAGGAAGAAAATTTCCGATCCGAGGAAAAAAACGGGTCTTCGACGAGGTCAACGGTTGACGATTTTTCTTTTATAGGGTATAATGATAGGGTATCGCATGATCGGGAGATGATCGAGAGCATTTCAGGAGAGAGTATGAAAATCGTCATTGTGGCAGACGTTTTGGGAGAATCAAACAACGGAACGACCATCGCAATCAAGAGGCTGATCGCCCGTTTAAAGGCTCGCGGACACGAGATTCGCGTCGTTTCCGCGACGAAAAGCGAGGAACTCGGCTACTATACCTTGCCGAAGAGAAATTTTTACGTCTTTAATCATTACATCGAGGAGAACGGCGTGACGCTCGCAAAGCCCGACGAGGAAATTCTCCGCGCCGCCCTGGAGGGCGCGGACGTGGTGCATATCGCTCTGCCCTTTAAGGCGGGCAAGCGCGCCATACGCCTTGCGGAGGAGATGAAAATCCCCGTCACGACCGCCTGTCACTGTCAGGCGGAAAACGTCACGGCGCATCTCGGACTGAAAGGGTTTAAACCGGCGAACGATATCGTTTATAAATACCTTTACGAGGGATTCTATAAGTATGCGAGGTTCGTGCACTGTCCCAGCAAAATGATCGCGGACGTTCTGCGCGAGCACGGCTACGGGATGGATTTGCGCGTCATTTCAAACGGAGTGGCGGAGGATTATCGGAAGATCGAGAATCCCGTCCGTCCGAAGGAGTGGAAAGACAAATACGTCGTCATGTTCGTCGGGCGGCTCTCGCGCGAAAAAATGCACAAGACGCTGATCGAAGCCGTCGGAAAATCGAAGTACGCCGACAGGATTCAACTGGCGTTCGCCGGCGACGGTCCTTTGAAGAAGCAGATCGAAAGAGAGGGCTCGTCTCTTCCCAATCCTCCGCTGATTTCCTTTTATCGGCAGGAGGAGCTTGTGAATCTGCTCAATTGCGCGGACTTGTACGTGCATCCTTCCGACGCCGAGATCGAGGCGATTTCCTGCATGGAGGCGATCGCCTGCGGGTTGGTTCCGATCATCTCGGACAGCAAGGCTTCCGCGACCAATCAGTTCGCGATCGGCAGGGAAAATTTATTCCGTGCGGGAGACAGCGGCGATCTGGCTCGGAAGATCGACTTTTTCATCGAGCATCCCGAGGTCAAGGAGGAATTCAAAAAGAAATACGTCTCCTTTGCCGATCGGTACGCCATCGATAAGTGCGTCGACGAAATGGAGAGGATGTTTTCCGACGCGATCGCCTCTTACGGAAAAGAGGCGCGGAAATGTTAAGGAAAGTTCACATTCTTTTCAACCGACTGTAATAAAAATAAAATAATTCGGTTGTATTCTTAGGGTAAATTTCTCAAAATAGAAAAAAGAGGTTTTTTATGAATCAAAAAAGGAAAATTCTTGCGTTCGCCTGCGCGTCGGCATTGGCGTTGTCCGTCTTTGCCTTCGGCTCCTGCTCCCTTACTTCCGAGGGGAAGGCGGGGGAATCCGCCTATGAAATCGCCGTGAGGAACGGTTATACGGGAACGGAGAGCGAATGGCTTGCCTCCTTAAAGGGGAGCGATCTCGATATCAACGACGTTTACGCCGCCGCCGTGGAAAACGGCTACGAGGGCGATTTTCTCGAATTTTTAAAGGAGTATCTGAACGGGGACGTCGTCGTAAACGAAAATTATTTTACGAACGGAACGTTCGAGTCGAGGACGATGCAGTCGGTCGTCTCCGTCATCTGCGGCTTTACGGAAACGCAGATTTCTTCGTACAATCCTTGGACGAAGGAATACAAGTATACCACGGAGGACGTTTATGCGCTCGCCTCCGGCGTCATCTATTCGCTCGATAAGGAGGCGGGAGACGCTTACGTCATCACCAATTATCACGTCGTCTACGACGTCGACAGCGATCAGCCGAACGGCGTCAGCGAAGACATCAATCTGTACCTTTACGGGATGGAGCTGGCGGGATCGGATACGCTGGAAGCTTATCCCGACTATTCCATTCCGGCGACGTTCGTGGGCGGTTCGATGACGAACGATCTCGCCGTTTTAAAGGTGGAAGACAACTATATTTTAAAGACGAGCGACGCGCGCGCAGCCGTCTTTGCCGATTCCAACGAGGTCTGCGTGGGCGACGCCGTTTACGCCGTGGGCAATCCTCTCGGATACGGGCTTTCGGTCAGCAGCGGGATCGTGAGCGTAAGCTCCGATTACGTGACGATGACCGCCCTCGACGACGAGAATTCCACGATAAAGCTCCGCGAAATCCGAACGGACGCTTCCGTCAACAGCGGCAACTCGGGCGGCGGGCTCTTCAACGTGAACGGCGAGCTGATCGGCGTCGTCAACGCAAAAACTTCTTCGAGCAGCGTAGAGGGCATGGGCTACGCGCTTCCGTCCACCTTGGTAAAGAACCTCGCCGAGAACCTCATCGATTATTGCGAGGGAACGGGCAACGCGGGCGCGTATCGGGCGACGCTCGGCATAAGCGTCTACGTGTCCTCCTCCAAGTCCGTTTACGACGAGGAGACGGGAAAAATTTCCATCGTCGAGGAAAACTCCGTCAACTCGGTCGATTCCGGCACGATCGCCGACGGCAAGTTGCAGGCGGGCGATAAAATCAAGAGCGTTACCATAGGCGGAGAAACGTTCGAAGTCACCCGTCAGTATATCCTGCTCGACGCGATGTATAAGGTGCGCAAGGGGGATACCGTCGTTTTGAGCGTCGAGCGGGACGGCTCCGTTTCAGACGTGTCCTTCGTCTTCGACAGCGACCGCTATTTTACGGTGATCGGGTAACGATCGGAAAAAGCTCGGATCGCTTCGAGAAAAAGCCGACGCGCTGCGGATTTTTAAATTTTAAGATTTT
>CAYWKM010000022.1:25626-27066 GCA_964459165.1 uncultured Clostridia bacterium
TTTTAATAAGGAATAAGAGATTTTTTCGGCGGGCGCGGTTCGCGAACGCATCGCCGTTTCGGGGGAAGCCCGTTTCTTTGCGGCTTTGAAATTGCGTCGCCCGTTTCGGCTTTCGGCCTTTCGAGGGGTTTCGACGGAATATCCGCAAAAAAGGGCTTCTTTGAAAAAAATATTGACGATCCGCCGTAAAAATCGATTGACGAAAGGGAAAAAATCTTTTATAATAAACAATGGTCGTAAGCCAAAACCTTGCATATCGCTTTTCTAAAAGAATCGCCGATATGCCAATATTGTCCGGGAGGTAGTAAGACATGGCAAAGTACGAAATGCTCTATTTGATTAACAACGAAGCGTCCGAAGAAGTCAAAGAGGCCGAAATCGCAAAGTACGAAAAAATCGTAAAGGATTACGGCGGCAACGTTGTTTCCACCGATAAGTGGGGGACGAAAAAGCTCGCTTATCCCATCAAATTCAAGAAGGAAGCGTATTATGTTCTCATGACGTTCGAGTCCGAACCCGACGCCGTAAAGGAAATTACCCGCGTCAGCGGCATTTCCTCCGACGTTCTGAGATGTATGATCACGAAGTAATTTTTGAAGGAAATAAAGGGAACTATTCATGAACAAGGTATTTTTAATCGGAAATTTAACGAGGGACCCCGAGCTTACGCAAACCCCCAACGGGATCAGCGTATGCCACTTCTCCATCGCGGTAAACAGACCCTATACGCAGGGCGACAATGCGGAAAGACAAACGGATTTCTTCAATTGCACGGCGTGGAGGGGACTCGGCGAAAACGTCGCCAAGTACCAGAAGAAGGGGTCGAAGGTTGCCGTAAGCGGCTCCATTCAGCTGAGAAATTACGAGGACAATCAGGGCGTAAAACGCACTGCGGTCGACATTATTTGTCAAGACGTGGAGTTCCTTTCTTCGAGAGGCTCCAACGACGATACGGGCTATGCGCCCGACGCGCCCGTTTCCGCTCCCTCTTCCGGCAGAAGGAAGCCCGTCCTTCAAGCGTTCGAAGACGATGAAGACACCCCCTTCTGATAAGGACAAAGGGGATCAAACAAATCAAAGGAGTATATCATTATGGAAGAAAAGGCTGTTGTAAAGAAGAGCTTCAAAAAAATGCCCCGCAAAAAGGTATGCGCTTTTTGCCAGGAAAAGCTCGTCGCAATCGACTATAAAGACGTAAACCGTCTGAAAAAATACGTTACCGAGGGGGGAAAGATTCTTCCCCGCAGAAACACCGGTACGTGCGCGAAGCACCAGAGACTTCTCGCCACCGCGATCAAGCGCGCAAGAGTGATGTCTTTGATGGCTTTCAAAGAAGACTGATATCAATAAAAAAAAGACCGGACGCCTCCTTTGCGCGGCCGATTTTTTTTGCCAAAAGCAATCGTAAAAATATTTTTTGCGCCGCTTTGCTTCCTTTTT
>CAYWKM010000023.1:0-24520 GCA_964459165.1 uncultured Clostridia bacterium
TTTTCAGTCGTTACGTATCCAAGGGGAGACAATGAGTAAAAACAAAAAAGAGGAAATGCCGTTATATCTTTATCATAACGGTACAAACTATCGCTCTTATGAATGGTACGGTTCGCATCTTGGAACGGTAAAGCGCAAAAAAGGTTGTATATTCCGCGTTTGGGCTCCTCACGCCAAGAGCGTTTCCGTCGTCGGCGATTTTAACGGCTGGAATCAGGAAGCAAACGAGATGACTCGCCTTTCCGACAATGAAAGTTTTGAGCTGTTCATTGAGGGAATAAAGGAATACGATACCTACAAGTATTGTATTACGACGGGCGACGGAAGAAAAATTCTAAAAGCAGATCCCTACGCCTATCATTCCGAGACGCCGGATAAGACCGCTTCCAAAGTTTATAAGCTCGGAAGATATAAATGGAAGGATGAAGTATATTTTCAGACGTTGAAAAACAGTTCCATCTATTCTTCCCCCATGAATATTTACGAGGTGAATTTGCTTTCATGGAAGCGCCATGAAGACGGCAACTTTTATACGTACCGCGAATTGGCGGTCGAGCTCGTCAAATACGTAAAAGATATGGGATATACTCATGTGGAATTTATGCCGGTGACGGAATATCCCTTCGAAGGTTCGTGGGGATATCAGGTTACGGGATATTTTTCCGTAACCTCCAGATTAGGCAAGCCGGAAGATTTAATGTATCTCGTCGATAAATTCCATCAGTCGGGAATAGGGGTTATTTTCGATTGGGTTCCCGCTCATTTTCCCAAAGACGGGTTCGGACTGTATGAGTTTGACGGACAGCCTCTCTATGAAAGTCCTCAGTGGGACAGAATGGAGCATAAATCTTGGGGAACGAGAAGATTCGATTACGGTCGGACGGAAATACTCTCCTTTCTGATATCGAGCGCGTTGTTTTTCTTTGAACAATATCATATCGACGGATTGCGCGTCGACGCCGTCGCATCGATGTTGTATCTCGATTACGATAAGAAGGCGGGCGAATGGGTTCCGAATAAATACGGAGAAAACAAGAATCTCGAAGCCGTCTCTTTTCTTCAAAAATTGAACTCGGCGGTATTTCGGTATTATCCGTACGCTTTGATGATAGCGGAGGAATCGACTGCTTGGCCGAAGGTTACGAAGCCCGTCAACGAAGGGGGATTGGGATTTAATTTTAAATGGAATATGGGTTGGATGAACGACGTATTGTCTTATACTTCATTGAATCCCTATTTTCGAATGAACAACCATAGTAAGCTGACGTTTTCTATGATGTATGCTTTCAGCGAAAATTATATTTTGCCGATCTCTCACGACGAAGTCGTTCACGGAAAGTGTTCTTTAATCAATAAAATGCCGGGCGATTACGACGAAAAATTTGCCGGCGTCCGTTGTTTTCTCGGATATATGATGTCTCATCCCGGGAAAAAGCTCAATTTTATGGGATATGAATTCGGACAGTTTAAAGAGTGGAATTATGCGGAAGGACTTGAATTTTTCCTATGCGGGTATGAAAAACACGGAAAGCTGAAAAACTACGTAAGGGATCTCAATAAATTTTACAAGACGCACAGCGAATTTTTTGAAATAGAGGACTCCTGGGACGGGTTTGAATGGTTGGCGGCGGACGACGCCGACAGGAACATCGTTTCCTATAAGCGGAAAAATAAAGCGGGGGAAGAGATCGTCGTGGTCGTCAGTTTCTCCGGCGCAAACGCAAAGGATTATCTTTTGGGACTGCCGAAAGGAAGCTATCGTATCGTCTTTAATTCCGATAAGACAAAATACGGCGGAAACGACGCTTTGAAAAAACGCGTTTTTAAAACGGTAAAAATACCAAGCCACAATATGGAGTATTCGATTAAACTCGAAATTCCCAAATTGACCTGCTTGTATTTAATAAAAGAAACATCAAAAAATTAATTTTGGGGGTATCTTAGTATGCAGAGAAAAAAAGAATGCGTCGCAATGTTACTCGCCGGCGGGCAAGGAAGCCGTTTGTACGCATTAACCAGCAAAATTGCAAAACCGGCGGTAGCGTTCGGCGCGAAATACAGGATCATTGACTTTCCTTTGTCAAACTGTATCAATTCCGGAATCGATACCGTGGGCGTTCTTACTCAGTATGAACCTTTGCTTTTGAACGAATATGTGGGAAACGGTCAGCCTTGGGATCTCGACAGAGCTTTCGGCGGCGTTCATATTCTTTCTCCGTATCAAGGCAAAATAAAGTCTTCGTGGTTTGAGGGAACGGCAAATGCAATTTATCAGAATATGCACTTTATGCAAATGTATAATCCCGATTATATCGTCATTCTTTCCGGCGATCATATTTATAAAATGGATTATGACGCCATGCTGAAAGCGCATATTGCGGCAAACGCTGATTGCACGATCGCGTGTATGAACGTTCCTTTAAGCGAAGCTTCCCGCTTCGGAATTCTCAATACCAATCCCGACGGGACCATTTACGAATTTGAAGAAAAGCCCAAACAGCCGAAAAGCACGTTAGCTTCCATGGGAATCTATGTATTTACGGCCTCCAAGCTATTTAAATATCTCGAGCTGGACGACAAGGATCCCGATTCGGAAAAGGACTTCGGCAAAAACGTCCTTCCCGCCATGCTGAACGCGGGAGAAAAGATGTTCTCCTACCAATTTGAAGGTTATTGGAAAGACGTGGGAACGATCGGATCTCTATGGGAAGCAAATATGGATTTGCTCGGCGAGCATCCCGCTTTCGACGTTTCCGATTCTCAATGGAAGATCCATTCGAGAAATCCTTTGGCTCCGCCCGAATATCTCGGTCCCGACGCAAAAGTATCGGATTCTATGATCGCGCTCGGCTGCGAAATCCACGGCGCGGTGGAACATTCCGTTCTTGCCAGTAACGTCGTCGTCGAAGAGGGCGCCGTCGTGAAAGACGCCGTTATCATGGCAAATACCGTGATAAAAGCGGGGGCAAAGGTTACTTATTCCATTATCGATGAAGACGTCGTCGTCGGCAAAAACGCCGAAGTCGGCGCGGATAAAGAGCTCGGGCTTGGTCTCGACGAAAAGGGAAAAGGTATTTCCGTTATCGGCAGAGGCGTAAGCGTTGCAGACGGCAAGCAAGTTCCGGCAGGCGTTATCGTCGACGCCGACGTAAAATAATTAAGGGGGATCGAATGATTATGGCAACAGCAGTTGGCGTTATTTTTTCAAGTATGCACGAGGAAAACGTACCCGAACTTTCCAGACAGAGAACGATGGCGTCTGTGCCTTTCGGCGGCAGATACCGTATGGTTGATTTTGCGCTCTCTAATATGATCAACGCGGGAATTACTACCGTGGGATTGGTTACAAAGCGCAATTATCAATCCTTGATCGACCATATCGGCAGCGGCAAGGATTGGGATCTTGCCAGAAAGGATGGCGGAATCGTATTACTTCCTCCTTTCAGCGACGATAACGAAGGAGTCGTCAATACCAGATTGGAGGCGTTGAAGGGCGTTATGGGCTTTTTGCAACGCAGAAAAGAGCAATATGTCGTTCTTTCCGACAGCGACGGCGTCATGCGGATCGACATTCAGAAGATTATCGCATACCACGAGAGCAAGCAGGCGGATATCACGATGGTGACCCATTATGAAGACGTGATCGAAACGCCCTACTATATGACGCTTGATTTCGACGAAAGCGGAAGAGTAAAAGAAATAAAGATCAACCCCAAAGAGGAGAAAAAAGATAATGTATACATCAATATTATGATCATTAACAGAGAATTTCTCCTCCGTTTGGTTTCCGAAGCGATCACGTTGGGTCATTCCAGCTTCGGCAGGGATATTCTCATAAAGAATGTCAACAGTTTGAAAATCTACGCTTATAATTTTGCGGGATATTATGCGGGTATGGATTCCATGGCTGCGTATTTCAAGCACAATATGGAGCTCCTCGATAAAAATATCAGGGACGAGCTTTTCGGCGCGAGAGATATCTATACGAAGGTTCGCGACAGCGCGCCCTCCAAGTACGGCGACGAAGCGAAAATCGAAAATTCTTTAATTTCCGACGGCTGTAAGATTGAAGGGACCGTCGTCAATTCGATCCTTTTCCGAGGAGTAAAAATAGCGAAAGGCGCAGTCGTCAAAAACAGCATTCTCATGCAGGACAGCATCATAGAACAGGATGCGAATTTAAATTGCGTCATAGCCGATAAAAACGTGGTGATTCGCGATAGAAGGACCCTTTCCGGATGCGAGGATTTACCTTATTTTATCCAAAAAGGAACAATGCTTTGATCGGATATTTATAATATTAAAATTACTTATAACTATTTTTACGGGAATTTGTTGAATTATTCAAATTCCCGTGATATAATTATTGAGAGCGTAAGGCTTTGTTATAACTTTTTACCCGTGAGGAGGGAAAATTATGCCAAAAAAATCAACCAAAACAACCGAATTGAAAAAGAATGAAAGCGTTCCCGTTGAAAATATCGTAGAGGTAAAGGAAATCGCGCCTCCCCCTGAACCGGCGAAGGAAGAAGTCGAGCTTATCGAACAAAAAAAGATTTTATTTGTCGCCAGCGAATGCGCTCCCTTTATCGCCACGGGCGGTTTGGCGGAAGTAATCGGTTCGTTGTCCAAGGCTTTGGCGACGGATAAGAGATACGACGTTCGGGTTATCGTTCCTTTGTATTCCGATATAAAAGCGCAGTATAAGCGGGAATTTCGTTTTATCGGCAATATTTTTGTCCCGCTTTCTTGGAGGAATCAATATTGCGGTATTTTCTATTATGAAGCGGACAATGTAAAATTTTATTTTGTGGATAACGAATACTATTTTAAACGTCCCGGGTGCTACGGCTATTACGACGACGGCGAAAGATTTGCGTTTTTCTCCAGGAGCGTAATGGAAATCATTCCCTTTATCGGCTTTTATCCCGACGTACTGCATTGCCATGATTGGCAGGCTGCCCTCGCGGCCATTTATCTGAAAACGATTTATTGTTTCAGACAGGAATACCAATTTATCAGATCCGTTTTTACCATTCATAATATAGAGTATCAAGGAAAATATTCTCTCGACATTCTCGAGGATTTATTCGGAATTCCCAACAGCTACAGATATTTGGTGGAATACGATAACTGTATCAATCTTATGAAAGGCGCAATCGAGTGCAGCGAAAGATTTTCTACGGTAAGCCCTAAGTATGCCGAAGAAATAAAAGACGCATACTACGCTCATGGCCTCGAAGGTATCGTACAAAGAAACGCATTTAAATTGCGCGGAATTTTAAACGGTATCGATCCCGATTATTATAATCCCGCGACCGATAAATCCTTGCCCGCAAATTTTGACGTCGATCATCTCGATAATAAGGCGGTTTGCAAAGCGAAGCTCCAAGAGCATCTCGGACTTCCTCAGAAAAAGGATACGCCCATCATCGCCATGGTTTCAAGGCTGGTTGCCCATAAAGGATTGGATTTGGTCAAAGCCGTCGTCGAGGAGGTCCTGAAGGAAGACGTTCAGTTTATCGTTCTCGGCACGGGAGATTCCTCGTTTGAAAATTATTTTAACGAATTGCAGAGGCGTTACATAGGGAAGGTAGTGTCTTGCATCACGTTTAACGCGGATTTATCCAGAAAGATTTACGGCGGCGCGGATATTTTCCTCATGCCTTCAAAGAGCGAGCCCTGCGGTCTTTCCCAAATGATTTCTTCTCGATACGGCACAATACCCGTCGTAAGGGAAACCGGCGGTCTGTATGACAGCATAAAACCGTACGGCGCGGGCGGAAACGGCTTTACATTCAGTAATTATAACGCTTACGATATGCTTTATGTCATCAGAGAGGCATTGAGCGTTTATGCGAATAAGGAAAATTGGACGGAGTTGGTAAAGAAAGCGATGAATACAGATTTCACATGGAGCAGATCTGCAAAGGAATATATGTCGCTTTACGACGACGTCTTAAAATCATAAAGATAGGAGTTTTTAAAAGATAGGAGTTTTATGAGTAAGAACAATGTTACGAAAGAAGAGGCGGAGCGCATAATCGCCGGAAAACTTTCCAGATATTTCGGCGTGCTGCCGTCGGAAGCGACTAAGGAGCAGGTATATAAAGCGGTCGTTATGACCGTGAGAGATCTTATGCTCGAAAAACGCCAGCGTTTTCATGTCGCTTCCAAAGAAAAGAGAGCCAAGAGAGTCTATTATCTTTGTATGGAATTCCTTATGGGGCGTTCCTTGAAGAATAGTATTTTTAACCTCGGTATTACCGATGCAATAAAGGGGGCTTTGGATCTTTACGACGTCAATCTTGAAGATCTTTATGAGCTGGAGCCCGACGCCGCCCTCGGCAACGGCGGATTGGGAAGGCTCGCCGCCTGTTTTATGGACGGATTAGCTTCCTGCGACTATCCCGCGATGGGCTATTCTCTCCGTTACGAATACGGTCTGTTTAAACAGGCTATCGTCGACGGATGGCAGACGGAGCTTCCCGATATTTGGCTTCCCGGCGGCGAAGCTTGGCTTACTCAGCGTTCAGATTATAGTTATACGGTAAAATTCGGCGGCTATGTCAACGAAACATGGACGGACAGAGGTATGCAGATCGTATATCGAGACGCTACGGAAGTAGAGGCTGTCGCCTATGATATGATGGTTTCCGGCTATGACAGCGACGCTGTTTCCGTGCTCAGACTTTGGCTTTCCCAATCAAAGAAGAAGTTCGATATGGCTCTGTTTTCTCAGGGCGCGTACGGCACCGTCATGAAGGACGATAACGAGGCGGAATTGCTCTGTAAGGTACTTTATCCCGCGGATAATCATAACGGCGGAAAATCGCTCCGAATCAAACAGCAATATTTATTGGTCTCCGCTTCCTTGCAGAATATTGTCGCCAATCATAAGAGAAGGTTTGGTCCGTTAAGCATGTTGCCCGTGATGGCTGCCATTCATCTGAACGATACCCATCCGGCTCTCGCCATTCCCGAATTGATGCGTATTTTAGTCGACGAGAATTACATTAACTGGGATCAGGCCTGGAATATTACGACGGCGACTTGCGCATATACGAATCATACGGTTCTCGCAGAAGCGCTCGAAACTTGGCCGGAGGAACTTATTTTAAGAACTCTTCCCAGAATTTATTCGATTCTCAAAGAGATCAATAGAAGATTCTGTCAGGATTTATGGAATAAATATCCCGGCGATTGGGATAAGATCGGAAGAATGGCGATCATGTCCAATAACACCGTAAAGATGGCAAATCTTTCCGTCGTGGGTTCGCACAGCGTAAACGGCGTTTCGGCTCTTCATAGCGATATTATCAAAAACAGCGTCTTCAAGGATTTTTATGATTTTACGCCGGAAAAATTTACGAATGTAACGAACGGCATCGCCCACAGAAGATGGTTGAATCAATCGAATCCCGAGCTTTGCGAATTGTTAAACGATTGCATCGGCGACGGATATGCCAAAGACGCGTCGGTTTTATCCGAATTTAAAAAATTTGAAAACGACGACAGCGTTTTAAAGAGACTTGAAGAAATTAAAGCCGTCAAGAAAAAGCAGTTGGCAGAGTACGTTTATAAGAAACAGGGCGCGGTTATCGATACCGATACGATTTTTGACGTTCAGGCAAAGCGTTTGCACGAATATAAGAGACAGCTTTTGAACGCTCTCCATATCATAGCGGTTTATAATGCCTTAAAGGAAAATCCCGATCTTCCCGTTCAGCCGAAAACTTATATCTTTGCGTCGAAAGCGGCTTCCGGCTACTTTATGGCGAAAATGATCATCAAGCTCATCTGCTATATCTCTGCGGATATCGACAAACATCCGGAAATCAGAAAGAAATTAAACGTCGTATTCCTTGAAGATTACAACGTGACCCTCTCCGAGAAGCTGATGCCGGCGTCGGAAATTTCCGAACAGATTTCCCTCGCGGGCAAAGAGGCAAGCGGCACGGGTAATATGAAGTTTATGATTAACGGCGCGTTGACGATCGGCACGCTCGACGGCGCGAATGTAGAGATGTCGGAAAGAGTGGGATTGGATAATATCTTTATCTTCGGCTTGAAAGCGGACGAAGTATCCGATATCTGGAAAAACGGTTATATTTCTGCTTCGTATTACAATCAGGATATTAATATCAGAAAGGTGCTCGAATCCTTGATTATCGGATTTAACGGTCAATCCTTCTCGGATATTGCCAATTATTTGCTCACCGGAAAGCCTATCGCCGATCCCTATATGTGTCTGGCGGATTATGAATCTTACGTAAGTACGCAGCAGACGATGTCTAAATTATATGGCGAAAATAAGCGTAAATGGAATCAAATATCTTTACGTAATATAGCGGCTGCCGGCTATTTTGCCGCAGACAGAGCCGTTACGGAGTACGCAAATAATATTTGGGGACTCAAACCTGTGAAGATTACGAAATAATCGGTAATTTATGAGCATATATTTTAATCCACTTGATATACGATGTAAAAGCATTATCGGCGGAATGAAACAAGGAGAAAAATTAGAGCTCAATGTTTTTTGTCAGAAGGATGAATTTTCTTCTGACAAATTTCTGCTGGTAATCAATAGAGACGGCGAACACACAAAATATTTTGAAATGACGAAAACCGATTTCGGTTGGCATATCACGATACGCATTCATAACCCCGGGTTATATTTTTATCGCTTTAAGGTGGGAGATCTGAAAATCGGAAGGGGCGCGTATCGATTCGCCGATATCTCCGATGATTCTCCCTCCTACCAGCTGACGGTCTATTCCGAAGATTATAAAACGCCCGATTGGTTCAAAGGCGGCGTCATGTACCAAATTTTTCCCGATCGGTTTTACAAAGCGGGTGAAATTCCCATAGCGGCAGATAAGATTTTGCGTAGCGATTGGGGCGGGACGCCTTATTATAAGCCGAATGAATGCGGAAAGGTTATGAATAACGACTTTTTCGGCGGAAACCTTAAAGGCGTGCAAGAAAAACTCCCGTATTTGAAATCGTTGGGCGTTACCGTTATCTATTTCAATCCCATATTTGAAGCATTTTCCAATCACCGTTACGATACGGGCGATTATATGAAGATCGATTCTCTCTTGGGAAGCAAGGAAGATTTTTGCGAATTGATCGACGAAGCGGCAAAGCTCGGGATCAAGATCATTTTAGACGGGGTATTCAATCATACCGGAGACGATAGTCGTTATTTCAATAAATATGGAAAATACGATGAATTAGGGGCTTATCAGTCCACGGAATCCAAATACTTCGATTGGTATCATTTTATTCATTATCCCGAACTATACGACGGTTGGTGGGGGATTTCCACCCTCCCCGCAGTCAATAAGCATTCCAAATCCTACCGCAATTTTATTTTCGGAGAAAACGGCGTTTTAAAAACGTGGCTGAGAAGCGGCGTCGGAGGCTATCGCCTTGACGTGGCGGATGAACTTCCCGATTTTTTCTTAAAAGAGTTACGTTCTTCCGTGAAAGAGGAAAATTCGGAGGCGATCATCATCGGCGAGGTTTGGGAGGACGCGTCTAATAAAATCGCATATAGCCGGAGAAGAGAATATCTGCAGGGCTATGAGCTGGACAGCGTAATGAATTATCCCTTAAAGGACGCCATCATTGATTTTGTAAAGACAAAAAACACGGACGGTTTGCGGGAAACGATGGGGACGCTTATCGATCATTATCCGAAGTGCGTCCTTGACAGTTTGATGAATATCTTAGGTACGCATGACACAAGTAGAATTTTAACGGTTCTCGGAGGAAAGGAATGTTCTTCCAAGGATGAAATGAGCGTTACGCATATGACCCAAGAAGAGAAGGCGAACGCAATCGAATCTCTCAAAATTGCCGCGCTGTTACAGTTCACGCTTCCGGGCGTTCCCTGCATTTACTACGGCGATGAAAACGGCATGGAGGGGTATGGCGATCCCTTCTGTCGCGGAACTTACGATTGGAAGAACCGGAATACGGCTCTTACCGAATATTATAGGAAGCTGAGCGATATCCGTAATAACGTTTTAAAAGACGTCATGAGGGACGGCGAATATTCCGAAATCGGAAGAGATGAAAGAATTTATATCTTTTCCAGAAAGAAGGGAATTCAATCCTTTTACGTCTTTGTGAATTTTTCCGACAGGACGGTCGTTTTAAAAACGGACGGACGCTGGAAGGAATTGTTGACCGATCTCGAATACAATCATCTTTTTGAAATAAAACCCAATGATTACGGAATACTCATTAAGATTTAGCCGAAGAATCTATCATTTAAATGATAAAAAAGAGCTTGAAGATAAAAATATTTCAAAGCTCTTTTTTCTTTTATCGCTTATTGTAGCATTCGCAAGCCTTTCCGTCCGGAAGAAATCCCGTATCGTTGCATTTTTTACACTGATATTGAGGAATAAGCATTTCTTCCGTCATACCCATAGAAGATAAAATTTCTCTCTGCCTATTTCTCAAACGGGAGATCCTTTCGTTGATAACGGAAACGTTATTCGGTTCGAACACTTTGGCTCGCGCCAGCTCGATATTTCCCGAGCTCAGCTCGGAGGAAACCCGTACGTATTCCGGATTTGTTTCCGCTTTTTTGATATATTTATCCGCTTTTGCCTGCGCGCTTCTTCTGCGATCGGCATAATATCTTTCCCTGTCCGCTTTATCGTCGAGAGCCTTTGTCCGCTTATCGACTTCTTTTCTGTTTTCAATCAATAAATTGGTCGGCGACGCTTCGGGAATATCCTCTACTTTAAATATATTCTGCTGCTTCCAATCCGATAGGATCTTATTCATATAAGGAATAGGGCTGACGGTTGAGGAGGACCTTTTTGCCGCTTCCAATATCATCGCATCGTTGAAGTTCCAATCATGCCAGGTCTTTATCATTGAAAGAGGGGAGTTCCCCAAACGAACGCTCGGACAGAGAGCTTTTATTTCGAGGAGAATTTTTAATTCGGCGTTCCTGTCGGCGATATATTGATTGACGTTCTCGTCGGAAATGATGCTCTTTCGATAAAGTTCTTCGATGAGCGAATCCATCTCTATAAAAGTATTATGCGAAATTCTCGTACAGTACACCGCTATACTGCACAGCGCTTCCTCGTCATAGCCTCGGTTATACCATTTTTCGACATATTCTTCTATATATGTTTGAGGAGAATGAATTTTTATGCTTAGCTTCCTTGCTATTTTAAAGGTTAGATTTGAAAGAAGTTCATTTTCCGCGAGATAGGCGGATACTTCGTCGTCGGAAATTTTGCCCGCTTCATGAACCTGATTGAGCAATAAATCGAGATTTTCCATGCTCCCGCGTTTCAAAGTTTTCGCCGCCGTTTTGATGGCGGTGAGAGAAAGACCGTACTGCGTCGTCCATTTATCGAAGAGCGTATAATCTCCTTCTTCGGGAGCTTTAAACGTATTCAAAGAGGTAAAGATGCTTAAAATATCTTTTTCGTGAATGTTATAGCCGGACAGTTCCTTTTCGACCTGTTGATAGGTGAGCAAATTTTGCGATATAAATTTTTTTGCTTTATTGATAATATAGGACTGCGTGACGTTGCTTCCTTTCTTGTCGATGCAATATTGCGCAATCAGCAGAAACGCTTCCTGTTCGATATTATTTTCTTGCAGGAAGTTCATATATTTTATGCTTTCGTTGTAAGAAACGAACTTTCCGACCTTCTGCATTTTATTTTGAAGCTCTTTATTGAAGTCGGCATATTTGTCGTATCGGATCTTTTTCGGTCTGCCGAGCGCGTTAACGACCGGCAGAAATTCAACGACAAAGGGATCCTTCGATAAAATTCTTACCAGGTCGAAATCCTCCCAAAACGAGAATGCGTTTTTTATTTCCTCTTCCGTACAATTGAATGATTTTGCCATGGAGGCGACGCTTAATTCCATAGAAGGATGTTGGCAGAGGAAAAGCCCGTAAAGATATACCTTTACCGTGAAGCCGTCCGACTGCGGCATATATTTCGTAATGTATTGATTTTCGATCAAGGTATACGAATTTTCCGAAAATTCTTTTGAAAAGGAACAAAACGACATTGCGATTCTCCGAAATAAAATAATTCACTTGATTTATTTTTGATAGTGTTGTATAATAATGATCGAGCAATCCGCTCGTCACTATCATTATAGTATGAAACGAAGGTTTTTGCAAGGTAAAAACGCCTCTAACGCAAATTTTTTACCGATCTATCATCGCTAATGACTTTAAGGAGATTTCTATTTTGTCCGATAAAATTTTAAACCCGAAAGACGTTTGTAAAGAAATCGATTATTTTTTCTCGTTGGATTATACATTGCTCGAGACGAAGCGTGAAGGGGATTTGACAATCGACAGAATTCGCTATAAAGGGAAGCCTATCGGCGGAGAAAGAGTAAGCGTTTACGCCGTTTACGCGCATCGCGATATCAATGAGTCCAACGCTGCCGTACTGCTTTTAAACGATATCGATCAGTCGATCGATTACGATCTGATTCGGTATTTCGAGCAAATGGGTTATTCTGTTCTCATGCCGGATTACAGAGGAGAAACGGACGAAAACAGAGGGAAGGGGAATTATACGATATATCCCGAAAAAATTTCATATGCCAATTACGAACAGGCGGGAAGGCGCGTTCAATATGCGGATGAGAGCGTTTTGGAGACGAGTTGGTTTGAATGGATCAGCGTTGCGAAATTTTCCTGCGATTTCTTAAAACAGCAAAATTATTCGGAAATCGGGGTCGTCGGAATCAGAGGCGGCGGAGAAATTGTTTGGAAACTGATTGCTTCCCAAACAGTTTCGTGCGCCATCGTCGTCAATGCCGCAGGTTGGCAGGCTTATCGGGGATATTACCGATATGACGACGAAAAGCTGGAGCTGACGGAAGAACGTTGCCGTTTTATCTGCGGACTGGATTCGCAAGCATATGCGCCCTTTATAAAAAGTCCTATCCTCATGCTTTGCGCCGGACACGACGAACGATGCGAAATCGATCGCGCATACGATACGTATGCGCGGATCAATATTGAAACGGAAAAGGCAATCGCCTATTCTGTAGGGCATAACGGATATTTGGATGAAAACGTCAGCAAGGATATTCAACTTTTTTTAAGCAAATATCTGACCGGACGTCAGGTATTTATCCCTACGCCTGTGGACATTCAGGTCGTCGTTTCGGAGGAAAAGGAACTGATTGCCGTCGTGAGTTTTGACGAGCAAAGTTCTGTTTCAAGAAGCGGATTATATTGCATCGCCGATCCGTTGAATCCTATCGACGGCGAGTGGACGGAAATGCCGCATAAAACGACGTTGCCCGACAGACGAGAGGTTTTTCTTTTAAACGTCTGTTCAACGGCGACCGAATTGCATTTATTCGCTTATGCAATATGTACAAACGGATTTCTCACTACGTCGAAAATTGTCAGGTATCACATCACGCAATCGGTTAATAACAGTTATCCGAAGAACAGGGTATTATTTTCCGGCGGCGATAACTCTTCGGGATTTTATTATATCGATAACAAAAAAAATACTCTTTCGGATATTCTGCTCCTCAACGCAGCCGAAAGTATTCCCAAGCTTGATAACGGCTACGGAAATATTCTCGGATTGCTTTGCGACGACGGTTTAATTTCCTATCGTCCCGGAATGGAAGAATATTCCGCCGATGAAAATTCGCTCCTCTCTCTCGACGTTTACTGCGAAGCGGAATGTGAATTATATATCGGATTATTAAAGCGGATCGACAGAAAATTACAGAGCTATTCCTTGAAGAGAAGAATTCAGCCCTTCGGAAAGTGGAAAAAGCTGGTGTTCAAGGCGAAGGATTTTGAAGCGGACGTATCTGACGACGGCGCGGCAAAGGAACAGGAGAAAAAGGAATTAAAATCTTTTAAAGGAATATCCGCTCTGACCTTTCAATGCGTCGATAAAAAACCCTATTTGGTAAACAACATTATTTGGATCTGAAGAATGTATCGTCTCGGAGATAAAATTATTACGAAGAAAAAGCATCCCTGCGGGGGAAGCAGCTGGATCGTTATACGCAACGGCGCCGATTACAAGCTCAAATGTGAAAAATGCGGAAGATGTATTTTGCTTACGCCGGATGAATTGAAAAAAAGAATGAAAAGCGTTATCGTCAGTTCGGAGGATTAATCCATGCGTAAAGAAGACCTTCAAGACAGCATCGTGTACGAAAATTGTTTTCACGCAAAATCTATAAAGTCTAATAATGCGTTTCTTATTTTTATCATTTGCCTGTTGCTCCTTTTTTGCGTCGGGCGTTACGCTTTTTTCTCCGTTTACAGCGGAATTTACGTGGAGGGCAATTCCATGAACGAAACGCTGAAAGACGGCGATTGTCTCTATGCCAATAAGCGGAAGAAGGCGAAAAGAGGGGATATCATAGTCGTCGACGTAACTGCTTATAGGCAACAGGGCTTGTTTTCCGGCGAATATATTATTAAAAGGTTAATCGGAATCGCGGGCGATAAACTGTATTGCTCCGACGGAGTCGTTTACATCATGTATTCCGGTTCATCCGAATATATCGCTCTATCGGAAAGCTACGCGTCCTCTCTCACGCCGTCTTTCGGTGAAGTAACGGTCGGCGAGGGCGAAATCTTCTTTCTGGGAGATAATCGTTCTATCAGCAAAGACAGCACAGAAGTAGGCTGTCTGAAGGAAAGCGATATCTACGGCGTCGTCACCGAGTGGTCGATAAAAAACAAGACATGGCTTTCGTATATTTTTTAAGTTAACATTTTGAGGAGAAAAAAATGTTTTTTCGACTGTTAAAGGCAACGGCTAACGCTATCGTTTGGTTGATAAAAAAAGTATTTTCTTTGCTTTTTCATTTAATCAATAAATGTCGCCTTTGGTTGATTCTTTGTTATCTGGCTGTCTGCGGAATCGTTCAGCTTATTTGGCGTATATTTGACGATAGGAATGTCCTGTTGCTGTTTTTTGTCGTTTTTTTCATCCTGCTGCTGATAACCGGTTATTCCTTTTTCTTTTCATTTAAAAGAAAAAGGAAAAAGAAGCGGGATAAAAAAGGAGTCGAGCAAAAGCGCAATACGCCTTCCGTTGAGCCGGAAGCCGACGAACCGTCGACAATCCAACCGCGTCAAATCACCGTCGATGAAGTAAATTATCCTCGCTATTATCGAATCGCGGACAACGAAGATTTTGTCATGGCGGAATACAGAGATCGCTACGAGCTTTACCGTGTAGTAAACGGCGAAAAGCTTTACATTCGAACGGATTATAAAAAGAGGGGGAATCAATCATGATACGTATCTATGAAGACGACGATTATTTAAACGCGTTAAAGCAATATCGGCGTATTCTGTCTTTTTTCTTATGCGTCACGGCGCTATACGTCGTTCTTTGCGCCGGAAGCGTCGTTTGGAATTTATCTCTTCCCTATAATTCTTCCATTTCTATTCTTATAAAAGTTTTAATCGGCGTATTTACGGCAATTTACGTTATTTTTGTTTATATTTACGGCGGAATTAAAATGCATCGCTCCAAATATTATTGCCGAATGTTAAAACTCCTTTCAAGAGGGATAAAGGAAAAGGGATTGGCTTATTTTTCCCATATAGACGATTGGGAAACCAAAGATAAGGTAGACGTGAACGTGCTCGTTTTCAAAACGTGGAATACAAAGAAACAGAAATGGGACGAGAGAAACGTTTACGTAGACGCCGAAAAGGAACTTCCCGAATTTGAGGAGAACGAAGAGGTTTTATATATCACGCAGGGAAACGTTTTGGTGGAATATACCAAAACCGGAAATTTTTGTCAGGAAATCGCACGGAAGGAGACTCAGGATGAAAGCAGTGGTAACGGTAACGGGGAAAGATAAAAAGGGGATTATCGCAAAAGTCAGCGCTTTTCTCGCCGAGAAAAACGTCAATATCGAAGATATTTCCCAAACGATTTTAGGAGAGGATTTTGCAATGATCATGTCCGTAGATATCGATGATATCGATTGTCAGCTCGCCGTCCTCGCGAAGGAGTGCGAGGAGATGGGGAGGAGCATCGGCATGAGCATCAGAATGCAGCACGAAGATATTTTTAAAGCGATGCACAACATTTGATTGAGGGATAAGCTATGTTCAGTAAATTTGACGTACTCGAAACCATCGACATGGTAGAGAAGGAGCACCTCGACATCAGAACCGTCACGATGGGAATCTCTCTCTTGTCTTGTATTCGAGCGACTGCCGAGGAAACGGCGACCGCCGTATACGATCTCGTCTGTAAAAAAGCGGATAAAATCGTCGACGTCGCTTCCGATTTGGCGGGAGAATACGGGATTCCCATCGTCAATAAAAGAATTTCCGTTACGCCTGTGAGCCTTCTCACGGCTTCCTTTCCGCAAAAAAGTATTTTGATCGGACAAGCGCTTGATCGTGCGGCGAAACAGCTCGGAATTGACTTTTTGGGCGGGTATTCCGCTTTGGTGCATAAATCCACGGCGGATTATGAAAAAATTTTCCTCGATACGATTCCCGAGGCGCTATCGCTGACTGAGCGGCTTTGCGCGTCCGTAAACGTCGGCTCGACGCGCTCCGGTATCAATATGGACGCCGTAAGACGGATGGGAGAAATTTTTAAAGAGACGGCTGAACGGACAGGGGACAGAGACGGGATCGGATGCGCGAAGCTCGTCGTTTTCTGCAATGCGGTAGAAGATAATCCTTTTATGGCGGGCGCGTTTCACGGTTTAGGCGAAGCCGATACGGTCGTCAACGTCGGCGTTTCGGGTCCCGGCGTCGTGCAGCACGCCTTAGAAGGGATACGCGATGCAAATTTAACGGACGCAGCCGAAACGATTAAAAGGACGGCTTTTAAGATAACGAGAGCCGGACAGCTCATCGCCAAAGAAGCCGCTAAACGCTTAAACGCTGAATTCGGTATCGTGGATTTGTCTTTGGCTCCCACGCCGGCAAGGGGAGATTCTGTCGCCGCTATTTTGGAGGAATTAGGGCTTTCTACCGTCGGAATGCACGGGACGACGGCCGCTCTCGCTCTGTTGAACGACGCGGTAAAAAAGGGCGGGGTGATGGCAAGCTCCCGCGTGGGCGGTTTGTCCGGCGCGTTTATTCCCGTTTCCGAAGATATCGGAATGATTGAAGCGGCGGAACGGGGAGATATCTGCTTAGATAAATTGGAGGCTATGACCTGCGTATGCAGCGTCGGACTCGATATGATCGCTATTCCCGGAAATACGCCTGCGACGACGATCGCGGCGATCATAGCCGACGAGGCGGCGATCGGAATGATCAATAATAAGACGACCGCAGTGCGCGTCATTCCCGTGCCCGGAAAAACGGTGGGGGAAGAGGTCAATTTCGGCGGTCTTTTGGGCAGAGCGCCTATTATGCCCGTGCATGACGGCGATGCGAGCAAAATGATACTTAGGGGCGGATCGATTCCCGCGCCTATACATAGTTTTAAAAATTAATAAGGAGTGTTTATTGTTATGGAAAGAAACGAAATCGAAGAGAAATACAAATGGAATACGTCCGATATTTATCCGTCGGACGAGGATTGGGAAAAAGCGTTTGCCGAAGCGGAAACGCAGATTGATTTTTCCGGCTTCAAAGGAACGCTCGGAACAGCGGACGGTTTACTTCAATTTCTTACGGAAAGAGACCGTGTCTTAGAAAAATTTAACCGTCTGTTTTTATATGCGAGCATGCGGCACGACGAGGACGTGAGAGCGACCCGTTACGTGGCGTATGAGTCGAAAATTCGCTCTCTCTTTTCCGCCTTTATGACGCAGCTTTCGTTCAGCGAGCCCGAGCTTACCGCTCTCCCTTCCGAAACGCTGATTTCCTTTTCAAGGGATGAAAAGCTCCGCGACTACGATTATATGCTCGAGCTCCTTATTAAGAGCAAACAGCATGTATTATCCGAGGCGGAGGAGCGTATTCTCGCTCTCTCGTCCGAAGCAGTAAACAACAGTTCAAACGTGTTCTCGATGTTGGACAACGCCGATTTGAACCTTCCCCAAGCGAATTTTAACGGTAAGCCTACGCAGATCACGCACGGAATGTACGGTCTTGTCATGCATAGCGGCTCGAGAGAGGAGCGCGAACAATGGTTTAAGGCCTATTATAAGGCTTATATCGGAATCTCCAATACGCTGACGGAAACGTATTTCGGGAACGTAAAAAAGGATATTTTCTATAAGACGGCAAGAAATTATGCTTCCTGCCTCGAAATGGCTCTTTCCGGTTCCGATGTGGATACGGCGGTATATGATAATTTGATAAAGAACGTACACGCCGCTTTTCCGATCATGCATAGATATATTTCGTTGAGAAAAAAGCTTCTCGGATTAGAGGAGCAGCATATGTATGACGTCTACGTTCCTTTGGTTGAAAACGCCGACATTAAAATGTCATATGACGACGCGTATCATTTAGTGATTCAAGGGCTTGCGCCTCTCGGGAAGGATTATCAGGAGCTGTTGAAAAAAGCGCACGACGAGCGATGGATCGACGTATATGAAAATACGGGGAAAAGGAGCGGCGCTTATTCTACCGGCGTTTATGGGACGCATCCCTTCGTCCTTTTGAATTATCAGGAGACGACAAACGATATTTTTACGATCGCGCATGAAATGGGTCATTCCATTCATACTTATAAATCCAATCAGGCGCAGCCTTTTTCAAAATGCGACTACACGTTATTCGTGGCGGAAATCGCGAGCACGTGCAACGAGGTTCTCCTCTTGAAATATCTGTATCGTCAAACGGAGGACGTTAAATTAAAAAGATATCTGTTGAATTATTATATGGATATGATTCGCACGACTTTATTCCGTCAGACGCAGTTTGCCGAATTTGAACAGATCGCGCATGAAAAAGCGGAAGCGGGGATTCCCTTGACAAAGGAATTGCTCTGCAATACCTATCTGCAATTAAATAAGGATTATTACGGAGACGGACTGTATCATGACGAGGAGATCGCTTACGAATG
Organism: uncultured Clostridia bacterium; assembly: GCA_964459165.1. Lineage (GTDB taxonomy): Bacteria > Bacillota > Clostridia > Christensenellales > Borkfalkiaceae > RGIG4074. The sequence continues at coordinate 19,008 of CAYWKM010000023.1, forward strand.
GTCGAGAATCCCGCATTTTTACAGATCCTTCTATGTATATCAGTATGCCACCGGTATCATATCGGCGATATCGATTGCAAAAAGAATCCTTACCGTCGGCGATAAGGCGGTAGAAGATTACTTCTCTTTCCTCTCTACCGGCGGATCCATGCCTCCCGTTGAAGAATTAAAAAAAGCCGGCGTCGATCTCACCGCGGAGGAACCGTTTGCCGTGGCAATGAAGGAATTTGAAGATACGCTGAATGAATTTGAAAGATTGTCCGAAGGGAAATAGTAAGTAAAATGGCAACCAAAATTAATACCATGCCGAACAATCTTGACGCCGAAATGGCGCTTCTCGGCTGTATCATGATTGACAACGAAATTTTGCCCGATATCCTCGAAAGGTTGACGGAGGAAGATTTTTATTTGGATGCGCATAAATATGTCGTTTCCGCGATAAAAAAGGTCTTCAACGACAAAAAGCCGATCGATATGGTTACGCTTTCCGACGAGTTGACTGTGGAAGGGAATCTTGAAAGGGCGGGCGGAGTTCCGTATTTGACCGAATTAATCCAGTTTACGCCTTCTTCTGCGAATTACAAGCATTATTTTGATATTATAAAGCGCGACAGCTTAAATCGGAAATTGATTCGCGCATCCAAATCCATCATTGAAAACAGTATGAAAAGCGAGGATGAAACGTCCTCTTTGGAGTATGCGGAAAAGACGATTTACGATATCTCGCGGCAAAGCGAAAATTCGGCTCTTATGAGCATGAAGGAAGGGGATATCGTCAACGAAGTGATTCATAAGTTTGAAAGCATCAGTCAAAACAGAAATATATATCGCGGAGTGGAAACGGGCTTCAAACAATTGGACCGAATGACCAACGGTTTGCAGAAATCCGATCTCATTGTCGTGGCGGCTCGCCCCGGTATGGGAAAAACTTCGCTCGCCATGAATATCGTCGAGCACGCGGCAATGGTAAAGGGTTGCACGTGCGCGGTCTTCTCTCTGGAAATGCCCCGAATCCAACTTGTGCAGAGACTTCTTTGTTCTTATACAAATATCAGCATGGAAAAGGCTCTCTCCGGCAATTTAAGCGAATCGGAATGGCAAAGGATTTTCAGAGCGAGCGAACAGTTGTCGAAAGCGCCCATCTATATAGACGATTCTTCCAGAGTTACTCCCGCCGAGATTTTATCCAAATGCAGAAGATTGAGCAGTATGGGAAGGAAAAGCCTCGATCTCGTCATGATCGATTATATTCAGCTAATGGGAAGCGGTTCAAAAAATGTCGCCTCTCAGGAGAATAGGCAACAGGAAGTCGCTTCCATCACCAGAGACTTAAAGATCATGGCGAAGGAGCTCAACGTACCCGTCGTCGCCCTTTCACAGTTAAGGCGTATTCAAACAAAGGAGCCGCAATTATCCGATTTGCGCGAATCCGGCGCTATCGAGCAGGACGCCGATATTGTCATGTTCATCAATCGTCCGGATGCTACGGCTACCAAGGAAGAAATCGATAGCGGAAAGGTCATTAAGGGCGCTGCGGAGTTAATCTTGGCTAAGCATAGAAACGGCCCGCAGGGAAGAATCCCGTTGCGCTTTATCGGCGAATGTACAAAATATATCGACGTGGAAGATCAGGGGAAGGAAGACGAGCCGCCCGAATACGGTTCGCGTTCCAATAGGGAAAAGGATTTCGGCGAGGAATACAATAACGACGAACCGCCGTTTTAATTCGAGATATGCAAACGAAAATACTTGATATCAACGAAGAGTCTTTAAAGCTATCGAAAAAATTAATAGAAGAAGGCAAGCTGGTTGCCTTCCCTACGGAAACCGTTTACGGCTTGGGAGCGTCCGCCTTTGACGACGAGGCGGTGAAAAGCATCTTCGCCGTGAAGGGCAGACCGTCGGACAATCCCTTGATTTCCCATGTTCATAAGGATTTCGATATATCAACGCTTATCGATTATGATCCTCCGTATGCGAAAAGGTTGAGGGAGGCTTTTTTACCCGGACCTTTGACGTTAGTTTATCGGTCTGAGGGGAAAGTGAGCAAATACGTTTCCTGCGGTCTAAACACTTTGTCTATCCGCGTGCCTTCGCATACCGGAGCGCAGGAATTTTTGAAATATGTCAATTTGCCCATTGTTGCGCCGTCCGCGAATCTTTCAAAGCATATCAGTCCGGTTACTTCCGGACACGTCTTTGAGGACTTCAACGGAAAAATTCCCTTAATTTTAGAAGGGGGACAGTGTAACGGGGGGATCGAAAGCACTGTTTGCGACGTTACCGGAGACATTCCCACGATTCTTCGCACGGGACTCATAACGCGAGAAATGATCGCTTCCGTAGTCGGAGACTGTCGGGTTTATCAGATGAAAAAGGGGGAAAAGCCAAGAAGCCCCGGCATGGCTTACAAACATTATTCGCCGTTTTGCCGAACTGCAATTTTTAATAGCGATGAAATAGAGAAAGCGAAAGCTCTTTATCGAGAAGAAGCGGAAAAGGGAAATCGCCCGACGATCTTATGCGAGGGAAAAATCGCAAAACTTCTTTCAGACTATCAGGTTCTCAATCTTGGCGATACCGATCAAGAGATGGCGGCAAACCTTTATTATTTACTGCATGAAGGAGAAAAGCGAGCGGGGATCATTATAGCGATTGAACCGAAAAAACAGAACGGCATTATGGCGGGCGTGATAAATCGTTTGACGAGGGCTTGTCAATCTTGACGGACACTTTGAAAAAATGAAGGCGGAACGCTTGCCTTTTATGGGAGAAAGTGGTAAACTAAAAGAAAAAAGGGCGGAGGATAAGATGAAAATTGCAGTTGCTTGCGACCATGGCGGTCTGAATTTAAAAAAAGCGTTATTGGATTATTTGAAACGCAACGGATACGAATACATTGACTTCGGTACTTATACCGACGAGTCTTGCGACTATCCCGATTACGCTATGCTTGCGGCGGAATCCGTAGCGAAAGGCGAATGTGAAAGAGGGATCGTTATCTGTTCGACCGGCATCGGCATATCTATTGCCGCAAATAAAGTACCCGGCATAAGGTGCGCGCATTGTCATGATACCTATTGCGCCAAATATACAAGATATCATAACGACGCGAATATGCTTGCTTTCGGCGAAAAATGCCTCGGCGTGGGTATGATGGAAGAAATCGTCGAAGCTTTTTTAACCTCTGAATTTATGGGCGGAGAACGTCATGAAAGAAGAGTAGCAAAAATTACGGCAATTGAAGAAAAATACAGCAGAAAAATCTAAGATTTCTCTGAACGGAAGATTCAATTTATCTATTTTGAAGTCGGTTGCCCATCAGTCGACGAATCTTTGGCGTAGAAAACCACTGTTATGAACAGGCGAAAACGACGGAAGCAAAAATGCTTCATTGAAGCGCAGGGGATATTTTATCATGAAATCGTTTGCGCTTCTGTAAATTATCGCCGGAGCCGACGTAGAAAATTTAAACAAATTGCTCCGTTTCGACATGAATAGGGACGTTTATATGACGATTGTACGAAGGTCATGGAGATATCGTCTGAAAATACGGTCTCGGCATTATTGTCGTTCAGACAGACGGACCATCGGATGGTTTGAAGGAATTTGATATTTTACGATACTTTATCGAGACTATTCCTGCATGGGATTGCAAAATGATAAAGTCTGATCTCAGGTTATTCAAATTCGGCGTTGAAAGAGTAAGCCGGAATCCTTCTCAAATTATCCGACGACAGAAATCAGTCGTTTAAGCGATTTATTTTCTATAGGATAGTCAAATTATCATCATAGTGATATCATTTGCCTTTATTGACGAAAAATGAAGGCGATATCAAAGATTCAAAGAGCAAATATAATTTACGAAAATAATCACAGGAGAAATAATATGTCAACCCACGAATTTTTATCGAACCCTAAGTTTCATCTGATGCAGCATCCTTTGGTACAGCATAAATTAGCTATGCTCAGAGACAAGAACACTACCAGTAAACAGTTTCAGGAATTGGCAGAGGAAATTGCCTTGCTTATTACATACGAAGCAACCAAAGACCTGCCTTTGGAGGACGTCGACGTTGAAACGCCCATAGCCACCGCTCACTGTAAGATGGTATCCGGTAAGGCAGTCGGAGTCGTACCCATTCTCAGAGCCGGTTTAGGTATGGTTTCCGGCGTACAGAGATTAATTCCTAACGCTAAAGTCGGTCATATCGGCTTATATAGGGATCCCGTTACGCATAAACCTGTGGAATATTATTGTAAATTGCCCTCTGATTCTCAGCATAGAACGATTATCGTTGTAGATCCTATGCTGGCGACCGGCGGTTCTGCTTCCGACGCCATTTCCATGATCAAACAGAAGGGAATTCAAAATATTAAGCTTTGTTGTATTCTCGGCTGTCCCGTCGGAATCGAAAAAGTTCTCAGCGATCATCCCGACGTCGATTTATATCTCGCCGGTTATGATGAAGAACTCAATGAGCATTGTTATATCGTTCCCGGTCTCGGCGACGCAGGCGACAGACTTTTCGGCACGCTTTAAGCGCGCGGCGTCAAAAAAATTGTTAAACATTCGTTTTTACTCTAAGATCAAGGCGGTTTTACGTATAGATTTAGGTAAAGCCGCTTTATTTATGGAGAAGGATTAACGAAAAATTATATTTTCTGTTTCATAAGGACGTAAATAATGGATAGAACGATTATATGTATCGGCGGAGGGGAACTTCGTACAAAAGAAACGCAAGGGATCGATAAATATATAGCCGATAAAGCGAAAGCCCATGCCGGAGAAAAAAGGGCGTACGGGCTTTTCATCCCCACGGCGAGCCATGACAGTATGCCTTATTATAATACGTTCCATAAAATGTACACCGGCGTTTTCAATATAAAGACGGATGTGGCGCTAACGGTTTACGGCGAAATGAACATGGAGAAGATAAAGGATAAATTTCTCAAATCGGATTTCATTTACGTCGGAGGAGGCGATACCGTATATATGTTGCGCCATTGGAAGCAAACGGGTCTTCTGGATCTCATCAGAGACGCTTACGAACGAGGAGTCATTCTTTGCGGACTTTCCGCCGGAGCCATTTGCTGGTTTGAAAAGATGTATACAGATTCTGAATTAGTAAACGCGGATGCGAAATATTCTGTATACGATGGCCTCGGTTGGTTAAAGGGGGAAATTTCTCCTCATTATAACCATAGAATGCTTGACTTCGATGAAATTTTGCGTTATAATAATACTTGTTCTTATGCTTTGGAAGATAACTCTGCAATCGAGTTTCTTAACGAGAAATATGTAAGATCGATTTCCTGCGGAGGGAGAGCGTATAGAATTCTTTCAAACAACGGAGAGCTGAAGAAAGATATTTTATAAAAGTTCTCATGCTAAGCAATATATGCGGATATGGCGAAACTGGCAGACGCGTAAGTTTCAGGTTCTTATGGGAGACCGTGCAGGTTCAAGTCCTGTTATCCGCACCAAGTCTTAATAGCTTGAACTTCTTTAC
>CAYWKM010000024.1:0-24403 GCA_964459165.1 uncultured Clostridia bacterium
ATGGTACTCCCGACGGGAATCGAACCCATAACTAGCCCTTAGGAGGGGCTTGTTATATCCATTTAACTACGGAAGCATGCTATCATTGGTTCTGCAAGAGAAGGAATATGTACCTCATTATTGTATTACGTTTTATTTTTTTTTGCAACTGTTTTTTTGCAATTCCTTTGTTTTATTTGTTATAAGTTTCATTTATAACCGATATAATTTATTGCGAAAAGCATTTTGTCCGAAAGATTTTGCCGTCTTTTGAAATTATGGTATAATATAATCATATGAAATATGTATAAAAATTTTAAGGAGTTTTTTTATGTCTTATGTAGAAAATGTATTGGAAAATTTAAAGAAGCGGAATCCTAACGAGCCGGAATTTCATCAGGCGGCAACGGAGATTTTAACGTCTTTGGCTCCGGTTATCGAGCAACATCCCGAATATGAAAAAGCGGGGCTTCTCGAAAGATTCGTCGAGCCGGAAAGAGTAATTATGTTTCGTGTTCCTTGGGTTGACGATAACGGCAAAGTGCACGTAAACAAGGGATACAGAGTACAATTTAATAGTGCGATCGGACCTTATAAAGGAGGTCTTAGATTTCATCCCTCTGTGAATCTTTCCATCATTAAATTTCTCGGATTGGAGCAAATTTTGAAAAACAGTCTTACCGGGCTTCCTATCGGCGGAGGGAAGGGCGGCTCTGATTTCGACCCCAAAGGGAAGAGCGATAATGAAATTATGAAATTCTGTCAAAGCTTTATGACGGAGCTTCAAAGATATATCGGAGCGGACACCGACGTACCCGCAGGAGATATCGGCGTAGGCGGCAGAGAAATCGGCTATTTGTTCGGACAGTATAAAAGAATCAGGGACGAACACGTCGGCGTTCTTACCGGTCGAGGACTTACCTACGGCGGCTCTCTCGTCAGAACGGAAGCCACCGGTTACGGTCTTGTATATATTACGGAAGAAGCGATGAAAGCGAGGGAGGATTCTTTTGAAGGGAAAACCGTCGTTATTTCCGGCTCCGGCAACGTCGCGATTTACGCTTGCCAGAAAGCGCAGTCGCTGGGCGCAAAAGTCGTCGCTATGTATGATTCCAACGGCTATATTTATGATCCTGACGGAATCCGTCTTGATGTTGTAAAAGATATTAAAGAGGTCAAGAGAGGGAGAATCAAAGAATATGCCGAAAGAGTTCCCGGCTCCGTATACACGGAAGGCTGCAGGGGGATTTGGAGCATCAAATGCGACGTCGCTCTTCCTTGCGCGACGCAGAACGAAATCGACGAAGAATCCGCTAAAATTCTCGTCGCGAACGGCGTTAAATATGTCGGAGAAGGCGCTAATATGCCCTCTACGTTGGAAGCGATTAAAGTCTTCCAAGACGCAGGCGTCGTATTTCTGCCTGCAAAAGCCGCAAACGCCGGCGGCGTAGCTACTTCCGCGCTTGAAATGGCGCAGTCTTCTCAGAGAATTTTCTGGACGTTTGAAGAAGTTGACGCCAAGCTCAAAGATATTATGGTTAATATTTATCATAATATCGACGATGCGGCAAAGAAGTACGGTTATGAAGACAACTACGTGATGGGGGCGAACATTGCGGGTTTTGAAAAAGTCGCCGATGCAATGATGGCTCACGGAATCGTTTAAGGGTTCCTTTGAAAGGAAAGGACTTAAAATTTTCAATAAACTTTTCAATAAAGAGTTTTCGGTTATAAAAATCCGGCGGGAAGAATTATTCTTTTCGTTGGATTTTTTTTCGAAAGAAGCCAACCCCATGCCATATGTCGTGCCGACGCAAGAAAGGCTTCTCCGCATCCTGGCCGATAAATATCTCGGCTTCTCTCCGTCGATAAGGTTGGTTTGAGCCGATTTTCTTGCGAAAACGGACGAATCGCTTGACAGGAAAGGAGAAGTATATTACAATTGAAACAGTTACAAATGTAACCATTATACAGGCGACGTTGAGAGGGGCTTTATGAGTGAGAAGGGAACGGCAAAGGAAAAGCTTGCGAAAGCGCTGGCGGAATTAATGAAAGAAAAACCGTTCGATTTGATTTCCGTTACGGAAATTTCCGAACGAGCGGGGGTAAGCCGTATGGCTTATTACCGAAATACTCAGACCAAGGAGGAGCTTCTCCTTTTTTTGGTGGAAAGGTTTGCATCGGAATTTGTCTATCGTCATAGGGAACTTATTCGAATTTCCCTCGTAAAATATTTCGAGGCGCTCTTCCGTGAATGTTTTCTCAATAAAGAATTTCTCTCTCTGCTCGACGGCGCAGGCTACGTTTATATGTTTAAAGAGGTTATCGACCGTTACTTTTTTGAAATCTACAGGTCGGCAGAAGGGCAGCGTGAAACACAGGGGTACGAAAGCTGTTATTTTTCGGGCGCTCTGTATAACGTTTTTCTTTTATGGGAAAAGAACGGAATGAAGGAGTCCCCCGGGGAAATGGCGGAACTCTATTGCGGGATATCCGAAAACGGATGGCGTATCAATCGTAAGGAAAATATAGAGGGTTCGAAAAATGTTTAAAATTCTCGAATTGGATAAATTGTTGCTCCCCTATGAAAAAGACATTAATCAGCGCATGAAAAATTACGCCGATAAAAAAAAGTATCTCATAGGGACGGGTACGTTTAAGCAGTTCGCCAACGGTCACGTTTATTTCGGCGTACATCGTTGTCCGGAAGGATGGATTTATCGCGAATGGGCTCCCGGAGCGGAGGCGATGTATTTTACCGGCGATTTTAACGGCTGGGATAAAACGGCAAATCCCATGGAAGAAATCGGCGGCGGTGTGTTTGAAATAAAATTACCTGCCGACGCCCTTTACGACGGTTGCTTTTATAAAGCAGTCGTCGAGCGCGAAGGTAAGCTCCTCGAGAGAATTCCCGCTTACGCGGATTATGTCGTGCAGAATCCCGTCGATTACACGTGGTGTTCGCGCATATTTCTTTCTTCCTTTCACTGGACGGATTCCGGCTTTCAAGGGGAAGATTCCCTCTATATATACGAGGCGCACGTCGGAATGGCTCAGGATAAATTAGGAATAGGCTCTTATCGGGAATTTGCGGAGAATATTCTTCCCCGTATCGAGCGTCTCGGATATAACGCCGTTCAGCTTATGGGCATTATGGAGCATCCCTATTACGGTTCGTTCGGGTATCAGGTATCTAACTTTTTCGCCGTTTCTTCCCGATTCGGAACGCCGGACGATTTTAAATATCTCGTCGATACGGCTCATAAAATGGGGATTCGCGTAATTCTCGACCTGATTCATTCTCATGCGATCAAGAACACGGGAGACGGGCTCAACGAGTTTGACGGCACGACCTATCAATATTTTCACGACGGATACGAAGGGGAACATCCCGTGTGGGGAACGAAACTTTTCGATTATAATAAACCGGAGGTCGTTCATTTCCTGTTGTCTAACGTCAAATATTGGCTGGAAGAATATCATTTGGACGGCTTTCGCTTTGACGGCGTTACTTCCATGATTTACAGAGATCACGGCGTCGGAGGAAAATTCGAGCAATACAAAAATTATTTTTCAATGAATACGCAGACGGATGCGATTACCTATCTTCAATTCGCCAACGAATTGATCAAGGAAATCAATCCCTCTGCCATTACGATCTGTGAAGAAATGTCCGGTATGCCGGGAATGTGCCTTCCTGTCGAGTGGGGAGGCGTCGGATTCGATTATCGTCTCTCTATGGGGATTCCCGATATGTGGATTAATACGTTAAAATATGTCGGCGACGAGGACTGGAATCTCGGTTATATTTGGGGACAGCTTACCGGTAAACGTCCCCATGAAAAGACTGTGAATTACGTCGAATCGCATGACCAGGCTCTTGTGGGAGATAAGACGGTCATGTTTCGTTTATGCGACAGGGAGCAGTACATAGGAATGGATAAAATTTATCATTCCGCTATTATGGATAGGGCGATCGCGCTTCATAAAATGATTCGCCTGCTTACAATTTCTTCCGGCGGAGACGCTTATCTCAATTTTATGGGCAATGAATTCGGGCATCCCGAATGGATCGATTTCCCTCGGGAGGGGAACGGGGGTAGCTATCATTACTGCCGCAGACAATGGAATCTCGTAGAGAATCATTTTCTGAAATACGAGCTTTTAAACGCATTCGATTCGGATATGATCCGCCTCGCAAAAGGATATCGATTCAATAAGAACGAGTCAAAGCATGTATTTGATCATAACGATCAAAAAATCCTTGCCTTTACCCGTGGGGAATTGCTATTTGTCTTTAATTTTCATACGGAAAAATCGTACGAAAATTATGAAATTCCCGCGGGAACCTTTTCCTCGTGCAAATGTATTATGAGCACGGACGAGGAAAAGTACGCCGGCTTCGGACGTACGGAGATAAACGCCGAGTACCTTGCCGCATCGAAAAAGGGGAAGGAGGTTTTCTCGTTTTACCTGCCTTCCAGAACGGCGTCGGTATTTTTATTGGGCGACTGAATATTGATATAAAACTGTTTGTTCTCTATTTGAAACGAACGGTTTTTATTCGGAAGGGTTTTTTTGAAGATTTTTGAAAAATAAGACTAGGTTTAAATTTTATCGGAAACGTAAATTATCTGTATAATACTTGATTTTTTTTCATTCAGATGCTATAATAATCAGGTATTTTAGAGCTTTAGGAGAAAAAATGTCAAAAAAGAAGTCATCCGTCGAATGCGGGGTTACCATTACGCCGTACAGAAAATTCTTTGATTTTCATTTGGGCGAGACCTGGAAGTATCGCGACCTTATTTTTCTTTTCGTCAAGAGGGATTTCGTATCAAAATTCAAACAGACGATCTTAGGGCCTCTTTGGGTTGTCGTTGCGCCGTTGCTTTCCACGATTATGTCTACGTTTATCTTTAATGTGGTGGCGCAGCTCGATATGTGCGACGTTGTTGATTCCCAACTTACTATGGATAGGGCGGCTCTTCTCTTTTTTATGGCGGGGAACGTCTGCTGGACGTTTTTTCTCTCCTGCTTCAACAGCGGTTGCAATGCTTTATCGGGGAATTCGAATATCATGGGTAAGGTATATTTTCCTCGGTTGGTATCTCCGGTTTCGAGCATCTTTTCCAATTTAATTAATTTCGGAATACAACTCGTCATTTTCCTTGTCCTATGGGGATATTTCATGATTCGCGGGGGGACGGGCATGGCTCTTTCGTGGCACGTGGCGCTTCTTCCTCTGCTCGTTTTAGAGATGTCGCTTCTCGGACTCGGCTGCGGCATGATCGTCTCTTCGTTTACGATTAAATACAGAGATTTAAATAATATCGTCGGCTACGTCATGAGTTTTTGGCAATATTATACGCCTGTCGTTTACGGTCTCGCGCAGGTTTCGACGAAACCTTTTTTTGCCAATCACTTCTGGCTTTATATGATGAATCCGATGGCTTCGGTTGTTTTAACCTTCCGTTACGCCTTTTTCGGAGAAGGATATTTTAATATAACATATTACCTTATCGGCTGGGCGATCACGCTTTTTATCGCATTTTTCGGATTGATAAGATTTTCAAAGGTCGAGAAATATTTCCTTGACACGATTTAATAGGGCAAACTATGAGCGAAAAGATTCTGAAAATAGAAAACGTAGTAAAAGAGTACAGGCTCGGTCAATATAACAGCGGATCGCTTCACGGGGATTTAATGAGCTGGTGGGCGAAGGTTCGCCATAAGGAGGACCCCAACTCAAAGATCGGTCAAGACGTTACGAAGAGGACCTTCCGAGCGCTTGACGACGTTTCCTTTGAGGTAAATCAAGGAGAACGGGTCGGCATTATCGGACACAACGGCGCGGGCAAATCTACGGTTTTGAAATTGATATCGCGCGTCACCGGTCCGACTAAGGGGAAAATTTGGTTGAACGGCAGGGTCGCCAGTATGCTTGAAGTCGGCACGGGGTTTCATCCGGAACTCACCGGAAGGGAAAACGTCTACCTCAACGGCGCCATTCTCGGCATGACCAAAAAGGAGGTTTCAAAGAAATTCGACGAGATCGTCGCTTTTTCCGAAATTGAAAAATTTATCGATACGCCCGTCAAGCGTTATTCCTCCGGTATGTACGTAAAGCTTGCTTTCTCTGTCGCCGCGCATTTAGATTCCGAGATCGTTATCATGGACGAGGTTCTCGCCGTCGGCGATATGAAGTTTCAGAATAAATGTCTTCAAAAAATGAATAAGGTGTCGAGAGAGGAAGGACGGACCATTCTTTATGTAAGCCATAATATGAATACGATTCGCCAGCTTTGCGCGCGATGCATCGTCCTCGATCACGGGAAAGTCCAGTATGAAGGCGCAGTCGAACACGCCATCGGCATTTACATGAATCAGGAGGGGGACGTGATCAAGCCGGATTACGAGCTGAATTCCGCATCCAGACCTTCTCTAAATCACGGTCGCAGAACAAGGATTACGCATTTTTGTTTTTTGGATACGAAGGACTGTGTTTTCGATCCGAGGCGTCCTCTCCGTTTTCGTATTCGATGGGATTCCCATGAGGATATCGAAGGGATACGTATCCGCTTTGAATTTCATGCGATGGACGGCTCTCCCGTTGCGATGTGCGAATCCGACGTTCTTTGCAACGCGAAAGACGGGCGCAGCTATTCGCATGAAGGGGAATTGGATATCTCCTCCTTCGCCCCCGGAGAATATTATTTCAGAATCGATATGTATAATTCCAACGAGTACGGCGGAGCCGTCAGCTACGATCATCCGGAAAAGAATATCTTTTTTATCATTCAGGAGAGCGGAGACAATCAGATCGTTTGGCATACGAATTATTGGGGTTATATGCGGCTTTCAAATATCAGAGTAAAAGAGATTTCGTCCTAATGAAGAAAAAGATCAAAATAGCGTTCAAGGATTTTTGGCCGTCGTTTTACGCCGGAGACGCCAATTGCAATTTATATTCTGTCGTCCTCGATATTTTATCCGAGCGGTATGAAACGGAGCTTTCGGATCAGCCCGATTATCTTTTTTATTCTTGCTTTGGTCACGAAAATTTGTCCTACGATTGCGTAAAAATTTTTTTTACCGGAGAATTGCTCGCGCCGAATTTTAACGAATGCGATTATGCGATCGGATTTGATTTTATGGATTACGGAGACAGGTATCTTCGTTTTCCTCTTTACCGTTTGTCCGAACGGTTTCCTCTCGCGCTCGATAAGCATATCGGCGTAGAGGAAGCTTTAAAAGGGAAAGACGCTTTTTGCAGCTTCGTCGTATCGAACGGAGCGGGGCAAAAAAACAGAACGGAAATGTTTGAAAAGCTTTCTTTATATAAAAAAGTCGATTCGGGCGGTAGGTTTCTGAATAACGTAGGAGGCGCCGTCCGCGATAAGTTGGCGTTCGATTCCTCTCATAAATTTTCCATTGCCTTTGAAAATTGTTGCTATAACGGTTATGTCACGGAAAAGATTATCGACGCGTTTGCCGCTAAAACGGTTCCCGTTTACTGCGGAAGCCGGAGCATTGCCGACGAGTTTAATCCGGATTCCTTTATCGATTGCACGCATTGCGATTCGGTCGATGAGATGGTTGAGCTGGTAAAAAGGGTGGATTCCGACGATGAGCTTTATAAAAAAATGCTCTCGACGCCGATTATGAAGGATAAATCTTCCCTTCAAAACGATGAATTGCGTCGATTTTTGTTTCATATTTTTGATCAAGACTATAATCAAGCGTTCCGCGTCGCAAAGGAAAGCCCGCATATTCAGCAGGAGGTTTCCTTCAAAAAATATCTTTTTCAATGCAGGGAGTTTGTAATAAATTATGAAAAAACGCCCGTCAAATCGCGATTAAAAAGAGACGTCGTCGATTTATTTAAAAGGAAAAAGAACGGTTCGGGGGAGAACGATGAAAGCTAAGATTACGGTAGCCGTCGCTGTTTATAAGACCGAAAAATACTTGGAAAGGTGTATCGACAGCATTCTCCATCAAACCTTCAAGGATTTTGAATTGATTCTTATCGAAGACGGCTCTCCCGATCGTTGCGGTGAAATATGCGACGTTTACGCTGCGAAGGATCGTCGGATAAGGGTGATTCATCAGCGGAACAAGGGACTTTCCGCCGTAAGGAATCGAGCTTTGGACGAAGCTGTGGGAGAATATCTTGCGTATGTCGACAGCGACGATTTTTTAAACGAAAGATATCTTGAAATTTTATACCGAGTGGCGATAAGGACAAACGCCGATATCACCATGTGCCATTACCTTCCGTTTGAATCGGAGGAGGAGCTCTTCATCGAGCGATATGACGCGGAAAAAGTTTCTTATTCGGTGATCGATCATATGACGGCTCTGAAAAATTTAACGACGTTTTCAGATAATAGCTATATAGATTACGTGGTCGCATGGAATAAGCTTTACCGCCGTTCGATTTTTGAAGGCGTTCGCTATCCCGAAGGAAAGATTTACGAAGACGAGGCTGTCGCTCATCGTCTTATTGATCGATGCGATCAATTTGCCGTTGTGGAAGCCGTTCTGTATTATTATTTTCATAATCCGACCGGAATCATGAAATCCGAATTTAATCTTTCGCAGCTGCAAGCTCTGGAAATCTATGAAGAGAAAATAGAGTTTTTCAAAGAAAAAAAAGGAATGGAGGAATTATTCCGTTCCGTCGTGGAGATGGGTTATCGGGTATATGACGCCAAATGGAAGGCGGTGAAAGCTTCAAAAAATTATTCCGACAAAGCAGCGGAGGTAGAAAAAAAATATATCGATTATTATTGTAAGTATAGAAAAGTATATAAACCTTCTTACGGCCGGTATTTCGATTTCTATTGTATGATGCATCCGAGATTGAAGAATTACTATCGCCTGAGAGCATCCATTGAAAAATACGGATTTGGCAGGTTTTTGCGCAGGTCGGTAAAAAAGAATTAAAAGATCATTCTTTGATTTTGAGTTCGGAATTTTATTATTATCTTGAATAACGCTATGCGCCCCGACGTGACGACGTCGGGGCGCATAAGTCTATTTTTATATTCGATCTGTTCGCTTATTCGATTGCCTTTGAATCCCATTTTTTCTTTAAAACGGCGACGGTTTTTTTGATCCATTTCGTCAATCGCATAGCGGCTTCGACGGCGAGCGCCCCTTCGAGAAGAATGAGACATAGGGCGGAGAGAATCTGATTGAACGAAATCGCGTTGGCGGGATAAATGAAGCCAAGAAAGACGGGTAAAAGGGGAATCGTCATCCATAAGGCATAGAGATAATCGATTCTCTTTTTTTCCTTGTCAAATATGAAAGCCAGGAGGGGAATCCATAGAAACATACCGGTGTAAGCGAAGCTTATGTTGGGGAATTGTATTATGGCGACGGTGACCGAAGCCAATATTTTCCAATTTTTGTCTGCCAACAGGGCGGAAATCAGGCAGATGACGAGGAATAGATAGGGAATGAAGGATTGAAGCGCTTTAATCAGAGTATTTGTTTTGTATAAAGTATGCCCGAAGGGGATAAAACAAATTTCGAGCGTGCTCGCAATCGAATAGTTATAGCCGTAATCCGTCAGCTCGTTTGAAAAATTCAAAAGGTAATATAAGAATCTCGGCAAATTCGACAGTCCCTTGTCAAAGAAGAAGAAGGGCAGTATCAGCAATATTACGGAATAAGCCGCGCATCGGAGAAACTCCGCTATTTTTTTATTTTTTAGCAGAACGACGGCGAAGAGCGCGGGGTAGAGCTTGATTCCCACGGCAATCGCAAGGCTGATATAGCTCAGCTCGCGAACGACCGCTTTCTCATGATCGAAAAAGACGAAGAAAGCGAGGGAGAAAAGCATCGCATAAATGATATAGTTGCCGCGTTCGATCTCAAAGATCATCGGCGCGCACAAAAAGAACGCGATGACGACGATTATGGAGGCGATCTTATTCAGCTTCTTTTTCTTTAAAACGTAGATGAGTAAAGCGGCGGAAGCGGCGATAACTATGCCGTAAAAGAGACATACGGAAACCACGGCGGCGGGCTGCTCGAGCATATTTTCGTATCCGTCGGAATAGTCTGCCATATGCGAAAAGATTTTGGCAAAGAGAAGAACGAGGGGAGGATAGCTCGAAGTATCTCCAAAATAAGGGCTGTTATAGAAGACCATGTCGTTGACATGGAAAAAATCGGAAAAAACAATGTCGCGCGTCCTTTGGAAAAATCCGATTTCAAATATATAGCCGCTCGTAAGAAAAGAGGTCAACCATTGAGCGAGAAAGACGACGACGGAAACTGCGAGAAGCAGGAATATGAGAAAATTTATTTTTTTATGCCTGTCAATAGCGGAAAACCGTTTGATTTTTTCCTTAAACGCATTCATTTTTCTTTTTCCTCCTCCTCTGTACCCAAAGCGTGACGACGATGATGAAGATAGAGACGATCAGCGCGCCGAACGCCAGAAAGCAAAAAGCATATGCGTCGAACATGATGCGAGTATGGGTAAATAACATTTCGACGGTATTCGCATATTCGTGCGTGTTGCATACGATCAGAAAAGGGAGATCGATTCCGCTTTGAAACGCTACGTAAGGCAAGTGATTATTAACGTTTTGGATAAACTCTTCTGTATCGAAGGTATCATCTTCAAGATAATAGCTTTCCTCCAATTCTCCGTTAAAATATTTATCTATCACGATATTTTTATAGTTCGTGTAACAGTACTTCACGCTCAACGCGTTATAGCTGACAATAGGGAGGGATTCTTCGTCGTTATGATACCAACAGCCGACGATATAGCCTTGGAAGTTGTCGGCAATGCCGCCCGAACGCATTCCCTTAACGGTTGCCGTCGAATAGCAGTTTACGATCATCGCCCCGTCGGAGGCGGAATGGCTTGCAAATGATCCCGCGCAATTTCCTTCGATGATTCCTCCGTCGAGAATCATATTGACGGCTGTTCCGCCGAGCTGTCCGAAAAAGGCGTTGTTTCTTCCTCCCAGCTCCGTATCGATGCAGATGTTGCTTATTTTATATCCGCCGCCGTCGTAGGTTCCGAAAAAGTAGTTTCCCTCGTTGAAAATTCCTACGGGAATAAAGGAAATATCTTTTAAATCGATGTCCCGCGTTTGCTTCAAATATTGATTGCGGAAAGAGGCTCCTTCGTTGACGACGATGGAAAAGGTAACCAAATCGGAAATATCGTTTATTTGATACGGGAAATATTTTGTTCCCTTTCCCTCGAAATAGGAAACGACTTTGTCGTCGTTTTTCTCGAAAGAGATCGTATCGTTTTCATATACGTAATTTGCCGCAACCGCTTTTATGCAATAATATTGATAGAAGCGATCGATGTTTTCGTTCAGCGTATCGCATAATTTTTTCAATCCGACGGTCGAAAGGACCTTTTCTTTGTTATCCTCTACCGTTTCGTAAACGCTCTCGTCTTCCGACGTAATCGATCCGGCGCTCGCGCAGGTGGCGATTGTTTTCGCCGAATAGGAACAGAGAGGAATGTAATTTCCGTTTTCGTCGTAACAGAGAGATACCGAGTTGAGGATCATTCCGCCGGAAAAGTTATCGGCGATGCCGCCCGCTCGGTATCCGTGGACGTATGCCTTTGAATAGCAGTTTACGATCATTGCGCCTTCTCCTCCCGTATGACTGGCGATAGAGCCGACGCAGCTTCCTTCGATATCTCCGCTTTCGACGCCGAGGCTGTATACCTTTCCGAGGAGCAAACCGAAAAGCCCGTTGTTATAGCTGCCCAAATGTTCTCCATAGATTTTCAGGTTGCTTATGGTATGTCCGCCGCCTAAGTAGGTGCCTTCAAAGTAATGGTCCGTCCCGAACGCGCCGATAGGGGTAAAATTTTCTACGGAAGATAAATCGATATCGGCAATTTGTTTGATAAAGCTTCCGCTGTATGAATTTCCCGCGTTGACGTCTTCGGAAAAGGCGACGAGATCCTCCGCCGTCTTTATGATATAGGGCGTCGTCGGAGATCCGGTTCCTTTCGTAAAAGAGCAGGGGAGTTCGGCGGAAGCTTCTTTTTCATTGGAAAGATCTTCTTCGGCGGATGTTTTTAACAAAGCGACGTTGCACCCCGCCAAAATAATCGCCGAAATGATAAATATTGATAATCTTTTTGTAAATCTGTGATTTCTTCTTATTGTTTTTTCGCGCATAACATACCGTTCATATGATTTTCTATCTATTTTATTATATCCTTTTTTCTTTCAAAAGTCAATAGCGTGCATGAACATAAGGGAAAAAAGTGAAAGAAAGGGATATATTTTATAAAAATCTTTTTAATTTTTGAAATTTCCTTTATTTTTCTTGATAAATAACGAAAAAAGGTTTAAAATATCTAAGTTCAAAAGGTATTTTATAATTTTGTTACAGGAAGGAGAACAGAATAGTGATCAGAGAAGATTTACGTAATATTGCCATTATCGCTCACGTCGACCACGGTAAGACGACTTTGGTCAATCAAATGCTTATACAAGGCGGTATCTTTCGCTCCAATGAGACCGTTCAGGACAGAGTAATGGATTCCAATGATCTCGAACGCGAGCGCGGAATTACCATACTCGCGAAAAATACGTCCATGCACTATAACGGCGTCAAGATAAACGTAATAGACACGCCGGGACACGCCGATTTTTCGGGCGAGGTGGAACGCGTCTTGAAAATGGTCAACGGCGCGCTTATTCTCGTGGATGCGGCGGAAGGCCCTTTGCCTCAGACGCGTTTCGTCATGCAAAAAGCTCTCGAACTCAATCTAAAGCTTATCATCGTTATCAATAAGGTGGATCGCCCCGACGCGAGGATCTCGGAGGTTGTCGACGAAACCCTCGAACTCATGATGGATCTCAACGCAACCGACGAACAGCTCGACAGTCCGATCGTATATTGTTGCGGCAGAGACGGCTCTTCCTCGCTCGACGCCGACATTTCCACCCAACAATCCACTCTCGAACCTTTGTTTAAAACGATCGTCGAACATATCCCTCCCATGGAAGCGGATACGGAGGGAAGTTTGCAGCTTCTCGTTTCCTGTATCGATTATAACGACTTTGTCGGACGTATCGGCGTGGGCAGGATTGAAAGGGGAACGGCGAGGGTAAACCAGAACGTCACGATCTGTAATTTCAACCGCAAAGAGATGAAAATCAACGCGAAGCTTTCCAATCTGTATCAAATCGAGGGACTCGGAAAGACGCCCGTACAGGAGGCGAAGGCCGGCGATATCGTCATATTTTCCGGCATAGAGGGAATTAATATCGGAGATACCGTGTGCGCGTTTGAAACGGTCGACCCCGTCGAATTTGTCAGGATCGAAGATCCGACGGTTGAAATGACTTTTTCCGTAAACGACAGTCCCTTTGCCGGGAGAGAGGGAAAATTCGTTACTACCAGGCAGCTTCGCGATCGGTTGTATAGGGAGCTTTTGCGCGACGTTTCCCTTCGCGTTTCCGATACCGAGAGCGCGGACGCTTTCCGCGTTTGCGGCAGAGGAGAAATGCACCTCTCCATTCTCATCGAGACGATGAGACGGGAAGGCTATGAATTTCAGGTTTCTACGCCGAAGGTTCTTTATAAAGAAATCAACGGAAGAATTTATGAACCTATCGATCGGCTGGTCGTCGACGTTCCCGCCGATATGACGGGACCCGTTTATTCGTCTATGGGAGTAAGAAAGGGCGAACTTGTTCATACGGCGGCCATGGGGAGCAGGATGCGTCTCGAATTTGACATTCCCGCACGGGGTCTGTTCGGATTTAAGAGCGAGTTCCTTACCGCCACCAAGGGACAGGGCGTCATGAACGCTATCTTTCTCGATTACGGACCCTATAAAGGGGACATCGAAAGAAGAAGCGCGGGGTCCTTGGTCGCTTTTGAAACGGGTGAAGCGGTAACTTACGGATTGTTTAACGCACAGGGCAGGGGGAATCTCTTTATCGGTCCGGGGACGGAAGTCTACGAAGGGATGGTTGTCGGTTTCAGCCCCAAGGGCGAAGACGTCAACGTGAACGTTTGCAAGACGAAGCATCTCACCAATACGCGGTCTTCGAGCAGCGACGAAGCGTTGAAGTTGATTCCGCTGACGAAGCTCAGCTTGGAAGAAAGTCTTGAATTTATCGACGACGACGAGCTTTTGGAGGTTACGCCCGAATCCTTACGAATCAGGAAGAGAATTTTGAACGGCGAACTCCGAGCAAAAGCGGCTTTCAGAGAAAAGATGAAGCTTTCGGAAAACAGATAAATTTTTCCGCCGATCCTCATATTCGGGGGATCGGTTTTCATATGTTAAGATATGCAGGAAAATACGTTGAATCATAGTTTAAGCATCGAACAAAGGAAAAGCGTCAAGGTCACGGGAGTCACGGCGGTCAATGCGTTTTCGTCTACGCAGATATCGATCGAATTGCAGTCGACGAAGCTTATCATTAACGGAAGCGATCTGAAAATATCCGATTTTTCCAAAGAGAACGGAACCTTTTCGGCTTCCGGGGAAATTTCAGGAGTACGTTATTCGTGCGGTTCGTCAAGGCTTAAATTGTTTAAGTGAATCAGCTCGTTGTCTTCGCCGAATGTCTCGCTTGCGGAATAATAAACGGTTTTCTTTTCGACGTTTTGCATATTCCGGTCGTTTTCTTTCAAAAAATAAAGTTTTTGTCGGATATCCTATGTTTTTTCGTCCTCTTTGTCCTTTATCTGTCGTTGTCGGTTCGTTTTCTTTTTCCCGATTTTCGGCTGTATATGTTCGTCGGAATTTTAATCGGATGGGGGATCTATATAAAAAGTTTCCATAGAACGCTTGATTTTTTATGCAAAAGCGTATATAATAAGATAAATAATTATATTCACCGGGAACATAAAAAACATGACAGATGAAAAAAAGAAAAACTTAGTGATTTCTCTTACGACGGTCGGCGTGCTTTTTGTGACCTTTCTGCTCGGAGTGATTGTTTATCAATTTATCTCGATTCACGTGGTGAAAAAGAGAATTCAAGAATATCAGGAGCAAATCGTTTATTATCAGACTGTCATCGAACAGTCGGCGTACGATTTAGAGTATTACCGTTCCGAATATTACCTCGAACAGATGGCGAGAGCCTATGGGTACATTTATCCGGAGGATAAAAACCAATGAAGTTTTCTGTAATCGATATCGGCTCCAATTCCGTCCGTCTGATGATTATGTCGGACGGAAAATCATTGTTGAAGACGCTCGATACGACGCGTCTCGGCGAAAGGATCGCCGTCAACGGATTTCTTCTCGACGAAGCGATGAAAAGGACTTTTCTCGCGATCAAGCGCTTTACGACCCTTTCTGCGGAATACGACGTTGAAAACATTTATGCGTTCGCTACGGCGGCGGTTAGAAGCGCGTCCAACGGGGAGATCTTTATCGATAGGGTAAAAAAAGAATGCGGGATCGGCGTGGAAGTCATATCCGGAGAGGAGGAAGCCGTGATCGGGCTAAACGGCGCAGTCGGAAAAAACGACGGCGGCGTTCTTGACGTAGGCGGCGGGAGCAGCGAGCTTATTTTTAGAAAAGACGGTCAGGTCGTCTATCGGAAATCCTTGGATATAGGCGCCGTTCGTCTTTTCGATCTATGCGGAAGAGACAGGGAAAAATTGCTCTCCGTCATAGAGGAAAGAATCGGAGAATACGGCGAGGTCGCGATTCCCGTCGATCTGTACGGAATCGGCGGAACGGCGACGTCGCTGGCTGCCGTAAAATTAAAACTGAAGGATTACGATCCCGAAAAGGTAAACGGATGTGTTTTACATTCGGAAGAAGTCGGAAAAATTGCGGACAACCTTTTAACGCTATCCGTAAAAGAGATAACGGAAAAATATTGTCTCAACGAAAAAAGGGCCGAGATAATAGCCGGCGGAGCCATGCTCGTTTACAGAATTATGAAAAAAATCGACGCAAAAAAAATAATCGTGAGCGAAAGCGATAATCTTGAAGGTTATGCGGCGGCAAAGGGATTGATATGAAACGGAAATATTCTCTCGCTCTGCAAGCAATCGTGTTTATCATGACGGTTCTCTTGGTATTTTTCAGTATTTTCTGGTGCGGCGCCATAGGGGGATTTTCCTATCCCCAATATATTATAACGGGAGCGGTCGGCTTCATCTTCTCTTGGTTTTTTGTTTCTTTCCTGCACGAATCGGGGCATATTTTAGCGGGGCTTTTGTTCGGGTTCCGAGTCGAGAGGCTCAAAATATTCCATTTAATGTTCTATTATAATAAGAATACGCCCGTCGTTTCAATCGATCCGAAGAGCGGCGTCGCCGGCGCGTGTGAAATGTATCCCGTAAAAGAAAAAAATATTGAAAGAAATTATTTCGCTCTTACAGCGGGCGGAATCGTTCTAACGGCTGTTATTTTTTTCATCGTTTTATTCATAACGATTTATTTCGGATTGAATAACGTCAGACCGGAGGTTTATCCCGTTTTCAGCTTCTTTATTATGTGGCTGCCCGCTTCTTTCTTTTATACTTTTTTTAATGCGATTCCTTTTGAAAATGAGGACGGAAAGAGCGACGGGGGAGTTTTGCTCGGAATAAAAAAGAGACGTCCCTCCGAGCTGACCGCCGTCAACATTCTGAAAATCCATTATAAGATGTATATCGGATTGAGACCTTCCGAAATAGAAAGATATCTATTTTTTTCTCCCTCTCAATTGCCGGAGACGGACGTGAATTTTATTCTCTTAACGCAACTTCAATATATGTATTGTAAG
This sequence comes from uncultured Clostridia bacterium, assembly GCA_964459165.1. Lineage (GTDB taxonomy): Bacteria > Bacillota > Clostridia > Christensenellales > Borkfalkiaceae > RGIG4074. The sequence goes on from CAYWKM010000024.1 coordinate 16,740, forward strand.
GATATGGGAGAGACGAAGAAGGCGGCGGAATATCTTAATCGATTGGAAAGCATTTACGATGCGCTTCCCTCTTCCGTAAGACCCGAAATCGCGGCGGATTTACTTTACGAGTATAGTTTGAAGAGCGCTGAATTTGATAAAACCGACGGATACTTCAACGATTGCGTCAAAATATTGAAGAGGAGAAATTCTTATTCCTGTCGCGTGCTTGCCGCTTACGAATTGTCTTTCGGAAGAAAGGAGGAGGCAAAAAAATGCGTGGAGGAAGCGGAGAAGCTTCTTTCGTATGAAAAAATAAAAGGCAAAGCGGCTTACGAAAAGGTTTTAATCGACAAATTGAAGAAATTTATAAAATAAAAAAAAGATAATTGTAAATATTGGTTTTAGGTATTGCAATTCTCTTTTTTTTATGTTAAAATATGGAATATGGAGGATTAATATGAAAAGAAAAACATTCATGTGTATTGCGCTTTCTGCGATGATGTGCGCCTCTTTTGCCGGGTTCGCTTCCTGCGGGGATGAGGAAAACCTTGTGGCAGACGCAACGCTTACCGTAGACGGCAACAACGACAAGTCCGTAGCGGTCAGCTCCGATTTATTCGGTATCTTTCTTGAAGATATCAACTATGCCGGCGATTCCCTTAATTCCGAAATGATTCAGAACAAGACGTTCGGCTACGCCGCCAACGGAGGAAAGAAGGGATGGAAAGACGTAGGGTCTACCGTCACCGGTACGGTCGTATCGGACGCTGACGACGGCGTATGCTCCACCAATAGAGAATATTTGAATCTCGTCAACTCCTCCGACAACGAAGCGGGAATTTCCAACGCGGGGTTTGCCGACGGTTTGGCGGTTACAAAGGGGGTCGTCTATGATTTTTCCGTATATGTACGAGCAACTTCTTATACGGGAAATCTTATCGTAAAGCTCACCGACGGAACGAAGGAATATGGTTCTGCAAAAATCGGGATTACCTCGTCCTCTGAATGGGTGAAATATACCGCTCAGATCACCGCTTCCGACTCTTGCTCCGAATCGTTGGCTTGTCAGGTTCTTTTGGACAAGAGCGGATCTCTCGATATCGACGTCGTCTCTTTGGATCCCGAAAACAACATTAACGGATTCAGGGCGGATTTAGCGGAAGCTTTAAAAGGGTTAAGTCCCCACTTTGTTCGCTTCCCCGGCGGATGCGTCATCGAAGGAAAAACGCTCGATACGGCGTACGACTGGAAGGATTCCATCGGCGTAGATGAGGCGACGGGGAAAGCGACTACCGTTACGACGAGGGTTGTCAATGCCGACGGCTCGTCTTCGACCGAAACGACGACGGGCGCGGACGTCGCTCGTAAAACGGGCGGTAACGTTTGGACGACCTATACGGATTACGGTATCGGCTTCTATGAATATTTCATGCTCTGCGATTATCTTGGCGCGACTGCCGTTCCTGTCGTCAATTGCGGCATTGCGTGCATGACGCAGGGCAACGGTTTGTCGTCGGGACAAACGGTGATCGGAAGCGAAGAATTTAATTATTACGTTCAGAGCGCGCTTGACCTTGTGGCTTTCGCGAAGGGCGATCCCAATTCTTCCGACGCAAACGAGGCTTATTGGGCTTCCGTTCGCGTAGCTATGGGACATGAAGCTCCTTTTGAAATGGATTATTTGGGAATTGGCAACGAGCAGTGGACGGACGCTTACTATGAACATTACGAGGCGTTCCGCGACGCGTTTATCGAGGCCGCCAAAGATAACGAGCTTTACGGTACGGTCGAGCTTATCGTAGGAAACGGTTGTCTTTTCTCCGATACGGAATACGGTTCTAATCCTCTGGCGAGGAGCAGAATGGTGTCAAAGAGAAAGGAAGGTTATATTGAAAACCTTTCCGACTATGCTATCGTCGACGAGCATTACTACATGAACTATACCGACTTCTTGGATCATACCAATCATTATGATACATATACCAAAGAAGGCAAAAATATGTATTACGTCTTTGCGGGCGAATATTCCGCAAATTCCACTACCGATCTCAAGGGAAATACCTATTCGGTTACGTTTAATTCCTTGAAAACGGCAACTGCGGAGGCGGCTTATATGACGGGTCTTGAGAGAAACGGCGATATCGTTAAGCTTGCCGCGTACGCTCCCGTATTCGGACATTTGAATTCTACTTATAATCAGTGGGCGGTCGATATGATCTATTACGATAATACGACGTACGTTCCCACCTGCAACTATTTCGTTCAGCAGCTGTTCGCTCAGAATCAGAGCTCTTATGTTTTGAACGCAAGTCTTGCTTATACGGAAGAAGCCTCCGCGCTCTCTACCTATACGATCGGCAAGGAAGGGAAAACGGTCGTTAAAACGGAGGATTCGCTTTACTACGTCGTCGGTACCGATGAAACGGGCGATATCATCATCAAGATCGTAAACGCAAATCCCAATGAAGATATCAATGTCGGCGTCGATTTGCAGAACGCTTCTTATGAAGGTACGACGGATATTACCGTATTACAGAACGAAGATTCCAACGCCGAGAATACCAAGTCCAATTTGGCTGTTTCTCCCGTCTCTTCTTCCAAAAAGACGAAAAAGAACTTTGTCTATACAGCTCAGAAAAATAGTGTGACGGTTCTTAGAATCCATACGAAATAATAACAACACAGGAAGTTCTCCCGATCGCACTCGGGAGAACTCCGCTTAAAGGGGATATTTATGAATTTAAAAAGGATATTCAGCGTGCTTTGCGCAGGCGTGACGTTCGCTTCGGCCTTTGCTCTCGCCGGATGCAATACGACAAAAAAGAGCGAGCCGATTCAAGCTTCGCAGGCGGTCATTACCGGCGACAACGATGCGGCAATCGTCATAAACGCAAAAACAAATTCAAGCTCCACAAAAATTTCGGACGAACTTTTCGGAATCTTTTTGGAGGATATTAATTATGGCGTCGACGGCGGTTTGTACGCGGAGCTTGTTCGAAACAGATCGTTTGAATACGGCGCTCTCGCAATCGGCGGCGCTCTTAACGGTTGGAGGATTGACGATAACTGTAACGTTGAAATTATCGATGGAACCTCCGATTCCGGCGGTATTTGCAACAATAACGAAAATTACGCCCGTCTCTCTGTTTCGGAAGAACGGGCGGGAATATTGAATATTGGTTTTCTGTCGGAAGGTATGGCCGTTTTTGAAGGGGAAAAATATAATTTTTCCGCTTATATGAAAGCAAACGACGGTTATACGGGAAAGGTCTATGTCGCGATCGTAAATACGCAGACGGGAGAAATTTTTGGCGAAAAAGAATTTTCCGTTTCGACGGAAAAAGACTGGGTCAAATACGAAGGGGTTATCGATTGCAACGTCACTGCCGACGAGAATGTAGGATTCTATTTCGCTATCGACAAGGGCAGTATTGACGTCGATATGATCTCGTTGATTCCTCAGAATAATATCCTCAATATGCGGGCGGATCTCGTCAACGCCTTGAAAGAGCTCAATCCTAAATTTTTACGTTTTCCGGGAGGCTGCGTCGTCGAAGGCTCGAGCCTCGATACGATGTATGATTGGAAGGATTCGATCGGAGTCGATCGCACCGACGGTAAAATTACGTCGGTAACAAATACAGTGGTAAACGTCGACAGCGGCGAAAAGACTGCGGTAACCTCTGTCGGCGGGGTAGAAACGAGACCGATCGGAATTGACGTTTGGGATCCTGCGGGGAGCTACGGACCTGCCTATTCGCTGGAAAAGGGATTTTCCGTCGAGAATCCTTACTATATGTCGTATGGCATAGGCTTTTATGAATATCTGCTCCTTTGTGAGGAAATGGGGATCCTCGCTGTTCCCGACGTAAGCGTAGGCATGACGTGCTTTGCAAGAAGTATCACGTATGAGGTTGCCACCGGTGAAAAATTACAGCAATATGTGCAAGACGCAATCGACTTTGTCGCATTCTGCAACGGAACGGTCGACAGCTCCGATTCCAATATCGCTTATTGGGCGCAGGTTAGAACGGATATGGGGCATCCGGATCCCTTTCACCTGAAATATCTTGAAATCGGAAACGAGCAATTCGGCGAAGATTTTGTAAAAAATTACTCCTATTTTCAAAAGGCTTTTTCCGATGCGAGGGCGTCTTATCCGGAAGTATACGGAAGCGTAGAGATTATTATACCCAACGGAACCGACGATACTCATACGTACGCCTATGATGAAATTGCCGAAAGCGGACTCGGCAGCGAATATGCGAATATAGCGGACGAGCATTATTATATTGCGCCTACCGATTTTTATAATAATATCAATATGTATGACGATGCGAAATACGACGAATACCTTGAGCAGGGGATTTCTGTATTCCTCGGCGAATATGCGGCGAAAGAGAACACGCTCCGTTCGGCTATGGCGGAAGCCGCTTATATGACTTCGTTGGTAAGAAACGGCGACGTAATCAGAATGGCTTCGTATGCGCCTTTGTTTGCTCGGATCAATCTTGCGGAAACGCAGTGGAACGCTGCCGATATGATTTGGGTGACGAATAGCGATTACTATCTGTCTCCCGATTATTATATCCAACAGCTCTATATGCAGAATTGCGGAAGCGTCCTTCTTGCGTCGAGCATCGCGGTCGACGGCGGTTCCAGCAGCAAAAACATATTCCATGTCGCTACATTGGATGAAAACGGGGATATCATCCTTATCATCGTAAATACGTTTAACGGGATGATGACGACCGGCATTACCATAGAGAACGCATTGGTCGAATCTACCGCAGAAGTGACGATATTCAATGAAAAAGGGATTCAGGATCTCAATACGAAAAACAGCTTAGAGGAGACAAAGCTTTATAATACCGTTTCCGAGCTGACCGGGATTGATACGTATTTCGAGTTTGATTCTCCGGCATACAGCGCAGCTGTTATTCGAATTCACACAAAATAATGGAATGAAACATGATGAAGAAAGAAGATATTTCAGCAGAATATCTTCTTTTTTATTTGCAATTATCAAATAATTTATATATAATGAAGAAAACCATGAATTGTTTGTTTATTTATAATCCCAATAGCGGAAGAGGGAAAATAAAAAAGAGATTAAATTATATCCGTAAAACGCTCGAAAAAAAGTTTGACGTCGTCGATGTATACGCCACTCAATACAAAGGAGATATGGAAAGAAAAATCGGCGAAGTATGCCAATCGAAGCTTTACGACGCCGTTGTCTTTTCGGGCGGAGACGGTACGTTCAATAATGTTTTACAAGGTCTTTCGCATGCGGACAGTCTTCCCGTTCTCGGTTATATTCCCGGGGGAACGGTAAACGATATCGCTCATTCGCTGAAAATCCCTTTGAGCATTCGCGGCGCTTTAAGAGTTATCGTCGACGGCAGGACGGAAAAGCTCGACTGTATGAAGATTAACGACGAGGCGTATGCCATGTACGTCGTTGCCGCAGGCGTATGTACGTGTACGCCCTATCTCACAAAGCAGACGGATAAAAAATTTTTCGGTAAACTTGCCTACGGGTTGATCGGCTTTAAAGATACGATGATTTTTAATCCTTTTCCCGTAAAAGTGACGAGGGAATCCGGAACGGAGGAAACGAACGCCTTTCTGATTTTGGTTTTAAACAGTCGATCTCTCGCTACGGTTAAAATGAATCGTAACGATTCCATGTCGGACGGTTACGTCGAGGTCGCCCTCGTCGAGCGGAAACAGACTTCTACGGCGTTCAGCCGTTTTTTGGGAGTATGCGATATTTTTCACCTGTTTGTCAGAGGATTTAACGAAGAGCTCAAAGGCGTTAAATGTTTTCGTACGAAAAAGGTTGAATTTGATATACCGGAGAATCTTACTTGGACGTTCGACGGTGAAAGGGGAGTAACCGGAAGGGTAACGATTGAAGTCGTGCCTCGTCGGGTAGAAATGTTTGTGCCGAGAAAGTTAAAGGAACTATAAGGAGACGACTTTTTTAAAAATTCGAATAGAAACATTTTACAGAAAAAAATGCGTAAATTCTCTTGATTTTTTTGCAGAATTGTATATAATATAGATATCGCTGATCTGCGGTGTTCGGAGTTCGGAAAGCTCGTAATCCACAGTATATATTCGGGAGTTCAAGTCTGGCGCGGATGCAAGGTCTGTATTTATACGGAAAGTCTGGTAGCGCTTCAGCAGGACACCCACCTGCTTACGCGGGTTAAACATTTTCGAATTGCGGCACAGGCGGATTATTTTTTTTGAAAAAACAGTATTCGATTTTGCTTTCAGACAATATCTTGAATCGTAAAAATATTGGGATAGCCGTTTCTTTCGTCTGTTTAAAAAGGAAAAACCGCAATGCTTTTGACGCTTTGGCGCGGTCCCAATGACATCTCGATTTTTCTATGGCGATATAGAACGATACGGGAATTTTACATACAAGAACGTGAGCTTTCCGGGGATACCTATATAAAACGACGAAGACAAAAGCGACGCGCACGACGTGGAGAGTGTGAAAGCGGATTTAAGGACGTACCTGTCGGGGGGGAAGACGACGGATCCGATGTTGTTACAGAAGCTACGAAACGCTTGACGCGGCGATGAGCGTATTTGCAGACGCATACAATAAATACGGGGAAGCGAAAGCCAAACGGCAGATACCCGTGGTTCATAGACGGGGCAATGAAGACAAACGCTTGCATAAATACCGCGACGTTCCTTTCTCGCTAATTGATTTTTTATAAAATCTTCTTAATCGGACGCTCCTTATCAATAAAAAATAGTTGCAATTTTTTTCTGACGATGATATAATATAACATGTTAATGGCTTTATGGTCAAGCGGTTAAGACGGCGCCCTCTCACGGCGCAATCCCGGGTTCGATTCCCGGTAAAGTCACCAAGTCATTGTAATCCGAACCAAATACTCGTAACGAGTGAGTGGTTCGGATTTATTTTTTGTCTATGAAAAGTATATGAATTTATATAAAATTTACTTGACAATAAAACTTGGCAATATTATGATTATTACTACAATAAAACTTGGCAAAGGAGCAAAGATGGAAAATAACGAAAACAAACCGTCGGATACTACGATAGAAACCAATGCGCAACTCACGCGTGAAGAAATCCTCGCTAGTAGCAGAAAAGAAAATAAGCAAGGAGACGAGCGCGATAAAAATCTTTACAATAAAGGTATGCGTATTGCGTATAGTATAGGCGTACTTTTAATAGGGATAATCACGATTGTAAATACAATCGTCTTAGACAAAATCACTGCTGAAATCTGGATCGTCTACATGGGAATGACGACAGCATGGTCGCTTTATTATGGCATAAAAGTACGCAAACACAGACCTTTGTTCCTTGCCTGCGGAATAATTTGCGGTATTGCTTGCGTATTTTGGATCGTTTACTACATATTGGGACTTAGCGGCGTGGCGTTATAAATGAAAGGAAAAATCCCCAAACTAATCCTCAAAAATAGGATAAAGGAAGAAAGACAAAATGCTGGTCTTTCACAGGAGGAGCTGGCAGATTTAGTCGGCGTTTCGCGAAATACCATAAGCAGTATAGAAACCGGAAAGTTCAGTCCAACAGCTAAGCTCGCATTAATTCTATGTATTGCGCTCAATAAAAAATTCGAAGACTTATTTTTCTTTTAATTTATTAAGGTATAGCGCAC
>CAYWKM010000025.1:0-9164 GCA_964459165.1 uncultured Clostridia bacterium
CCCGACGCGTTCAAAATCGTTGAAACAAATTATGACGGAATCCAAGAAAGAGCGCAGGCTTAAAAGTAGCCTGCGCTTACGCTTTTCTACGGTTCTTGTTTTAAACAACATCGAATAAAGTCGGAGACGAGCGGCGCGACGTCCTTCAAGAGCTGCTCCTTGGACGTTTCCTCCTTATGGGAGATCCAGTGCAGAATGATTTTCGTACAGCCTCCCGTGATAAAAGCGGCTTCGTATTCGACGGGGCGGGTCGACTGTTCCCTTAATTTGATCAATACGCGCTCGATTCCCTCCTGAATGCAATTGGATATAACGCCCGAAGCGATCACGTTGTTTTGCAGCGTCAGTTTTTTTAGGAGGTTCTTTTTTTCTTCGCAGACGTTCACGACGGCGTTCAGCAGCTTTTCGCAGTAGGCAAGGGGATCCTTTTCGATGCTGCAGCTTTGTTCCACGCTTGCGTTGACGTCTTTTTCCAGCGTCTTTACGCAGTCGTATAGAAGGGCGTATTTGTCGGAGTAGTGTTTATAGAAGGTCATGCGGTTGATCATCGCCCTTTGGCATATTTCCCGTACCGTGATCGAATCGATAGATTTTTCTTCCAACAGATCCATCAGGGAGGAGAATAAAATTTTTTTCGTTTTGATTACTCTTAAATCCGTCTTCTTCTCTTCTCTCGTATTTTTTGTCATAGAAACCTCTTTTTTTTGTGAAAAATTTTTTTCACCGAAATACCTTTGACTATCCCTTGTATTTCCGCTATAATTATATTATCATATATTAATACTTGCGTCAAGTTAAAATACATTTATATTATTTTCGGGAGGAGCGGATGCACAGGATCGCGAGGTTCATCGTAGAAAAAAGAATCTTTATCTTTATCGTTTTCGCGGCTTTCGCGGCGTATTGTTTTTTCGGCATGTCGAAGGTCAACGTCGAATATTCCATCACGGCGTATCTTCCCGCCGACACCGATACGAGCATCGCCCTCGATATTATGGAGGACGAATTTACGACGTTCGGCTCCGCGTCCATGATCGTAAGAAATATCTCTTTTAACGCGGCGAAAAGTCTCAGCGAAGAGATCGTCGAGCTCGAAGGGGTAAAGGATCTCCCCTTTGAGAATACGCAAGAGTATTATTCTCAGTCCACCGCGCTCTTCAACATCACCTTTGAGGGAGACGACGAGGACGTCGTCTCTGTGGAGGCGTACAATAAGATTGTCGAGATGCTCTCTCCCTACGACCTTCTCATCGCCGACGAGCTCGTCAATACGTACGCCGATCGGTTGCAGTCGGAAATCAACCGCATTCTTCTGCTCGCCGTCGCCGTCATCGTCGCCGTCTTGTGCTTTACCTCGGAAAGTTTTGCCGAGGTTCCCGTATTTCTCGTCATATTCGGCGTTTCCGCGCTCTTCAATATGGGGACGAATTTTTGGTTGGGGACGATTTCCTTTATCTCCAATTCCGTCTGCGTCATCTTGCAGCTCGCCCTCGCCATCGATTATTCGATTATTTTGAGCCATCGCTTTACGGAGAGCAAGGGCTTTTGCGCCACGCCGAAGGACGCTATGATCGACGCGCTGAGCAAAGCCATTCCGGAAATCGCGGGCTCCTCTTTGACGACGATCGCCGGTCTCATGGCGCTCACTACCATGACCCTCCGCCTCGGCGCGGATCTCGGCGTCGTGCTCACGAAGAGTATTTGCTGGAGCATCGTCACGGTGTTTCTGCTGATGCCAGGACTTATGCTCCTGTTCAGCAAAGGAATCGACAAGACGAGACACAAATCCTTCATTCCGAAAATTTCCTTTCTCGGCAAGTTCGATTATAAGCTTCGCTACGTGCTCGCTCCGCTCTTTCTCGCGGGCGCGGTGGGATTGGGCGCTCTGTCCTTTCAGACGGAATACGTCTATTCGCAGGGCTCTATCGATACGAGTCGTCCCTCCGAGAGTCAGACGGCGCAGGAGGAGATCAATCGCATTTTCGGCTATACGAACACTTTCGTCATTTTAATGCCCTCGGGCGATTACGAGCGGCAGCTCGCCGTTCTGAACATGATGGAAGAGGAAGAGATGGTCACGAGCGCGCTCGGCGTCGCCAACGTACAGGTGACGATGAACAATCAGACGTATTACCTCACGCAATCCATCAACTATAAAGATTTCGCCCTTTTCTTCGGGCTGGACGAAACGACCGCGAGCGAAATTTTCAGCGCGTACGCCTTTTTCAGTCAGGAATCCGCCTCGGACGGATTGGGGGAAATCGCCGTATATCTCGCCAACCGCGATATCTACAAGACGACGCTGCTCGATCTGTTCGATTGCGCGTTCGATCACGACGACTTTATCTGCGCGTACCTTTACGATAACGCCGATCTGCTCGATTCGTACAGCGATATTCGGCGGACGATACAGGACGCGGAGGCCCAGCTCATCGGCGAGAATTACGTGCGCATGGTGTTCAACATCGACGGCGAGGTCGAGAGCGAGGAGACGTTTGCGTTCATCGAGCGCATCGGCGAAAAGATAAAAAGCTATTGTCCCGAGGCCGTCTTTGCGGGCGACAGCATGAGCTCGTACGATCTGAACGCTTCCTTCGGGACGGACAATATTAAAATCAGCTTGCTCACGATCTTATTCGTGTACGTCATTCTCATGTTCACCTTCCGTTCATGGGGGATTCCTCTTCCGCTCGTGCTCGCCATTCAGGGGGCGATCTTTATCAATTTCAGTTGGTATGTTTTGAGCGGAACGAACCTGTTCTTCTTCGTCTATCTGATCGTAAGCTCTATTCAAATGGGGGCTACCATCGATTACGCCATCGTCTTTACCAACCGTTACCGGGATTTGCGCCGAACGGCGGAGAAGCGGGAGGCGGTTATCGAGGCGCTCAATCAAAGCTTTCCCACCATCGTCACTTCGGGTACGATCATGGCGGTCGCGGGGTTCCTCATCGGTTATCTCGTCACCGATCCGCTCATCGCCTCCTTAGGGATGTGTCTCGGACGAGGGGTCGTCGTTTCTATCCTGAGCGTCATGCTGGTGCTTCCCGCGCTCTTGACGATTTTCGACAAACCGCTCGCAAAGACGTATTTCCGCAAGCGCGACAAAAAAATCGCCGAGGGGAGCGTAAAAAAAGCCATAGATAAGAAAAAGAAAAAAATCATCAAGGATATATCCGATTTCTATGAGGAGGTGAAAAATGAAGACAATGAAGGCGATCGATAAATTTTTCTTTTTTCGGAGGATAGCCGTCGGAATTTTAAGCCTCTTCGCTTTTGCGGCGTTTTTCTTCGCCTTCGGGCGGTCGTGCCTTCCCGTCTTCGCCGAAGAAGAGACGAGCTACTACGTCGTTTTAGACGGCGCGTCCCTTTCCGGAAAGACTGCGACGATCGACGGAAAAACGGCGTATGCGCTCTCCGAAGAGGAGGAGCTCTACGTCTCCGAAAAATACTTTATCGATGAAATCGAGACGCAGACGGCTTACACCGTCTATTCCGTCAAGGGCGAGGTTTACCGCAGGGCGGCGATCGGCAGCGTGAAGGAGACGGACGTCGGATATTATACGTTCTGTTACGATCCCGATATGATTTCCGGAAGCCGCGCCTTTGCCGATTACGTCGAGGAGGACTTCGGCGGATGGTATCCGCTTTGGCAGTTTGGAACGTATATGTACGACGCGAACGGCAACGTGAGAAGGGACGCGGAAGCGCTCGATCCGCTCGGCTCCGACAGCCCTTATTACAGTCGCGTCTATAAGCAGTATTTCTGCAATTTCTGGGTAAACGACTGGGAGCTGAATTATTACGGAGATATCCGCATCGCCGTCGGCGACGGCTCGCATTTTTACCGCGACGGGGAGAATTATCTCACCGTCTCCGAGACGGGGAATTACATCCTTCTCTTCTCCGAGACGAGAGTTTACGAAAACGGCGCGCACGTCGTCGTATATAGCACGGACGAGAAGGGGGTGAACGACGAAGACGCGGAGTACTTTCTTTGCCTGAAAAGCGAAAATTACGCGATACGATCGGGAAATCTTTTAGAATATATCGGGAACGGCGAATATCAATTGGAGAACGTTTCGCTCTCGCCGTCGGAGGAATTTTGCGTCTCCGACCGCAACGGGGCGCGTTGGTATTCCTCTTACGGAGATGAAATGCGGGTGGATGAATCCGCGGCGTACACCGTAAAATTCAGCCCTTACATCGTCTATACCGAGGACGGGGAGTGGGCGAACACCGACAGTCACATCACTTATCGGCGTTATGAGCCCGAAGAAATTTCTCTTTCCGTCGGAGACGAAGCTTTTCCCATGACTTATCGTTCGGAAAACCTTCTTTACGACGAATATTCCCTTTCGAGCGTCTATCTGTACGCCGGCGACAGCGTTTGCGTGGAAGGGCGTTCCGAAACGAAAACCGTCGCCGCGAACGGCTATTATCGCGTCCTCTACACGCCCGGAGAGACGAAGAACGGGGACGACTACCTCTACGACGAAGAAGGCTCCTACGGCACGGGAGAGGGGTATTCCTATCATCTTTACATAGAGAAAGCTCCCGTCTATTATCTCGTCTTCGAGGACGAGCCTTCGCGCTCCGCCGACGCGACGATCGAGGGGAACGCGGCGTATCTTCTGACGAGGGACGAAAGCTATACGCAGGCGAAAGCGTACGAAAGTTTTGAATTTTTCGTCGGCGAGCGAGATTACGACCTTCGTTATCGCGTATACGAATATGATTTTTACGCCGGCGCGTATCGGCTGATCGACGCGGATAACGACGAAGATACGCGGATCAATAAGCTGGATATCGACGACGTGGGTTGGTATACGCTCAGACTGTTCGTCGGCGAAGAGACTTATACCTCCTCCGTCGCGGAGGCGGGGAGAAATCTGCACGGCTGGTATCTCCTTACGCAAGGCAACGGCTACGGCTTCGACGAGGACGGCGGGGTATATCCCCGCGACGAATTTCTCTTTCGGCTCGTGGACGAAGAGGACGACGATTATACGGAGGATTACGAGCAGTACGTTCTCTTCGTCACCCTCTCCGAAAACGATCTGAAAAAGGGAGATTTCGAGTTTTTCATCTCGGACGGATATACAAAATATAAAAATCTCGGACAGTATATTTCTCTCAGCGAGGCGGGAACCTATAAAATTCTTTTCTCGGAAGAGCACGTCTACGGCAGGGGGCGGAATTACCGCTATTTCCTGCAAGACGACGGCGCGGCGACGGAAGAGGTGGAAATTAACACCGTGGCGCAGTTTCTCGCCTTTGCGGAGGCATGCAATAGGGACGCGGATTACAGCGTGAACAAAAGCTTTTACCTGACCGCCGATCTGGATTTTCGGGGCGTGACGTTTCAAACGGTGAATCTGTTTTGCGGAGGCTTTTACGGCGGCTACCACGCGTTGAAAAACATTACGCTTTCGGACGGCGACGTTTGCGTGTTCGGCGTCGTGGATAAGCATGCGAGAATCGAACGGCTCTCCGTCTACGATCTCTCGATCGACGAGAAAGACGGGGAATACGTCGGTTTCGTCGGCAAAAATTACGGCGCGCTCTACGCCGTCTCCCTCAGCGGAAAAATCGTCGGAGGCAGCTATGTGGGCGGAATCGTCGGCTATAACGGCAAGGGGCTCACGGAGGAAGGAGACGCGATCGCCGACTCCGCCGACGTTTATACCTACGGCACGCTCGAAAAGTGCGTCTTTGAAGGGAGCGTGAGGGGGAAGCTCAACGCGGGCGGAATCGCCGGCTTCTCTTCGGGGAAGACGATCTCCTGCGTCTCGCGGGGAGACGTAAACGTAACCTCTTTCTCTTCCTCCGATAACGTCGTCAATACGGGCGGCGTCGTCGGCTATAATACGGGCAGAATCACCGATTGCGTCAACGAAGGGCGCGTCGGCTACGACAATACGGGCGTTTACGTCGGGGGCGTGTGCGGCTTTTCCTCCGGAGAAATCTATTATTCCGAAAACAGGGGAGAGGTTCGAGGATCCGCTTACGCGGGCGGAATCGTCGGCTATTTCGGCGTTTTACAGGAGAGCTCCGCCTCCACGGGGCTGGACGCTTATTTCGGCGGAATGGATTACGAGGAATTTATCTCTTCCTATTTCAGCGACGCGGGGAGCGATTTCTCCGAGGAAAAGGATAGCGGCGTTGCCGTCGTCGTCTACTGCGTCAACGAAGGGAACGTCTCTTGCGAAACTTACGCGGGCGGCGTCGTCGGCTTCGCTTTCGCCGACGGGTTATCGATTCGCGGATGTATCGGCGTCGGCGACGTCAAGGCGACTGCCGGAAGCTACGCGGGCGGCGTCTGCGCCTATCAGGGAGGCGGCGCGATCGCAAATTGTCTCTCTGCGGGCAGCGTGGAGGCGGACGGCTTGTCCGCGGGGAATTACGTGGGCGGAATCGTCGGTTACGGCGTCGATATTTCTTACAGCGTTTCAAGCTGCGTCTTAAACGGAGCGGATTATGTGGGCGGAATCGCCGGCTACCTCGACGGCTCGCTCGTCGGCTGTTATTCAAACGTCGTCGTCATCGGAGACGCGCTTCATATCGGCGGCGTTGCGGGAGCGACTTCTTCTTACGACCCGTCGCTCAATTCTTTCGGCGGGAAAGTGAGGGATAACTTCTTCGTCGGCGACTTCGGCGGAATCGCGAACGTCAATTACGGGGCGAGCTACGACAATGCGGCGAAAAATCTTACGCCCGATCGGCTCGCCTCCCAAGGAACGCTCTCGGCGTATCTTTCCGTCGGCTTCTCTTCCGACGATTGGATCGGGGGAGACGCCCTGCTCAGCTATCCCGTTCCCGCCTGCTTCGACGCGTCGATCGATTGCGCCGAATACGGGGACGACGAAGAGTTCGCTTCCCGCTTTGCGGCTCACCGCGAGGAATACCTCTCTTTCGCGAACCTCTATTGCGCAAAGACCTATACGGTCATTTATTTGGAATGGAACGAGGACGAAGGGGATTTGTACGACGAAGACGGAAATCTTTTGAAGGAAAACTTTGAAGTCGTCGCCTCCCGCCGCTTTTATTACGGCGAGGAGATTGCGCAGCCTCCCGCTTTTCTCTATGCGCAGGAGCGCAACGGCGCATACGTTTACGACGGCGACAAGGCTTCCTATATCGTCGCGTGGGAACAGCCTGAAAAAATCGACGGCGAAAACATAAAGGTTTACGCTTTTTATAAGGAGGTCTGCACCTCGCTCGCCGTCTCTTTCGACTCCGATTCCCCGAACGGCGCGGCGGAAGAAGTCTTTATCGAAGGATATTTCGAGGAGGGAACGACCGCCGTCGCGGAAAGATACGGCGAATACTATCATATCGCCTTTTTCCTCGACGGAGAAGAGATCGACGTCGGGGAAACAACGCTGAAAATTTACGTCGGAGAAGACGCGGATCGGTACGCCGTGTATACGGCGGACGGCGCGTCGGTGAAAAAAGCGGAGAGCGCGGTTTCCGGTTCCTATCTGTCCTTTACGTATAACGGCGAATTTTTCTACGTCGACAAAAATTCGTCGGCGCTTCCTGTCGGCGTCTGGGCGGCGATCGGCGCGGGCGGAGGTCTTCTCCTGGCGGCGGCGGGCGTCGGAATCTTCGTCCTCGCGCGCAGAAAGGGAAGAAGGGCGAACGCTCCCGACGACTCCGGCAACGGGGGCGACGGAGCAGACGGCGGAGGAAAGGAAGAATCCTGATAAAAGCAAAAGCGCGTTTCGACGAATTCCGCCGCGCGCTTTTCTCTTATTTTCTTTGAATCGAAGAGAAGAACGGCGATTCCTTTTTTTTCCGCTTGTCATAATACGAGGGAATTTGCTATAATGATAGTGTCATAAAATAATATGACAAAAATATTTTTTTCGGTTGATTATGATTTGACAATGTCGTATATTTATAGTATAATAAACAGACGTCGAAGGGGATCGGTTGCTTTTTACGGAGGATGGGTATGAAAGTCGGTTTGGTTCTCGAGGGGGGAGCAAAGCGCGGCGCGTTCACCACGGGCGCGCTCGAGGTTTTAAAAGACAGACGGGAAAAATGGGATTATGTCGTCGGCGTGTCCGCCGGCGGCGGAAGCGCGTTCAATTATCTCAGCAACGACAATTACCGCACCATGAAGCTGATCGATCCCGGAAAGGGAAACGAATACATCAGCTTCGGAAACCTCGTAAGAACGGGCAAATACGTCAATCTCGACAAGATGGTTTACGAATACTCCTATAATCAATTTCCCGTCGATTTTCCTTCTTATTACGATTGTAAGGTAGAGGACGAATACGTCGCGCTCTGCTGCGAGACGGGAAAACCCGTTTATTTTCACGAAAAGCAAGACGAACAGCGGCTTTTAAAGATCATCAAGGCGACTTGTTCCATTCCCATTTTATGCAAACCCGTAGAGATCGACGGAAAACATTATCTCGACGGGAGCGTCGTGGACGCCATTCCCTACGAGCACGCGCTCGAAAAGTGCGATAAGGTCGTCGTCGTCGTCACGAGGACTGCGGAAACCAAGCCTACCAATTACGCTCGCTTTCGCGCCCTTTTGAAGCTTTTGTACAAGAAGTACCCCGCGACGCTCGAATGTCTCATGCATAGGACGGAGCGTTACCGCGAGCAGCTTCTCGGGCTCGAAGAAAAGGTAAAAGAGGGGAAAGTTTTCCTGCTACGCCCCGAGTTTAATCTGAAAAAATTCGAGAGCGATAAGGAAAAGCTCGACGAATTCTATCGGCACGGGTACGATCTGATGAAGAGCCGCGAGGCGGAGCTGAAAGAATTTTTGGGCGAATAAGCAAGAAAAAGGAAGAGAGGGGCGAACGTCGACCGACGCGCCCAAAAGCTTGAGAAAAAATTAAATCCATGAGAATAAGGAGCGAGTTCCGTATTGCGCGGGACTCCTTCCTTTTTTTATGGGAGAAAATTCTCTCGTTGTCACGGTAGTATGTATATATGCGTTCGGTCTGTCAAGAAAAGCTTGGACCCGACCGAGCTTTTCTTTGTCGAACGTTTCCCCCTCGAATCGTCCGAAAAAGCTCTCCGCCGCTTTGTTCTCCGTCCCGTCGCCCTTACGGGAAATCCTCCGAATCGCGTCGCGCTTCTGTCGCCGCCTTTGGATTCTGCGCGTCGGTATTGCCCGCCCGAATCCGAATGAAAAA
>CAYWKM010000025.1:9264-23840 GCA_964459165.1 uncultured Clostridia bacterium
GACGGCGAAGAAAAATATTGCGGAGAAAGGCGAAAATCTTCTTTTAAAATAAGAATTTTTATGGTATAATTTTACCATGAACGTCTACGCAGTCAGCGATTTACATATGTCGGGCAGAACAAACAAACCGATGAACGTCTTCGGCGATCATTGGGAGGGTCACATCGAAAAGATCAAAGAGAGCTGGAACAGTCTCGTCTCGGAGGAGGACGTCGTGCTCGTCGCCGGCGATATCAGTTGGGCGATGAAGATGGAGGACGCGCTCTTCGACCTTTCCGTTCTCAAGGAACTGAAAGGGAAAAAAGTCTTTATTCGCGGCAATCACGATTATTGGTGGAACGGCATCACCAGACTTCGGAAAAGCGCGCCGGATTCTTCCTACGTCTTCCTGCAAAACGATTGCGTCAAAATCGGGAACGTCGTCGTCGCGGGATCTCGCGGCTGGACTTGTCCCGGCAGCGCGGATTATACGGACAGGGATCGGAAGCTGTACGAGAGGGAGGCTCTCCGTTTTTCGCTCGCCTTTCAGGAGGCGGAAAAGATACGGAAAAGCGGGGATCTTCTCTTCGCCATGATTCATTATCCTCCGTTCGCGGTGAAAAAGGAGCCCACGCTCTTTACCGAACTCTTTGAAAAAAACAAGGTGGACAAAGTCGTTTTCGGGCATATTCACGGACCCGTGTATTTTCCCCTCTATACGGAACTGAACGGGATCGGATACTGCCTGACCTCCTGCGATAAGCTCGATTTTCGCCTCGCGAAAATATTATAAGTGAAAAAGGCAGTTTTTCTCTTTTTGCGGGAGAATGAAGAAAACGTTTTACAAAAGAAGAAAAGCATGATATAATAGAAATATCGTAAAGACGGCGACGCGACGCCGACAAGACTTTATCGATAAGTGCGTATAGGATTCTATGGATTTTCTGCGTCTTGCGCGGCACGGCGTTTGCAAGGCGTTTTTTTCGGGAGGTCATTCATGCCTGTTATCATGGACAAAGACAGAATTCGCCGTACGCTCGTCCGGCTCTCCAATGAAATCGCGGAGAGGAACGGCGGGTTTGACGGCGTGGTTCTCATAGGAATTAAGCGAGGCGGAGAAGTGGTCGCCGAGCGGTTGCAAAAGTTGATTGAAGCCGGGGAAGGGAAGAAAATTCCCTGCGCGGGGATCGACGTCAGTATGCACCGCGACGACCTCGTTTCCGCTTTTTTTGTGCCGAAAGCGACCGTCAATAAAATTCCTTTCTCCGTCGAGGACAAAATCGTCGTCCTGTGCGACGACGTTCTCTATACGGGCAGAACCGTACGCGCCGCCATCGAGACGATCTTCAAAGAGCTCGGACGACCCAAAAGCATTCAGCTGTTGGAGCTCGTCGATCGCGGAGGGAGAGAATTTCCCTTCCGAGCCGACTATGTGGGCAGAAACGTTCCTTCGTCGAAGGACGAGCACATCGAAGTATGTTTTACCGAATTGGGGGCGGGAGAAGACTCGCTCTCGATCGAAAGGAATAAGGAATAAGGAGCGAAGAATGCTGCGATCCAAAGATTTGTTGGGACTCGTCGAGACCTCCGCAGAGGAAATAACGGAGATCCTCGATACGGCTGCCAACATGAAAAAATTGTTGAAGCAGGGAATCAAAAAGCTTCCGCATCTTCAAGGGAAAACGGTCACGATTCTCTTCTATGAGAACAGCACGAGGACGCGCACCAGCTTCGAGCTCGCCTCGAAATATTTGGGCGCGACGACGATCAACATCTCGGCGGATTCCTCTTCCGTCAAGAAAGGGGAAACGCTCGTCGATACGGGCAAGACGCTCGACGCGATGCGGAACGACTTTATCGTCATGCGCCACCCCATGGCGGGCGCGCCGCATTTTTTAAGCAAACACGTAAAGGCGGGAGTCGTCAACGGGGGCGACGGCATGAACGAGCATCCGACGCAAGCCCTCCTCGATATGTGTACGATGCAGGAGCATTTCGGGCGCATCGCGGGGTTGAAGGTGGCGATTCTCGGCGATATCAAACATTCGCGCGTGGCGAAGAGCGACCTCGTGGGATTTTCTAAGCTGGGGGCGGAGGTCAGAATGTACGCGCCGGAAACGCTGATTCCCAAAGAGATCGATAAGCTGGGGGCGAAAATTTGCCGTTCGCGCGAGGAGGCCGTCGAGGGGGCGAACGTCGTCATGGGGCTGAGGATTCAGCTCGAACGGCAGCAGGCGGGGAATTTTCCCTCTCTCAACGAATACGCCGAGTTCTACGGGGTAAACGAGCGCGTCTTATCGCTCGCGGCAAAGGACTCCGTCGTCATGCATCCGGGACCGGTCAACAGGGGCGTAGAACTTACCAGCTCGGTAATCGACGGAAGCAATTCGCTCATCGACGATCAGGTGTTGAGCGGCGTCGCGGTGAGAATGGCGATCCTCTTTCTGCTCACGCAGAGGGCAAATAAAATCAATTGACGGGAGAGAAATATGATCATAAAAAACGGCGTTGTCGTATTCAGAAACAGAACGGAAAAGAAGGATATTCTCATAAAGGGGAAAAAGATCGTCTCCATCGGAGAAAATTTTGAAGAGGAGGGCGAAACGGTGATCGACGCGGAGGGGAAATACGTATTCCCCGGGCTCATCGATATGCACGTGCATTTCCGCGAACCGGGCTACGAATATAAGGAAGATATCGAGAGCGGAAGCAGAGCCGCCGTAAAGGGCGGTTTTACGCAGGTTTGCTGTATGCCGAATACTTCCCCCATAGCGGACAATAAA
The DNA here is from genome assembly GCA_964459165.1 of uncultured Clostridia bacterium. Lineage (GTDB taxonomy): Bacteria > Bacillota > Clostridia > Christensenellales > Borkfalkiaceae > RGIG4074. The sequence goes on from CAYWKM010000025.1 coordinate 12,027, forward strand.
GTCGTCGTCAGCTATATTAAGACGAGGGCGAAGGAGGTCGGGCTCTGCAAGGTGCATCCGATCGGCGCGATCACCAAAGGGGAAAAGGGAGAGAGCCTCGCCGATATCGGCGAAATGAAAAAAGCGGGAGCCGTCGCCCTCTCCGACGACGGGCGCGACGTAAAAAATTCGCGCCTCATGCGACTCGCCATGGAATACGCCTCCGGCTTCCGGATGAAATGCCTGTGCCATTGCGAGGATACGGATCTCGTAGACGGGGGCAGCGTGAACGAGGGGTATAATTCCACGCTGACGGGACTCAAAGGGATTCCCCGCGCCGCCGAGGACGTGATGATTGCGAGAAATATCCTCATTGCGCAAAGCCTCGGCGTACCCGTCCATATTTGCCATGTGTCCACCTATTCGGGCGTCCGGATCATACGCGACGCCAAGAGGAACGGCGCGCTCGTCACGGCGGAGACTTGCCCGCATTACTATGCGGTCAACGACGATATCATCCGCGAATTCGATCAGAACACCAAGGTGAATCCTCCCATTCGCGAGGAGAGGGATCGCTTAGCGATTCTCGAAGGGCTGCGGGACGGCACGATCGACGTCATCGTCACGGATCATGCGCCTCACCACGCGAACGATAAAAACGTGGAATATTCGCAGGCGGCTTTCGGCATCAGCGGAATCGAAACCTCCTTCGCTTTCGCCGTCACCTATCTCTATAAAACGGGCGTTCTCACCCTTCCCGAGATCGCGGAAAAAATGAGCTATCATCCCGCTAAAATTCTCGGACTGGAAGGGGGCGAAATCGAGGAAAACGCCGTCGCCGATCTCATGATCGCCGACCTTGACGAAGAATACGTCATAGACGTGAAAAAGTTTGTTTCCAAGGGGAAAAATACGCCTTTCAACGGCTATAAGGTGAGCGGAAAAACGCTTTACACCATCGTTGACGGCGAAATCAAATACCGTGCATAATACGGAGGAAAAAATAAATATGACGGATCAATTGATAGAAAAAATCATCGCTATGCAAAACCCCGCCTGCGTCGGACTCGACACGGCGGTCGATTACCTGCCGGAAGAATTGCTTTCGGAGGTAAAGGATTTCCGGACGGCTTCCGAGGCGATCCTTGAGTTTAACAAGAACGTCATCGACAGCGTATACGACGTCGTTCCCTCCGTAAAATTGCAGATCGCCTGCTATGAAATATACGGCGACGCGGGGCTTCGTTGTTTCGCCGATACGATCGATTACGCAAGGGAAAAGGGACTCGTCGTCATCGCCGACGCCAAGAGAAACGATATCGGCAATACGGCGAAATATTACGCGAAGGCTTACCTCGGGGAAACGAGCGTCGGAGAGATAAAAAAGCGCGCTTATTCCGCGGATTATCTCACGGTCAACGGTTATCTCGGAACGGACGGGATCAAGCCGTTCGCAGACGAGTGCAAGGCGAACGATAAAGGAATTTTCGTGCTCGTAAAGACCTCCAATCCTTCGAGCGGAGAGTTTCAGAACGTTATGCTCAAAAACGGAAGAATGATCTATGAATATATGGGCGAACTCGTGTCCAATTGGGGAAAGGACAGCGTCGGAAGATACGGTTATTCCGACGTCGGCGCGGTCGTGGGCGCGACTTATCCGGAAGAGGCGGAAATTCTCCGCAGAGAAATGGCTCATACGTTTTTTCTCATTCCCGGATACGGCGCGCAGGGCGGAAGCGCAAAGATGATCAAGCGTTGCTTTGACGGAAGAGGACTCGGAGGGATCGTCAATAACTCTCGCGGGATCATATGCGCCTATAAGAAGCGGGGCGGAACGTATTTTTCCGCCGCGCGGGAAGCCGCCGTCGCCATGCAAAAGGATCTCTCCTCCGCGATCGGCAGGATAGGCAGATAAAATTTTTTACGGAGAAAGAGATTATGAAAGAATATACGGCTACCGTGACGGAGTGCAGGCCGATCGCGGATAACGTCCGCCTCCTCTCCTTCGACGTCGGCGAGGACGTGAAGGTCAGATGCGGACAATTTCTCAACGTTTCCGTCGGGGAGAGAATGCATCTTCTTCGCCGCCCGATCGCCGTCTGCAAGGCGGAGGGAAGCACGATTACCGTTTGTTTTCAGATCAAAGGAGACGGCACCAAGACGCTCGCTCGGGCGAAAAAAGGAGACGAGCTCTCCGTCCTTCTCCCGTTGGGAAACGGCTTTTACGCGAGGGAGGAGGAGAAGCGCATCGCCGTCGTCGGCGGGGGAGCGGGCGTTTTCCCCATGATTTCCTGTATCGAAGAATATTGCGACAAAAAGGAAGTGTACGCCTATATGGGGTTCCGCAACGGCGCGTGCGTGTGCATGGAAGAGGAGATCGCAAAGAGTAAAAGCTATACCGTCGTCACCGACGACGGAAGCAACGGGCTTCGTAAAAACGCCGTTCAGGCGTTTACGGACGATTATGAGAGGGCGAAGCCGGACGTCGTCTTCGCTTGCGGTCCCGTTCCCATGCTGAGAGCGTTGAAGGAGGCCGTCGCGGGGAAAGGGATTCCCTGTTACGTCTCTCTCGAAGAGAGAATGGGCTGCGGCGTGGGCGCGTGCCTCGTCTGCGTTTGCGATAAGACGGACGGTAGAAAGGCGCGCGTGTGCAAGGACGGACCGGTGTTTGAAATCGGGGAGGTGGTTTTGTAATGGCCGATTTATCCGTAAACATCTGCGGGGTATCCTTCAAGAACCCCTTCATCGCTGCGTCCGGCACGTTCGGCTTCGGCAGGGAATTTGACGAAATTTACGATATTTCTCTCCTCGGCGGCGTTTCCACAAAAGGGCTCACGCTCGAAGAGCGGCTCGGCAATCCCGTTCCGCGCATCGCGGAATCTTACGGCGTGATTCTAAACGCCGTCGGACTGCAAAATCCCGGAGTCGAACATTTTATAAAATACGATCTCGAATGGCTGAAAAGTAAAAACGTCGCGGTGATCGCCAACGTGGCGGGCAGAACGTTAGAAGATTACGGGGCGATATGCAGCCGTCTGAACGGACTCGTCGATATGGTGGAATTGAACATCTCCTGCCCCAACGTCCGCGCGGGCGGCATGGCTTTGGGGATTCGTCCGGAATCCATCAAGGAGGTCGCGCGGATCGCGAAGCAAGGACTTACGAAAACGCCCCTTCTCGTCAAGCTTTCGCCCAACGTGGAGAGTATTCCCGCTAACGCGCGAGCGGCGGAAGAGGGAGGCGCGGACGCGCTCTCGCTCGTCAACACGTTTACGGGTATGGCGATCGACCTTGAAAGGAGAAGACCCGTCCTGAAAAACAACACGGGCGGCGTTTCGGGCGCGGGGATTAAGCCCATCGCGCTGAGAATGGTTTACGAGGCCGCTCACGCGGTCGAAATCCCCGTCGTCGGACTGGGCGGTATCATGTCGGGAACGGACGCCCTCGAATTTATGGCGGCGGGCGCAAGGGCGGTTCAGGTCGGCACGGCTAACTTTACCGAAACGACCGCCATGCCTCGCATGATAAGAGAGATGAACGATTGGCTGGACAAACATCATATAGCGAGCGTGAACGACGTCGTCGATACGCTGGAACTCAACCCTTAGGAGGTTTTATTTTATGTCGCTTACTTATAAGCAGCAATTTATTCAATTTATGGCGGAAAACGACGTGCTCCGCTTCGGAGAATTTACGCTGAAAAGCGGACGAAAGGCTCCTTACTTTATCAATGCGGGCAATTATAGGACGGGCAGTCAGCTCTCGAAGCTCGGCGATTATTACGCCGCTTGCATCAAAGAAAACGGCGTGCGGGCGGAAACGCTGGTAGGTCCCGCCTATAAGGGCATTCCCTTGGCGGTGACGACCGCCGTCGCGCTCAGCAGAAATTACGGAATGGACGTCAATTACTGCTTTGACCGCAAGGAAGCGAAGGATCACGGCGAGGGCGGACTCTTCGTGGGCAAGCAACTGACCGACGGCGAAAAAGTCGTTATCGTCGAGGACGTGATGACTTCGGGAAAAGCGCTCCGAGAGATTCTTCCCAAGATCGCTTCGCAGGCGAAGGCGGAAGTCGTCGCCATGATCGTCTCCGTGGACAGAATGGAGCGGGGACTCGAAAGCTCCCTTTCCGCCGTTCAGGAAGCATATAAGGAATTTGGCGTAAAGGTGTATTCCATCGTCACGATGGCGGATATCGTCGAAGCCATCGAGCAGGGCGTCGTCGGCGGGAGAGAATATCTCGAAGCGATGAAAGCCTATCAAAGAGAATACGGCGTAAAGTGACCGCTCCCGTCTTATGAAAAAGAAGAAAACGGAAAAGGCGAAAAGGAGCGTGTCCGTCGCCGAAATCGTCGTCGTCGCAGCCGCCGTCGTCGTCGCCGTCGTCCTGTGCGTCTCGGCGATTCTGAATTTTATACAAAAGAAGAAGGAAGGAGAGTCCTCCGATCTCCCGAACGAAACGTCCGCAGAGGAATCGGATTCGACGGTAGAGGAAGCCGTCGTCTCTGCGTTCGCCTCTCTTTCCGTGGAAGAAGCCGTCAACTCCTCGGAGGAGTTTCGTCCTTCGTCCGGATTTTATACCGTGTTTTTTCCGGAGGAGGGAACGGCGGCAAAGGTCGCGTACGAGGAGCTCTCCCTATCGGGCGGATATGTTTATAACGAGTTCTCCTGCGTAGTCGAAGTCTCCTGCTCTTACGGGAGCGGGATTCTCGCCGGGTACGATCGGAGCCTTGAAGAGGACGTGAAGCAGATCAATATGCTCGATATCACCAACCGCCTGTGTTTTCAGTCGGAGGATCTCGAACGCGATTTTGTAAATTATGTCATGTCTCAGCGGTACGAGGACGTATGCTTTATCGACGGCGGCGCATGCAAAATTTTTGTCCCTTCCGGCGAATACGAAGCGGCGGAGCTCTCGTCTTATCTCAAAGTCGTCGTCTCCGATACGCTCGACGAAGACGTTCTCGCCCTCGTGGAAAAATTTTCCGGCGCGCAGGAGATTGCGTTCTCCGATACGGGGGATTATAAAACGGACGAATACGGCGTATGGACGAAAAATTACGCCTTCCTTTACTATGCTTTTCCGTGGATCGATTCGCTCTCCTGTCCCGAGCAGACGTATTATTTAAAAGAGGGAAGCCTTCGCAACGCGCAAAAGCTCGCGTCTCTGTCCATGCCCTATACGGGCGCGAGCGTCTCCGACTGCTTTTCTGGCAATATTCCCGAAAGTTTGAAGGAAATCGTCTTTACCTCCGCCCTCGTGCCGGGAATCGGACGGGATATCTTCGACGGCTGCGGGAGCGTGGAGAGTTTGACTTTTTGCGTCGGGATTCAGACGTACGAGAGAGGAGCTTTTCTCCCCTGCGTTTCCTTAAAGAAAATCGTTTTTGCCGAAGACACCCTCTATTATTACGGAGAAGAGCTTTCGGGCGCGACAATCAAAGCGCCCGCCTCGGCGGAAAAAAGATAAAAAATTTACGAATTCCTGTTGATTTTACGGGATTCGTATGATATAATAACGATGAAAAAATGTATTCATGAAAAAAGGATCAGAGTCCGCGGAGCGTCTCGTTGACGACTTTCATGTCGCATTTCCCCGCATAGTTTGCTTTGAAATATTTCATGACGGCGGGCGTCGATTTGTCCTCGAGCCCCGAGATGATCTCTTTGATCTTCTCTTTGGAGAGCATTTCCGGAATGTATTGCTTCACGGTTGCGATTTGCCTTTCGAGCGAAGCGACCGTCTCGGTTCTTCCCGCCCGTTCAAAATTCTCTCTCTCCTCGATGAGCTCGCTCTCCGTTTTACGGCAAGCGGAAACGACGTCCGCTTCGGTAATTTCGGGTCCGTGGTTTGCGTCCGTCTTCATCAGCATGAGCTTGGAGACGACTGCATTGTAAGCGATTACCGCGTCCGCGTTTTTCTCTTTCATGGCGACGATCTTTGCCTTTTTTAATTCTTCTAACGTCATATTTGATATTCTCCTTGTTTTTACTGCGGCGTCTGTTGACATCCATCGGGATTTCTCCGCGAAATCCGTGAAAATCCGCTTTATTATAAATTATAAACACCATTATAGCCGCCTTTTCACGACTTTTCAAACGTTTTCATGCGGTTTTCTTGAAATTTATCGTATTCCTGCGGAAATTCGACTCAAAGAGCTTGACTTTTCGAAGACGATCTGCTAAGATAATGAAGATATATATCGATATTGATTTATCGTATTATAAAAAGGGAACGTATTTAGGAGGTTACTCACAACTATGGAAACAAAACTTGTTGATTCCGTCGAAGCCTTGGCGGAAAAGATCGGCGAAGTAAGAAGAGCTCAGGAAATTTTTGCCGCCTACACGCAGGAGCAGGTAGACGCAATTTTCCGCGCGGCGGCTCTTGCGGCAAATAACCAGAGAATTCCTCTGGCTAAAATGGCGGTGGAAGAGACCGGCATGGGCATCGTAGAAGACAAGGTGATCAAAAACCATTATGCTTCCGAATATATTTATAATAAATATAAAAATGAAAGGACCTGCGGCGTGCTCGAAGAAAACGCCGAGTACGGCTTCAAGAAAATCGCGGAGCCGATCGGTCTCGTCGCCGCGGTCATCCCTACGACGAATCCCACCTCTACGGCTATTTTCAAGACGCTCGTCTGCTTAAAGACGCGCAACGGCATCATCATCAGTCCTCACCCCAGAGCGAAGAAGAGCACGATCGCTGCGGCGAAGGTCGTTCTCGACGCGGCGGTAAAGGCCGGCGCGCCCGAAGGAATTATCGGCTGGATCGATATTCCCTCGTTGGAATTGACCAACATGATCATGAAGGAAGCGGACGTCATTCTCGCCACCGGCGGTCCCGGCATGGTGAAGAGCGCGTATTCTTCCGGGAAGCCCGCTCTCGGCGTAGGCGCAGGCAACACGCCCGCCATCATCGACGACACGGCGGATATTCGCCTCGCCGTCAACTCGATCATTCATTCCAAAACCTTCGACAACGGTATGATCTGCGCTTCCGAACAGTCCGTCATCGTCCTCGATAAGGTTTATGAAGAGGTCAAGAAAGAGTTTTCTTACCGCGGCTGCTACTTCCTTAACGAGGAAGAAAAGGACAAGGCGAGAAACACGATTATCATCAACGGCGGGTTAAACGCCAAGATCGTGGGGCAGCGCGCTCCGAAGATCGCGCGGATCTGCGGTTTCGAGGTGCCCGAATCCACGAAGATTCTCATCGGCGAGGTGGAAAACGTTCACCTCGACGAAGCGTTCGCGCACGAAAAGCTTTCGCCCGTTCTCGCGATGTATCGCGCAAGCGATTTTGACGACGCCGTATCCAAAGCGATGCAGCTTATCGCCGACGGCGGTATGGGACATACTTCCGCGATCTATATCAATCAGCTCACCGAGTTTGAGAAGCTGGAGAAGTGGGAAGCTTCCATGAAGACCTGCCGTATGCTCGTCAATACGCCTTCCTCTCAGGGCGGTATCGGCGATATTTATAACTTTATGCTGACGCCCTCTTTGACGCTCGGTTGCGGAACGTGGGGAGGCAACTCCGTTTCCGAAAACGTAGGGATCAAGAATCTTATCAACATCAAATCCGTAGCGGAAAGGAAGGAAAATATGCTTTGGCTCAGAACGCCCGAAAAAATTTACCATAAGAGAGGCTGCCTGCCCGTCGCGCTCGACGAGCTCGGCTCCGTCATGAATAAAAAGAGAGCTTTCATCGTAACCGATAAGTTCCTCGCGCAGACGAACCGTACGAAGCCCATTACCGATAAACTCGATCAGCTGGGAATCGTTTATACGATTTTCTCCGACGTGGAACCCGATCCTTCGCTCGATTCCGCCAAGGCGGGCGCAAAGCTGATGTCCGACTTTAAGCCCGACGTAATCATCGCGCTCGGCGGCGGCTCGGCCATGGACGCGGGCAAGATCATGTGGGTGCTCTATGAACATCCCGAAGTGGATTTTTACGATATGGCGATGCGCTTCATGGATATCAGAAAGAGAATTTATACCTTCCCTCATATGGGAGAAAAGGCGTATTTTATCGCCGTTCCCACCTCTTCCGGCACAGGCTCCGAAGTCACGCCTTTCGCCGTCATTTCCGATAAGCTCACAGGCAATAAGTATCCTTTGGCGGACTACGAGCTTCTCCCCGATATGGCGATCATCGATACCGATTTCATGATGACGCAGCCCAAAGGGCTTACCGCCGCGTCCGGTATCGACGCGCTCACCCACTGCCTCGAAGCTTACGCTTCCATCATGGCTACTCCTTATACGGACGGCGAGGCGCTCGTCGCCATGAAGCTGATCTTCAAGTATCTTGAACGCGCCTACACGAACGGACAGAACGATCCCGAAGCGAGAGAAGGGATGGCGGACGCCGCTACGATGGCGGGAATTGCGTTCGCAAACGCATTCTTGGGCGTATGTCATTCCATGGCTCATAAGATGGGAGCGTTCCATCATATTCCTCACGGAATCGCAAACGCTCTTCTCATCACCGACGTCATCCGTTATAACAGCGCGGAAGTTCCCGCCAAAATGGGTACCTTCTCTCAGTACGGCTATCCTCACGCGAGAGCGAGATATGCCGAAGTGGCGGATTTCCTCGGCTTGGGCGGCTTTACCGAAGAGGATAAAGTAGAAAATCTCTGCGCCGCCATCGAAGATCTCAAAGCGAAGGTGGGCATTAAGAAGACGATCAAGGATTACGGAGTGGACGAAAAGTATTTCTGGGAGACGCTCGACGAAATGAGCGAAAAAGCGTTCGACGATCAGTGTACCGGCGCAAATCCCCGCTATCCGTTGATTTCCGAAATCAGAGAGATGTATATCAGAAATTCCGGCTTCACGCCCGAAGAAAAGTAATTTTATGAAAAATTCGGTTCTTGTCCGATAGGGAATTTCTTATCGGACGGCCGTATTTGCAGTGAACAGCATATATAGTAAAATGAGGAGGAAATCATTATGCCGGCAGCAAAAAAAACAATATTGTATCAGACGCCAAACAAAACAGTCTCTTTGCAGGGGAAGCTCGTCGTTAAGGAATTTAACGAAATGTATCCCAAGTACGACGTTTTGAACGAGGCCTTGAATCAGGCGAGAGTCGAACAGACCGATCTCAACGTGCCTAAGGTTCAGGCGGTAACCGTCGAAGAGGGAAAATGGTGCATCAAGATGGACTATGTAAAGGGAAAAACCTTGCAGCAGCTCATGGATGAAAATCCCGAAAAGGTCGATCTTTATCTGAATATGTTCGTGGATCTTCAGGTGGAGGTTCAAAGCAAAAAGGTTCCTTTGCTCCCTCGATTGAAGGACAAGATGCAGGCTAAAATTTCTCAGACTTCATACGACGCCACCACTCGCTATGAATTGCACGTCCGCCTCGATTCCATTCCCAAGCACTTAAAGCTTTGCCACGGCGACTTCACGCCCGGGAACATCATCATTACGCCCGAGGGAAAGGCGTTCGTCATCGACTGGTCTCACGCGACGCAGGGCAACGCCAGCCTCGACGCGGCGAGGACGTTCCTCACCTTCAATTTGGAGGGAAGATCCGATCTCGCCGATAAGTATCTCGCGCTCTTCTGCAAGAAGACGGACACGGCGAAGCAGTACGTTCAGCGGCTGATGCCCATCGTTGCGGCTACGCAGAGCTTAAAGGCGAAGCCCGAAGAGAAAGGTCTCCTTTCCCGTTGGGTGAACGTCGTCGAATACGAATAATTTTATCGGACGATAGGATTTCAGACCTTTCGTTTGAATTGCAATTCAGACGCGGCGAAGCTGCGGGAGAGCGACAGAGGATAAAAATTCTCCTCTCGCGTTCGATACGACTTCGCAAAAGAACAAAAACAAGGCGCGCGGTCCCGAAGGAACCGCGCGTTTTTTCTTTTCCATTGCGACCTTTCGGTACAAAAAGGAAGAAAAAAACGCTTTCATTTATCTTTCACAAATAATTTTTTCTTCCGATATGAAAAGTGCTTGACGGAAATTAAAATTACAAGTAAAATAATGATATATTTTTATTTGAATTTTCGGAGATTTGTAATGAAACTTTCTTCTAATAAAAGGGCGATTCGTATCGTCGGCGCGGTTTTTGCCGGCGTGATAGCGGCTTCTTCCGTCGTCATGACGGCGGGATGCAGTACCGCGCATCCTACGGTAAAGATCACCGTCGAATTTCAAAATACAGATTACGAGCTCGATTACAAGCTTTACAGAAAGATGTATCCCGCGACCGTGCAACATTTTCTCGAGCTTGCGGAAAACGGCTATTACGACGGACTTTGCGTCCATCATTACGCGAACAGCATGATCTATACCGGCGTATACGAATATAATGCGGACGATACCGGCAACGGCATGGGCGGACTCGAATATAAGGACTATTACGCTACCGTGTCCGCATACGATTCCTTTACGCAGACCGTGTTCGACGCGACTTCGCAGGCGGGGACTTACACGCTGTACGGCGAATTTGTCAATAACGGGTTCTCGGTGGAAAATAACGGGCTTTCGCATAAGTACGGCTCTTTGGTCATGTATTACAACGATATTTCCACCTGTACGACGAAGGTGAAGACGCAGCTCAGCTCGTCCAAGGATAAAACCGCCATCAAGGATTATAAATATAATAGCGCTACGAGCGAATTTTACATCTTCACGGGGTCGACGCAGACCGTAAACGACGCAAAATATTGCGTCTTCGGCGAGCTTCTCGACGAAGAGCAGCTCGATACCCTCTCTAACGCCATTACCGACTATATTAACGCGCAGGATGAGGATTATTCCCTTACTGAAACGTATAATAAGGTATGGGTCGATACGAAAGACGCTTACGCCGATAAGCATTACGTTTCCTATTCGGTTCCCAAGGAACCCATCGTCGTGAAGAGCGTTAAAATTAAGAATTATTGATAAGAGAAGGAGCCGTTTCCCGTAGCTCCCATAGGGAATTTTTCCGCAAACGATTGAAAGAGGCGTAAAGCCGTGTTGTTTCGCATTAGATGGGACGCACTACGTTGGCGAATTGTTTTCAGCAGGTATTACAAAAATGTTAAATTTGACTATGTTCAGCAAACAGATTTAACGTTCACAATATCAAGACAAGAAGACGGGAAATATGAAAGATACAGGTAAAAAGGCTGTAACATCAACGACGAAGAATTGGCTAATTGTCTTACTTATATTATCTATATTGATTTGTGTAGTGAGCCTTGTTGTGGTAACGGTGGCGATATGCTTTACCATTAATATGGTGAAGGCGGCCCCTCGTCCTCTTGACTCTTTTTGGTCTATGGATTTAGGGATAACGTTAATCGTTATTTTCTCGGTTACTTTACTGGCTTCGGTAGTCGGGATTGCTCTCACGATTATTAAGCTTCGTGCGTGACGTATAGACGGGAGTTTTGAATAATAGCTAAAAATCGGGCAGGAAATTCTTGCCCGATTATTTTCTTCTATTGATAAAATTTTTTGTAATCATTGCAGACTGATTATTCCTCACGGGCGGTTGTACCTTGCCCTCTAATTCGGGGTATTTCTTTACGAACAGCGTGAAGCGGGTATGATTCGCTCCTTTCCGTGCGGGAATAAAATTAACTCTCTGTATTCCGCAACCGTCATTTTCTTGGCGGTTGCCGCTTTTTCAATCGCCTTTATAAACTTTTCGTCGGGCTTGCCGTCCTTAATTCCGTATTGTTTTACGAGTCTTACCGCCTCTAATTCTACGGCTATAAACAGCTGTTTCACTGATAACTCTACTTATTTACACTTCCCTTGCGTGGAAATTTTGCCTTTCCTTTGCCGTGCCGTACCGATACAGCCATGGGA
>CAYWKM010000026.1:0-2572 GCA_964459165.1 uncultured Clostridia bacterium
ATAGCGCGGGGAAGATAGGATTTCAAGTGGAAACTTCGCCGTACGATTTAAAAAATGATATTCATGCGGAATTCGCCGATATTGCGGAAAATCCGTAAAAATCAAAACGTCCGAAAAACATCGGACGTTTTTTACTGCTTTAAAAAATGAGTTTAGTCGTTCTTTTTATTCAGGATGCTGAAAACAAGATCTACAATGGCGCAAATCAAGGCTCCTACGGGGAAAACAATCCAACCGGGATGCCATAAGCTTCCGAGAAAGCCCATCAACAGATACGCGATCACACAACAGATCATGATGATTGCATTGATCTTACCCGCGTAATCGAATTGTTTTTCGTTCGACGGCCGCGACTCTTTGTCGCCGTCGACCCAAAATTGCTTGTCGGGTCTTCGTTCGCCGCGCAAAAGCTCGTCCACGGTCACTCCGAAGATATCGGCGAGAGGAACAAGCTGAGCCGTATCGGGAAAAGTTTCGCCCGTCTCCCATTTGCTCACCGCATCGATGGTTACGCCTAATTGGTCCGCGATTTCTTTTTGCGTCAAATTATTTTCTTTTCGAAGCTCGTATAAAAATTCTTTGAAAGCCATAGTTATCTTCTCCTGCTTGTATTTATGCCTTTATTATATCATATTTGAAAGGGGGAATCAAGATCTTTTGTTTAGAACTTTACCTTCCTGTTTTAGAACTTTGCCTTCGGGAGGAGCGTTCTTGTCTCTTAAAAAGAGAATTCCGAAAATTCCTTTTTTTAAAAAACGGGGGAGCCGTTTACAGCTCGGCGATCACTTCGATTTCCGCCAATACGCCTTTGGGCAGGGCTTTTACGGCTACGCAGCTTCTCGCGGGCTTGCCTGTAAAATACTGTCCGTAAACCTCGTTGAATTTGTTAAAATCCGCCATATCGGCGAGGAAGCAAACGGTCTTTACGGCTTTTTCCAACGAAGACCCCGCCTCTTCGAGGACGGCTTTTAGATTTTTGCAAATTTGGTGCGTCTGCGCTTCGATTCCCTCGGCTTCGACGGCGTTGGTTTCGGGGTCGATGGCGATTTGTCCGGAGGTGAATACGAATCCGTTTCCTTTCATCGCCTGCGAATAAGGTCCGATCGCCGCAGGGGCGTCGTTTGTATGAACGATTGTCATGATAAGATCTCCTTATATTTTTAATGGATTTTTCGAAAAAAGCGAGAGGCCTTTAAAGCAAATGGAAGCCTTTTTCTTTCAGAGTGTTTTTGATTTCTTCGATCTGCTCGAAATCTCTCGTCTCAATGGTAATATGCAGGAAGCACCCGTTGACGGCGGAGCCTTCGCTGGATCTTTCATGATTGACGCCCGTTACGTTTCCTCCGCATTTTGCAATGATCTCCGAAACGGCGACGAGCTGCCCGGGTTTGTCGATGAGCTCGATGTTCAGCCTGCATTGTCTTCCGCTCATCAGCAATCCTCTTGAAATGACGCGGGAAAGAATGGTCACGTCGATGTTTCCTCCGGAAATCAAGCAGCATATTTTTTTGCCGTCGAGTTCGGGGACTTTACGGAACATCGCCGCCGCGAGGGATACCGCTCCCGCTCCCTCCGAGATCATCTTCTGATCTTCGATCATGGCGAGGATGGCGGCCGAAACCTCGTCGTCGGAAACGGTGACGATTCCGTCGACGTATTTTTCGCAAAGCTCAAAAGTGAGCGCGCCCGGCTCTTTCACCGCGATTCCGTCGGCGATCGTCGATACGTTTTCCAACCGTTCGATTTTTCCGTCTCTCATGGAGTTAAACATACCGGGCGCGCCGCTCGATTGCACGCCGTAAACCTTTATGTCGGGATTCAGGGACTTTACCGCAAAAGCCACGCCCGCGATGAGACCGCCTCCGCCGACGGGCACGAAAATGGCGTCCACGTCGGGCATATCGTCGAGAATTTCAAGACCTATGGTGCCTTGACCGGCAATTACGTCCTCGTCGTCGAAAGGGTGGATAAAGGTATAGCTCTTTTCGTCCTTTAGCTGCAGCGCTTTCGCATAAGCGTCGTCGTAAACGCCGGGGACCAGACAGATATCCGCTCCATAGCTCTTTGTCGCCTCTACTTTCGAGATGGGCGCGCCGTCCGGAAGACAAATGAGCGCTTTGATTCCGCTCTTTTGGGCGGCAAGCGCAACGCCCTGCGCATGATTTCCTGCGGAACAGGCGATAACGCCTTTCGCCTTTTCCTCCTCGGAAAGCTGCGATATTTTAAAGTAAGCGCCCCTCACCTTAAAGGAACCCGTCACTTGCAGACATTCGGGCTTTAAATAGATAGAGCAATTCTTGGAAAGCTTGGGGGCGGGTCTTAGGGGCGTTTCGCGGATAATTTCTTTCAATACGTGCGAAGCGCGGTAAACCTTATCTAACGTCAACATAGTAAAAACACACCTGTCTGTTTTGCAAAATCTTTTGTTACAGTATAGCACGCCGAGGGGGTAAAGTCAAATTATTGTCGTCGAAAAATGAAAGACGCGCGGCTTTTCTTCGCTCTTCCTTGGCGGAATGCGCTCCCTTATCTTTTGACATTTTCCTTTATCTATGATAAAATAATTTTCATA
>CAYWKM010000026.1:2672-4186 GCA_964459165.1 uncultured Clostridia bacterium
TATGATAAAATAATTTTCATAGCGAGGAAGGATATGAAAAACCATACGACCTTAAAGAAAACTCTTTTATTGACGGCGGCTTGTCTTTTTTTGACCTGCTCGCTCGTCGTGATTCCCCTCGATCTTTTTGCCATCGATTGCCCTATGTGGCTTCCCGCGGCGCTTTCGCTCGCATCGATTTTGCTGCTTATTCTCGTCTTTGCACAGTTTAAGACGAAGTTAATTACAAAAATTATTTTGCCTATTCTCATCGTCGTCCTCGCGGCGGTTTCTTCGCTTTTTCCGTTTTGCGTTCCTTATTGGAATTCGGCGTCTTTTAAAAGCTATAACGGAAAGATTTTAAATTATGACGAAGCGATTTCTTTCGAGCAGGCGAAAGGCGATTTGGATGAGGCGATGGGCCATGTGAAAAAAGTTCATCCGATATTCAAGGACGGACTCACGCCGGAAATAGAAGAAAAATACGAACGGGCGGTCGCCGATCTGAAAGGGATGGAAACGATCACCGTCAACGATTTACGTCGGGAAATTCAGTTGGTTCTTCACGATATATACGACGCGCACACCACGACGTTTACCGACTATCCCGACGATAAGTACGTAAAGTACGGGGCGATTCGCGCGGCGCAGGGTTACTCTTTGGTTTCCGTCAACGGCATGGATGAAGAAATCAATGAGATTGCGGAGCCCTATTATTCTTATGAGGCGAAGGAGTGGATCAGCGTCGACGCGGGGTCGCTCAGCTCGCTGGATTTTTATGGAATTTCTTTTCCCGTCGTTTACGTGTGGGAAAACGCCGAAGGCGAACAAGTCACGGACATTTGCTCGAAGGAGGACTTTGTTCCTTACAGCGAGTATCTGTCCCTTTATAACGAATATGCCGGAACGGATGAAAACGTCGTTATCGATACCTCTTTCGTCTCCTTTACGATAGACGAAGAAAAGAGTCTCGCCGTTTTGTCTCTTACGAGTTGTACGTACAATCAAGAATATATCGATACGGTAAAGCAAATGTTCACGCAGGTAAAGGAGAAGAATATCTCTGCGGTCGCCGTCGACGTTCGCGGGAACGGCGGCGGAAACAGTATGGTCGCCAACGAATTGATCCGTTATCTTCCCGTCGATACCTACTACGACAGCGGCTTTGCGATGAGGCTTGGCTTCCTTACTTATACTTATAAAGGAGTCATGAAAAACGATCGGTACGACGACCTCGCTTTTACGGGCGACGTTTACGTGCTTACCGATCACAATTCCTTTTCCTCCGCCATGCTGTTTGCCGAGCTGATTCAGGATAACGGATTGGGGAAGGTCGTCGGCGAATTTCCCGCAAACGCGACGGACGGGTACGGCGACGTCGCTGTTTTTTGTCTGAAAAACACGGGGATTTATATGCAAATCTCTACGAAAAAATGGACGAGAATCGATTCGTCTAAGGGAAAATATGTAGAGCCGGATCTTCCTTGCGCGAGCGGCGAGGTTTATCGGACGTTATACGAATTATTGGGTTGAGG
>CAYWKM010000026.1:4286-23413 GCA_964459165.1 uncultured Clostridia bacterium
TTTCTATTCCTGATTTTTTCGAATGGCGTCCGCAGGAGATTTTTTCGTCGTTCGGTAAATCGGAACGATTGCCGAAAGAAGGGATACCGCGATACCGACGAACAAGACCGCCGCTGCCGCGACGGGGGAGAATACGATGAACGATACGGAAAAGCCTAAGCCGCTCTTTAACGTTTCGTTGAATATTCCCGACAGCGCAAAGCCCGCTATGATTCCCGCGATACTTTGAAGAATCGCGAGCAGAACGCTTTCAGCGACGAACATCAAGGCGCAGTCCCGCCTTGTCGCGCCGAGCGCGCGAAAAATAGCGATTTCAATCTTCTTTTTCTCCATGGAGAAGGAGATAAAATACCAAATCAGCATGGCTGAAAATATCGTGAAGACCGCTGCAAGCCATGCGAATATTTTCTGATAATTTGCCAGAAGATCGATGTGACTCTCCAATAGGTTCAATTCGGAAGAGACGAAAGCATATTCTTCGTTGTCGTTTACGTACGAAAACAGCTTATGCCGTGCGCTCGCGGTTGTCATGTCGGGGAAAACGGCATATCTTGCGACATAGCCTTTTCCGCAGGACTGCGCGCAATATTCCGCCAAAAACTCCTCGGAGACGAAGAGCTTATCGTATCGGTCGGGCTGCGCGGAGGCCTCCTCATGCGTGTGCGCGCAAACGCCGTAATCCACCACGCCGACGATTTTCGCCGCGATTTCCGTCCCGTCGGGGAGAGCGAGCTTCACCCGAAGCTCTCCCGCAATCAGATCCTCCGCCGAAGCGACGTCTCTCTTATAGGCGGAATCCTGTATGAAATAGCCGTTCTCGTCGAGCCGTACGGGACAGGAAATATGATCGTAATACCCGAACGCCAAAAATGCATTCAGCTGACAGGTGGAAATCGCGACCTCGTCCCTTGCCGCGGGAAGCCTTCCCACGAGCGACATGGCGTAGCTCTTCAAGAACGCCTCGTCTGCGGAGAGCAGACCGTTCGGCGAAGAGACGACTTCCCTAAGTTCTTCCGTCCATATTGTGTTGTCGCCCCAAAAATACGTCCATTCCTGCGTCGCCAACGAGCCCTCTAAAAAGCGCGCGGGCTTTCCGCTCGAATGCGTTTCCAAAACAAGGAAGTCTTCTTCCCGCAAAAATCTCGACGCTCCGACGACGGGTTCTTGCGTAAATACCGCATCCTCTCTCGCACGGTTTGCATCAAACGCCGTCGCGGAAACGGACATTCCGAAAAATCCCAAAGCAACGGCGGAGAGGGACGCCGTCAAAAGCAACCGCCACGAAGAAGAAAGCAGCCCGTGAAATCCCACCTTAAAAATCGACTGCAATCGGAGTCCGGTCTTCCTCAATTTTTTAGACGCGGTTCGCCTCTTCGATTCCTCTCGTTTTAAGCTTGCGTTTTCTGTCCTTTCGGTCGTGGGCGGTTTCTTTTTTTCACCCGTTTTTTGCTTCGCGCTCGTTTCTTTTTCGGATTTTTTCTTTTTCCTTTCTTTTCCGCGAATATTCTCTATGATTTCGTTCCGTCCAAAAATCGCAAGGACGACAAATATGATGAAACAGATTGCGACAATCGGCACGCAGATCGTGAACAGCACGGAAGCGGGCGTCATGGAAAAGAATGTGATTTCCTCGACGACAGAGAAAAAACCGATAGAAGGTAAAACGATCGTTACGATCATTCGATTTAAAAAATTCAGATAGACGAATTGTAAAATCAGCGAGAAAAGAATCGCTCCCAATGTGTAGAACAGGAAAGGAAGCCATAGGGAAAGGGCGATATCCTTTTTCTTTGCGCCCATCGCTTGCAGAATTCCGATCTGTCGCTGCCGTCTGAACACCGTACCCGTAATCAGATAAGCGAAGAACAAGACGGAAAAAACGCACAGAATAGGGATGAATTTATTAAATATCCGGATGTAATTTCGGTAAATATGGGAAATACCGTTCTGTAAATTCTGAAGGTCGAACCACCCCTGAAAGTAATCGATATGAAGATTCCGGGTTCCGTCTCCAAAATAACCGTCGTCTCCGAAAAAGACGGAAGATAAGCTTCCGGTCTTTTTCCAACGAAGCACGAGATCGGCGTACTGCTCTATGTATTCGGAATCGCAGGATACCACAAAGGAATCCACATAGCCTTCCTTTACCGTTTTATCCCGGTAAAGATCGAGCGCCGCGCGGCTGATTGCAACCCCAAACAGAGGAGAAGCGAAAAGCTTCTCCATCATGACGAATTGTCCGTTGCCATTCGAGACCATGTCGTCTTCTATTCCTTCCGCCTCGTAGTCCATCTCAATGACGCCGACGATTTTCGCCTCGCCCATTCCCGAACCGAACCAAATCGTCTTGCCGATAATATCATCGGGAGAGGAAATCGATTCGATTTCATCGGTTTCCTGATTGTGATAGCCGTAATACAGGAAGCAGTTATAGAGCCATTGCGGAATCGCGACTTCGTCGGTCTCCTGCGGAAACTTTCCGATTAGCGTGTATCCGAACTCCTCGATCGCTTTCTCGCTGCTGAATACTGAAATTTTGCGATAAAAGCCAAGATAAATACTTGCCGCCTCGCTCGTCATCGACGGCTCTCCCGACAAAAGACCGTCGTGATCGCGAGCGGGACCCATCGTGGGCGCAAATAACCGCTCGTCGTTATATTCGACGAAGAGATTCGCTTCCTCTTCGCCCGACCCGACGTAGTCCGAAAGACGATACGGCGCTAAATACGATATAGGGTTGGTACTTCTTGAAGCGCCGGAATACATTGCGTATTCTCCGCCGATGGCTTGAAGCTCTCCGTCGATCTCGCAGAACGCCTCATAGTCTAAGTATTCTCCTTCAAGCATATTCCATCCGCCGAGATAATTATTTTTTATGCCGATTACCAAATATCGATACCCGTCGATTCCTTGCGTCAACAATCTCTTTTCCCAGGAGGCAAGATCATAGGATTCCCCGAAGATGGAAATACCCGCCATGGCGAAGGAAACCGCCGCCAAAAGGAATCCTAAAATCATTCGGACATAATTTCGAAACAGAGTTTTCCATCCGAATTTTAACAGTAATTTACTCATAATACGACCCTAAAACACCTATTTGCATTATCATCATGGGCGCCTCGTCTGCGCCGAACTCTCCCGTTTGAGTTTGAGGAAACTTGCGAAAAAGTTGAATTGCGCGTAAAAGTCGGTTTATCGATTTTGAATTCCTCCCCAAAAGCGATATTTCAACTTGCCTTTCGGCAAATCGATTTCCACGGTATCGGTTGATTTCGTTTTTTACTGTTTTTTACACAGCAACCGCCTTTTTTATCTCTCTATTCTAATAACATATCTAACTAATATGATAGCGCAATATCGTTTATTTGTCAAGGGGGCAAACGTCCGTAGGTTTCGTTTTTCTGTCCATTTTTTTGGACTTTTGTCCAATTTTTTGGACAGAAGTCCCTTTTTGTCGTTTCACAAAAAATCATTCGATAAACGGTTGAATTTCGGGCAAAAGCATGTTATAATTTTTCATGAAACGAAACGGTATGATTACGGCGGGAAAGCCGCGACTGAAAGAAACGGCGTCTGTTTAAGAGAGCTTCGAAGCTCCGGACGCTGTTTTATTCGGCGTCGGCAAAATTCTCTGCGTCTCAAAAGCGGCGATTGGCAGCCGAAAAAACAATTCTTTCGATAACCTGAGCGCCATACAAGCGCCTTGCAGGCTTCATGCTGTTTCGTTGGACGAATAAACAAGACGCGCTCGGAGCCGATTTTTTTCGGTTCAATCAAACGGAGGTTGTCGTATTTCGGGACGAGCGTAAGGAGAAAACATGATATCGACGCAAGAAACGGATAGGAAACGTTATTCCGTCGCTGTGATCGGAGGCGGCGCGTCCGGATTGATGTGCGCGGCGTTCCTTGCCAAATACGGAGCGAAGGACGTCGTCGTCCTCGAGCGTAACGACCGCGTGGGAAAAAAACTGTCCGCCACGGGGAACGGACAGGGGAATATTACCAATCGAAATATGAATATCGGGCATTATTTTACCGATTCGCCCGACAAGGCCGAAAAAATTCTCTCCGCTTTCGACGAAAAGGCGACGGTTTCCTTTTTGGAGGAGCTGGGAGGATTATTCGAATGCGACGAGAGGGGAAGAGTCTATCCCGCGTCGAGGCAGGCTTCCTCCGTCGTCGATCTTCTGCGGGGGTATCTTGCTTTCAACGGCGTGGAAATAAAGCTCGGCTTTTTCGCGAAAGAGCTTTCTTATAAAAATTGTTTTTCGATCGGCGGCGATAACGAGACGGTTTTCGCCGATACCGTCGTCCTTTGCGGGGGAGGAAAGGCGCAGAAGAATTTCGGCAGCGACGGCAACGCTTATTCGCTCGCCCGTTCTTTCGGTCATACGCTGACGAAGCTCTATCCTTCCCTCGTCCAGATGAAGACGGATACGGAGCCTATCAAGACGTTGAGGGGACTGCGCGTCGACGCGAGGCTCACCGCGTCGGTAAACGGCAGAATTTTAGGACAAAGCCGCGGAGACGTCCTCTTTACCGAATACGGTATTTCGGGCAACGCGGCGTTTTGCCTTTCTCCTTATCTCGCCGATCAAGAGCGGGCGGAGATATCCGTCGAGTTTCTTCCCGACGTGGACAGAGAAAAATTGCGGCAAACGATCGCAAATAAAATGCAAAGGCGTAGAGACATTGAAAAGACGGAGCTCCTCGGCTGTATTCTCAACAACCAGATCGGGCGAAGCGTCGCAAAGCGCGCCTCTTCTTTTTCGGCGGAGGCGTTCGTTTCGGCGATAAAGGATTTTCGGCTGCAATACAGGGGAACGCTCGGTTTCGATTACGCGCAGGCGACGAAAGGGGGAATTCCTTTAACAGAGACGGACGATCTTCTTCAAAGCAAAAGGCGAAAGGGATTGTATTTCTGCGGGGAAATCTTAAACGTCGACGGCGAGTGCGGCGGATATAACCTGCAATGGGCGTTTTCCTCCGCTTACGCCGCAGCGAGGGGGATTTTAAAAATATGATACGGACGCTCTCCAATATAAAGCTGAGTATCCGACAGGAGGAGGGCGAGCTTTTGAAGCTCGCGGAAAAAGAACTTCACGGTAAGGTCGGTTATTTCAGAATATTGAAAAAATCGCTCGACGCGCGGAAAAAGGACAATATTCAATGGGTGTATACCGTTGAATTTTCGCGGGAAAAGCAACCTGTGGTTGACAGGATTTATAAAAAAATTTCGCATGAGCCGAAGCAGGTCGTCGTCGTAGGGAGCGGTCCTGCGGGGCTTTTCTGTGCGATTCAGCTCGTTCGTCGGGGAATCCGTCCGATTCTTGTGGAGCGCGGCAAGAGCGTGGAAGAAAGACGAAAGGATATTCAGCGTTTCTTTTCCGATCGCGTTCTCGACCCCGAAAGCAACGTTCAGTTCGGCGAGGGAGGAGCGGGAACTTTTTCCGACGGCAAGCTCAACACGCAGACGAACGGCGTTTATAACAGACGGGTAATCGAAACCTTCTGCGAATTTGGCGCGCCGAAAGAAATGATGTATCTTTCCAAACCGCATATCGGAAGCGATCGCCTGACGGATATTGTAAAAAATATGCGCGATTATATCCTTTCGGGCGGCGGCGAGGTATTTTTTCAGACGAAGCTCGTCGATATCGAAGAGAAGGACGGCAGGGCGACGTGCGCCGTGCTCTCCGACGGGCGAAAAATAGAAACGAGCGAGCTCGTCCTCGCAATCGGACACAGCGCGAGAGACACGTTCGAAATGCTGTATCGCCGAGGCGTGCCGATCGAGCAGAAGGAGTTCGCCGTCGGTCTGCGCATCGAGCACTTGCAGAAGGATATCGGTCTTTCACAGTATGGGGAGGCTTACGAATGTCTGCCTGCGGCGGATTATAAGCTGGTTTCCCATGCTTCTTCTCGCGCCGCCTTTACCTTTTGCATGTGTCCGGGCGGATACGTCCTTCCTGCGGCGAGCGAAGAGGGCGGCGTAGTCGTCAACGGCATGAGCCTTTACCGCCGCGATAACGTCAACGCCAATTCCGCTTTGGTCGCGCAGGTAAAAAGGGAGGATTTTGGCAGCGACCATCCGCTGTCGGGTATAGAATACCAGCGAAGGCTCGAACGAAGAGCTTATGAGTTGGGAGGAAGCGGCTATAAAGCTCCCGTTCAGCTCGTCGGCGATTTTTTAAAGGGGAGAGCGAGCGACCGCTTCGGCAACGTTCTTCCTACGTATGCGGCGGGCACGACGTTTTCCGATTTGAACGGGCTTCTCCCGAAGGAGATCTCCCGCGCCCTGAAGGAATCGCTTCCGGATATGGCGAAGCGATTAAAGGGATTTGACGACCCGTCCGCCCTTTTAACCGGAGTGGAATCGAGGACGAGTTCGCCCGTCAGGATCACGCGCGGAGAGGATTATGAGAGCGTGTCGACGAAGGGGTTATACCCGATAGGGGAGGGCGCGGGCTATGCGGGAGGAATCACCTCCTCCGCCGCAGACGGACTCAGGTGCGCCGATATCATCGCGGATAAGTATTGCGACGGATAGCGTTCCATAAAAAATGAATCATAAAGAATCCGGAGATCTTCGTCGAAAAAAGAACTCCGGATTTTTTTGATTCGATTAAAAAAGGAGCGACCGTTTGCCTGTCCGCTTAAAAAAAACGCCTTTGCCGAACCGATGAAAGCAATGAATTCTTCGGCTCGGATCAGGAAGGTCGGCGGGAACGAGCGGGCTGCCCCATGCGGTCGCGCATCCCCGAAAAAAAACGGCGGAGCTTACGGTCGTAAGCTCCGCCGTTTCGTATCTCGACAGACGAGACGGTAGGCGATCAATAATTTTCCTTTCTGATTTCAAAAAAGCTCTGCGGGTGCGCGCATACGGGGCAGATCTGAGGAGCGGCAACGCCGACGACGATGTGTCCGCAGTTTCTGCATTCCCATACGGATACGCCGCTCTTTTCAAATACGTTTTTTGTTTCGACGTTGTTCAAAAGGGCGCGATAACGCTCTTCGTGAGCCTTTTCGATTTTCCCCACGGCGCGGAATCTTTCGGCGAGGGCGGTAAAGCCTTCCTCTTCGGCTTCCCGAGCCATACGTTCGTACATATCCGTCCATTCATAATTTTCGCCTGCCGCTGCGGCGGCTAAATTTTCCGCAGTGTCTCCGATTTCACCGAGCGCGTTAAACCACAGCTTGGCGTGTTCCTTTTCGTTTTCGGCGGTTTTTAAAAACAGTTCGGCAATTTGCTCGTAGCCGGCTTTTTTGGCGACCGAGGCAAAATAGGTATATTTATTTCTCGCTTCGCTTTCGCCTGCAAACGCTTCCCAAAGGTTCTTTTCCGTTTTCGTTCCCGCATAGGGATTTTTCTTCGCAGTCATTTTTCTTCCTCCGATTTTTTTGAGATTCAATCTCGTTTATTAAATATAATATAACATAGATTGACGGCGTTGTCAAGAAAAAATCATTTACGTCGAAAAAGAGGCCGCGCGTGCGGTCTGCGAGGACGCGGATCTGGAGAATTTGCTTATTTCTTTTTCATATAATATTTTGCCAACCCGCCGGAAGCCGTTTCGCGGTAACAGCTCAAAAGATCTCTGCCGGTGTTGTTCATGGTTTCGACGACCAAATCGAAGCTGATTTTGCGCGTGTCCGCCAAAAAATTGGCGAGGGAAAGGGCGTTGATCGCTCGCATCGCCGCCACGGCGTTGCGCTCGATGCAAGGGATTTGCACCAGCCCTTCGATCGGATCGCACGTCAATCCCAAATGGTGCTCCATCGCCACTTCTGCCGCGTATTCGATTTGTCCCAATCCCATTTCAAACAGTTCGGCGAGGGCGGCGGAAGCCATGGAACAGGCGGAGCCGATTTCCGCCTGACAGCCGCACTCCGCGCCGCTGATGGAAGCGTTTTTCTTGATCAGATTTCCGATTACGCCTCCGACGGCGAGCGCGCGGACGATCGCTTCGTCGCTGAAACCGCGCGTTTCCTGCATATATTTGAGGACAGAAGGAACGACGCCGCACGAGCCGCAGGTGGGAGCGGTTACGATTTTTCCGCCCGCCGCGTTCTGTTCGCTTACGGCGAAGGCGTAAGAGCACACTAAACGATTCTCCTTCGTCTGCGCCGATTCGTCGATATGCTTCTGATTATACAGATACTGCGCTCTTCGGAAGGTTCCGATTCCCCCCGGCAGAACGCCCGCGGTCGTCAGACCGTCGTGAATGGATTCCTTCATCTGCTCCCAGATTTCGGCGAGGTAGTCAAAGATAGCCTCCCCCTCGCATTCGCGGACGTATTGCCAGAGCCGTATGTTTTTATTTTTACAGTAATCGGAGATTTCCGCGTAGGAGTTGAGGGGATATATTCCGTCGTCGGCATATGGATTTGACAGGTTTTCTCCCTCGATGACGATGGAACCTCCGCCCACGCTGTACACCCGTTTTTTGCATGCGCTCTTGCCGTCGGCAAAAACCTCGACGTCAAACGTATTGGGATGAACGGGACAATCCGTCTGCTTGTCAAAGATCACTTCGCAAGGGATCGGCGCAAACGTCTCAAACAGCACGCGGTCTGTTCCGTGCCCTTTTCCCGTCAAGGCGAGCGAGCCGTACAGCGTTACCCGAAAGCGTTCCGCCTGCGGGTAACGCGATTTGATGAAGGTCGCCGCCTTTTCCGGCCCGATGGTATGGGAGCTGGAAGGACCTTTTCCCGTTTTGTAAAGTTCTCTCAATGATTGCATAATGGTCGTCCTTTCGTCTCGCGTCGACTTTCCCCCTTTTATGGGATCGATGCGAACGTTTTTTATTTTTTCAGTATACTCTCTTTGCTTGCAGGAATCAAGCGAAAGGCCCGTCTTTGAGCGGGAGAATTTTGCGCGGCGCGGGAAGTCCGAGGTTCCGATCGGAAAAAAACGGAGCTAAGGAGTTCGTTCAGAGCGCCTTAAATTTTTTTATCGGTCGGGAATTTTTGTCGCTTTTCTTTTCGTTGAGCGTAATTTTTGCATAAATTTATAATTAAAATTTATGCTCGATATCAAAAAATCATTATATTCAATCAGTTGACCTTATAGTTTGTGAAGGTGTAGACTATTCCTGTCAAAACAAAAAGCGGCTGCGAGAGCGGTCGAAAAGGAGAAGTTTTATATGTATCTTCCGGAAAGATTTGGAGAAAACGTTTTTAATGAAAGCGTGCAGAAGGAGACCCTTCCCAGCGACGTTTATAAAGGGTTGAGAGCCACCATAGAATCGGGAAAGCAGTTGGATGTGTCCATCGCGGGCTCCGTCGCTTCGGCGATGAAAAAGTGGGCGGTCTCTAAGGGCGCGACGCATTACACCCATTGGTTTCAGCCTCTGACGGGGCTTACCGCTGAAAAGCACGACAGCTTTATCGAGCCGGACGGCGACAAGGTCATCATGCGTCTGAGCGCGAAGAGCCTCATCGTCGGCGAGCCGGACGCGTCGAGTTTCCCTTCGGGCGGTTCGCGCGCAACGTATATGGCGCGCGGGTACACGGCGTGGGATCCCACCTCTCCCGCCTTTGTGAAGGACGGAACCCTGTACATACCCACCGTATTCATTTCTTATACGGGGGAAACGCTCGACAACAAGTCGCCCCTTCTCCGATCGATGACGGCGCTCGATAAACAGGCGAAGAGAATTTTAAAGCTGTTCGGAATCGAATGCAAAAAGGTCGCTACGACCATCGGTCCCGAGCAGGAGTACTTCCTGATATCGGAAGAGGAATATTTGAAGAGAAAGGATTTACAGCTTACCGGCAGAACGCTGTTCGGCGCGCCCGCGCCTCGCGGTCAGGAGCTCGAAGATCATTATTTCGGCGCAATCAAGCCGCGCGTCAACGCTTTTATGCGCGATTTGGATCAGGAGCTTTGGAGCTACGGCGTCTTTTCCAAGACGAAGCATAATGAAGTCGCGCCCGCCCAACACGAGCTCGCCCCCGTATTCACTACGACGAACGTGGCGGTGGACTCCAATATGCTCACGATGGAAATCATGAAAAACGTGGCGAAAAAGCACGGGCTTGTCTGTCTCCTTCATGAAAAACCTTTCGAGGGAATCAACGGCAGCGGGAAGCACAATAATTGGTCGATGTCCACCGATCAGGGGTTCAATCTTTTGAATCCCGGCGAGAATCCCGAACGCAATCTTTTGTTCCAGCTCGTCCTTGCGGCGGTCGTTAAAGCGGTGGACGATTATCAGGGAATTTTAAGAGCTTCGGTTGCTTCGGCGGGCAACGATCACCGATTGGGAGCGAACGAAGCGCCTCCCGCGATCATTTCCGTATATCTCGGGGATCAGATCGGCGCGTTGGTAGACGCTTTGGTAAAGGGAATGGATTACGTTCCCGTAAGAGCCGAAAAGGGCGGTATCGGCGTGCCGGAAAGCCCTATATTCCCGAAGGACGCGACAGACAGGAACAGAACTTCGCCGTTTGCGTTTACGGGAAATAAATTTGAGTTCCGAATGCTCGGCTCGCAAGCGAATGTCGCGGAGGCCAATATCGTCTTAAATACGATCGTCGCAGCTTCGTTTGAAGCGTTTGCCGATGAAATTGAAAGCGCAGAAGACGTGGAAAGGGCGGCGGACGCGATCGTAAAGAGAGAGCTGAAAGCGCATTACCGAATCATTTTCAACGAGGACGGATACGGTCCCGATTGGGAACCGGAAGCGGAGCGTCGCGGACTTCTCAATAACAAGACGACTGCGGATGCGGTTCCCGTCTGTTTCGAGGAGAAAAACATCGAGGTTTTCGTGAAGCAAGGAGTTTACACGAGGGAAGAGGCGATCGCTCGCGCGAGCATCAAATTGGAAAATTATGCGAAGACCATCAATATCGAAGCGCTTACGATGATCGAAATGGCAAAGCGCGACGTGATTCCCGCAGTTTCCGATTTTATCGCCGACCTGTGCGACAACGTTTCGGCGAAGCGGGCGGTGTGCGAGCATATCCCCTTCGCTGCGGAGAAGAAGCTCATCGGAACGCTTTCGGAGTTGAACGATCGAGCGAGCGAAGCGGTAGAAAAGCTGGAAGCGGACGTAAAAGCGGTGGATATGTCGGACGAAAGAGCGGCCTCGCAGAAGATGGCTCATACGATTATTCCCGAGATGGAAGCGGTTCGCAAATGCGTGGACGAAATGGAGACGCTTACTTCGGCGGAGTATTGGCCGTATCCGACCTACTTCGATTTGCTGTACAGCGTAAAATAAGAAAGATACGGGGAGAAATGAAAAATTTTTGGAGGTTGTTTTATGGGCTTTGAAATTTGGTTTTTGATCGGCGCGGCGCTCGTCTTCTTCATGCAGGCGGGATTCGCCATGGTGGAAACGGGATTTACGCGAGCCAAGAGCGCAGGAAACATCATCATGAAAAACCTGATGGATTTCTGTATCGGCACGATTGTGTTCATGCTTTTGGGCTTCGGACTCATGATGGGGCAGGATGCGGTCGCCGGCTTTATCGGCGTTCCCAATTTGGATATTTTGACGAATTGGGACGCATTCATCAATAACGACGGCGGAATGGCGAGTTCCTTTGTGTTCAATCTCGTGTTCTGCGCCACGGCGGCGACGATCGTTTCGGGCGCGATGGCGGAACGTACGAGGTTCATCGCGTACTGTATTTATTCCGCTATGATTTCTTTGGTGGTCTATCCCATAGAAGCGGGCTGGGTATGGGGCAACGGCTGGCTCGTCAATATCGGCTTTATCGACTTTGCCGGTTCGGCGGCGATTCATTCGGTAGGCGGAACCGCCGCCCTCATCGGAGCGATTTTCTTGGGACCTCGTATCGGTAAGTATGATCGCGATCGGAACGGCAAGGTTACAAAGGTCAACGCCATTCAGGGACATTCCCTCACGCTCGGCGCGCTCGGGTGCTTCATTCTCTGGTTCGGCTGGTACGGCTTTAACGGCGCGGCGGCAACCTCTACGCAGTCTCTTGCCGTAATCTTCGTCAATACGACGATCGCGCCCGCAGTCGCAACGGTAACGGCGATGATCTTTACATGGATTAAGAATAAAAAGCCCGACGTGGGAATGTGTCTGAACGCTTCGCTGGCGGGGCTTGTAGGAATTACGGCAGGTTGTTATATCGTGAACGCGCTCGGAGCGGCGGTGATCGGAATCGTTTCCGGCGTCCTCGTGGTCGTCGTAGCCGAAGGCTTGGATAAAAAATTACATATCGACGATCCCGTAGGCGCGGTTGCCGTACATTTTGCAAACGGGATCTGGGGCACGCTCGCAGTCGGCTTATTCGCCGTCGCCGACTATCAGGAAGGCGGCGCGGGGAAGATTTCCGATCCCTCGCAATTGGGACTTTTCTTTGGCGGAAACGGTCGCCTCCTCGGCGTGCAGGCGTTAGGAATTCTCTGCATTCTTGTTTGGACGGCTGCGCTCATGACCATCTTTTTCTGGGCGATGAAATATATTCCCGTGATGATCAAATTCAGATGCAATCCTTTCGCCGCAGTCAAAACGGCGAAGGAAAAGGGTTGGAACGGGCTGCGTTGCTCGGCGGAGGATGAAATCGCCGGTTTGGATATCAGCGAACACGGGCTCGTCTCGGCTTATGCCGACTTCCTGCCTACCACTCCTTCCTATGACGGCGAAGGCGCGAAGGTGGATATTTCCGGCGTAGCGCCTGCGGAAATGGAACTTATTCCCTCGGAGAGCAAATACACGAAAATCACCATCGTCACGGGGCAGGATAAATTCCTTACGCTCAAGGACGCGATGGCTCAGATCGGCGTTACGGGTATGACCGTGTCCAACGTGATGGGTTGCGGCGTTCAGGGCGGCAAGACGGGGCAGTATCGCGGCGTGAAGACGTCGGTGCATCTTATCCCGAAAATTCAGGTGGATATCGTCGTTTCTACGGTGGATCCCAAGCTGGTCGTATCGGTTGCGCAGAAAGCGCTCAACGACGGCAACGTCGGCGCGGGCAAGATCTTCGTTTCCGGCGTAGAGAACGTCATGCGCGTGCGTACGGGAGAAACGGGAATCGACGCGCTCACGAACGAGGGCTCCGTCGAGGGGTAAAAACAGAAATTAAAGCATTTCGGCGTGCATGAACCGCGACAGAAAAGTCGCGGTTCTCGCGCTCAAAAAAAGCAGCAGGTATTTTATGAAGTTAAACATTACGGAAGCTCCCTTGGAGGGGCAAGTGAGAATCCCGTCCGGTTGCGCCGTAAGCGCGATCATCGACAGGAGCGGCAAGCGTATGTCGGGGGATAAAATTATCCGCTCCATCGCCACGATGCACGACAGATCCAACGGTCTCGGAGGCGGCTTTGCCGGCTACGGAATCTACCCCGATTATAAGGAATATTACGCCTTTCACCTTTTTTATAACGACTTCCAAAGCAAAAAGGAGACGGAAGATTTTCTTCTTCGGCATTTCGAGATCGTCTATTCCTCGGAAATGAAGACGAGGAAATCGAAGGGAGTGGTGAACGAGCCGTTGATTTACCGATATTTTTTACATCCGCTTTCCAAGCGGCTCGCGAACTCTCTTTTGGACGAGGAGAGATACGTCGTCAGATGCGTCAATAAAATCAATGCGGAAATCGAGGGCGCGTTCGTCTTTTCAAGCGGAAAGAATATGGGAATCTTCAAGGGGGTCGGATATCCCGAGGATATCGGCAGATTCTACCTTCTCGACGAGGAATACGAGGGTTACGCATGGACGGGACACGGCAGGTATCCTACGAATACGCCGGGTTGGTGGGGCGGCGCGCATCCTTTCGGCTTGCTCGATTATTCCATCGTGCACAACGGCGAAATTTCCTCTTACGACGCCAATCGTCGCTACATTGAGATGTTCGGCTATAAGTGCGCCCTGCAGACGGATACGGAAGTCATAACCTACGTCATCGATTATCTGATACGGGTGAAGAAGCTTACGCTCAACGAAGTGGCGAAGGTCATTTCCGCTTCGTTCTGGGATACGATCGATCAGAAGAGCGACGAGGACAGACAGCAGGAAACCTTTTTGAGAAAAGCGTTCCCGTCGCTGTTGATCACGGGGCCGTTTTCCATCATCTTCGGATTCAACGGCGGCATTATGGCTTTAAACGACCGATTGAAGCTTCGTTCCATGGTTTGCGCCGAAAAGGGGGATCTGGCTTACATCTCGTCGGAAGAATGCGGCATACGCGTCATCGAACCGGAACTCGATAAAATTTTCGCCCCCGCGGGCGGTCAACCCGTCATTTATACCTTAAAGGGAGGTATCGCATGAACACCTATATTCCTCCCGAATACGAAGTCGTAAGAAACCATAATTTATGCATCGAATGCAGAGTTTGCGAAAGGCAATGCGCCAACGAAGTGCATCGATACGATGCGGAGCTTGGCTGTATGATTTCAGACAGCGAAAAGTGCGTAAATTGTCATAGGTGCGTGTGCTTATGTCCTACGCACGCGCTGAAAATCGTCAAAAGCGACGATACGTACAGGGTCAACGTAAACTGGTCTTCTCAGACGATGAACGAGATTTACCGTCAGGCGAATACCGGCGGCGTTCTGCTCTCCTCGATGGGCAATCCGAACGAGTATCCCGTCTATTTCAATAAAATACTGCTCAACGCCTCGCAGGTCACCAATCCGCCCATCGATCCTTTGAGGGAACCGATGGAGACGCGCGTCTTTTTGGGGAGTAAGGACGTGGAGATTAAGCGAGATATTTCCGGCAAGATCATCGATACCCTCTCCCCGCAGTTACAGTTGAAAACGCCGATCATGTTTTCGGCGATGAGCTACGGCTCCATCTCTTATAACGCGCATGAAGCGCTTGCGCGCGCGGCGGAAGAGCTCGGCATTTTATATAATACGGGCGAAGGAGGTCTGCATAAGGATTTTTATAAATACGGGAAGAATACGATCGTACAGGTCGCTTCCGGCAGATTCGGCGTTCATGCGGAATATCTCGAAGCCGCCGCCGCAATCGAAATAAAAATGGGACAGGGCGCAAAGCCGGGCATCGGAGGGCATCTCCCCGGAATGAAGATTTCCGACGACGTTTCCAAGACGCGTATGATCCCCAAGGGAGTGGACGCGATTTCTCCCGCGCCTCACCACGATATTTATTCCATCGAAGATCTTCGCCAGCTCATCTATACTTTAAAGGAAGCGACGGCATATAAAAAGCCGATTATCGTAAAGGTGGCGGCGGTACATAACGTGGCGGCGATCGCTTCGGGCATTGCGCGTTCGGGCGCGGACATTATCGCGATCGACGGCTTCCGCGGAGGAACGGGAGCCGCGCCTACGAGGATTCGCGACAACGTCGGCATTCCCATAGAGCTCGCGCTCGCGCAGGTGGACGAACGGCTGAGACAGGAGGGAATCAGGGAGAAAGTTTCCATCGTCGTCGGCGGTTCCATTCATTCGAGCGCGGACGTCGTAAAAGCGATTGCGCTCGGCGCGGACGCGTGCTATATCGGCACGGCGGCGCTTTTGGCTCTCGGCTGTCATCTCTGCCGCAGCTGCCATACGGGAAAATGCAATTGGGGGATCGCGACGCAGCGTCCCGATCTCGTCAAAAGGCTGAATCCCGACGTCGGCTATAAACGGCTCGTGAATCTTATCACGGCGTGGACGCACGAGATTCAGGAGATGATGGGCGGCATGGGCATCAATTCGATCGAAGCGTTGAAGAGCAACCGGTTGATGCTGCGCGGCGTAGGGCTCAACGAGACGGAGTTGAAGGTTTTGGGCATTCACCACGCCGGCGAGAGTATGTGAGGTGAGTATGAAAAGAATTTACGTTTATGAAAACAGGTGCCTCGGCTGCCGTTTGTGCGAGTGGGAATGCGCGTTTGCCAACTCGGGACTCGACGCGATGTTCAAGCTGAAAGGCAGAGCGGGAGAATTTACGCCCCGCATCACGGTAGAAGGAGAAGCGAACGCCAAGATCAATTTTGCCGTCAGCTGTCGGCATTGCGACGACGCGATTTGCGTGCAGAGCTGCATCGCGGGCGCGCTTTCCAAGAATGACGGGGTCGTATCGATCGATAGAAATAAGTGCGTCGGCTGTTATACCTGCGTGCTGGTATGCCCCTACGGCGCGATTATGCCGGCGCCCGACGGGAAAGCCGCGCAGAAATGCGCCCTGTGTACGGACAACGCCGTCGGCGAACCCAACTGCGTGCGGCATTGCCCCAATCAGGCAATCGTTTATGAGGAGCGTGAATCATGAAATATGTTATTATAGGCAATTCGGTCGCCGCCGTCGCGTGTATCGAAGGCATTCGTTCCGTCGATCAAAAGGGCGAGATCACCGTAATATCGAACGAGAACCGCCATTGTTACGGCCGACCGCTGATTTCTTATTATCTGCTCGGCAGAATCAAAAAGGAAAATATCGATTATCGCCCGCGCGATTTTTACCGAAAAAACGAGGTGAACGCGCTGTTGGGCAGAACGGCGACGGCGATCGAGCCCGAAAGGAAAACGGTCGTCCTTGAAGACGGCGAAGAAATTCCTTACGACAAATTGCTCGTCGCTTCGGGCTCGCGCCCGTTCGTACCCTTTACGGAGGGATTGGAAAGCGTTCCCGATCGGTTTACGTTTATGACGTTCGACGACGCGGAAGCGTTGGAAAAGAAGCTCGACGGGGAAAAAAGAGTGTTGATCGTCGGCGCGGGGCTCATCGGTCTTAAATGCGCGGAAGGAATTTTACACCGAGTGAAAAAAGTGACGGTCGTCGATCTGGCGGACAGGATTCTGCCTTCCGTCTTAGATCGGGAAAGTTCCGCCGTCGTCGAAGCGTCGCTTGCGAATCGCGGAATAGAGTTTCTGTTGAACGACAGCGCGGCAAGATTTTCCGGGAAGAGAGCCTTCCTCAAAAGCGGAAAAGAGCTGGAATTCGATCTCCTTGTCGTCGCCGTAGGCGTTCGCGCCAATACGGAGCTCGTCGCTGCGGCGGGCGGAAAGACGGGACGCGGGATCGTCGTAGACGAAAGGATGCGCACGACGATCGACGATGTGTACGCCGCCGGCGACTGCGCGGAAGGGTACGATCAATCGACGGGAACGAACCGCGTGCTCGCTCTTTTGCCCAACGCCTATTTTCAGGGAAAGTGCGCGGGCGTAAACATGGCGGGCGGCGAAAGCTCTTTTCTCGGCGGCATTCCCATGAATTCCGTGGGATTCTTCGATTGTCATGTCGCCACGGCGGGAATTTATGAGGGCGAATGCGTTTCGCATACGGACGGCAAAAAGCTTAAAAAGCTGTTTATCAAAGACGGAAAGCTCGTCGGCTTCATTTTGATCGGCGATATCGCGCGAGCGGGGATCTACACCGCGCTGATACGCAGCGGCACGCCTCTTTCCGAAATCGATCGGGAACGGATGGCGGAAAAGCCTCAGCTTTTGGCTCTTTCCGAAGAGAGTCGGCGAAAAATATTCACACAGGCGGTATAAGTATGGTCATCAACGTCAACGAAGGTACGCATTTTCAGATTCTCAATAGCAGGATTCGCGAAACGTCCGATTGCGAGATCACGGTCAACGGCTGCATCGGTCAGCGGTATATCGCTACGGGCATGAGCGGAAAGAAAATCATCCTCAACGGTACTCCGGGCAACGCTTTGGGCGCCTATCTCAACGGCGGCGAAGTGGTCGTTTACGGAAACGGTCAGGACGCGATCGGCGACACCATGAACAGCGGCAGCATCGTCATTCACGGCAATGCGGGCGACGCGACGGGGTACGCCATGCGGGGAGGAAAAATTTATATCATGGGCAACACGGGCTATCGCGCGGGAATTCATATGAAGGAATTTATGGACAGCAAACCCGTGCTCGTCGTAGGGGGCAGAGCGGGCTCCTTCTTGGGCGAATATCAGGCGGGCGGAAGAATCGTCGTGCTCGGGAAAAACGGCGACGGACTGCCCATCGTCAGCCATTTTACGGGAATGGGTATGCACGGCGGAGCGATTTATCTGCGTTGCGAAAAATTACCGTATCAATTGCCCCGACAGGTGAAGGCCGAAAAAAAGAAGGGCGAAGAGATTTCCGATCTGAGAGAGATCTTAGAGGATTATTGTTCGTATTTTGACGGATTTTCGGCGAAAGAGCTGCTGAAAGACAATTTTTTCGTCCTCGCTCCGAATACGGAAAATCCGTATCGGCAGATGTATACGGATAATTAAACGCTTCCTCCGTTCTTGACGAAAAAACAGGAAAATCGATAGAGAAGAGCTATGATAAATTTTGAATTGTATAAGGTGTTTTATACCGTGGCGCGGTGCGGAAGTCTGACGCGAGCGGCGGAAGAGCTTCATATATCGCAACCTGCGGTTTCCCAATCCATAAGGCAGATAGAATCCCTTCTCGGCACGCCGTTGTTTAAAAGGAAGCCCAACGGAGTGGAACTTTCCGCTTTGGGCGGCGAGCTGATTTTCGACGACGTTGAAAGGGCCGTAAAGCTTTTGGACGGCGTGGAGGAACGCCTTGCGGAATTGAAAGAGAACGCGACGGGCACGCTCAGGATCGGAGCCTCGGATACGATTTTTCAGTATGCGATCGCAGACAAGATCATAGAGTACAATAAACGTTATCCGCAGGTATCGATAGAGCTTCTTTCGGAGGTATCGCCGAAGATCATCGAAGAGCTGAAATCCGACCGTTGCGACGTCGGCTTTCTGAACCTGCCCATCGCGCCCGACAACGGGATCGTCATAACCGACTCCATCATGTGTTTACACGACGTTTTCATCGCTGGGGAAGCGTTTCGAGAGCTGAAAAACAAGGAGTGCAATCTCGCGGATTTACAGCGATATCCGTTGCTTTTGATGGAGGAACATACCGCCGCGAGGGAAGCCTTCAATCGCTATACGCAGAGTTACGGCGTTCGGTTAAAATCCGCGGTGGAAATAAACAATTGGGATTTCATGAAGCGGCTCGTCGCTGCGGGCATGGGAATCGGCTGTATTCCGCGGGAATACGCGTTCGGAAAGAACGACGATTCCCTCTTTGAATTGAAGGTAAAACCGTCCGCGCCCGTGCGCTCGGTGGGAATGGCTCTCCCGAAAAAGGCGAGCCGTTCGTTCGCCTTGAAACTTTTTATCGATCTGTTCAAAACCGATGCAAAAGATTAGTGCG
>CAYWKM010000027.1:0-22450 GCA_964459165.1 uncultured Clostridia bacterium
GTTTTCCGACGAAAATCGACTTCCCTTACGGATTTTTACCGAATCACATTTAACGCTTTGAAAAAGCGAAGGGTTTTCCCGTATTTGCTATGTACCCCCCTTAGCTGAAAAAAGCAAGGAGGGTACATGCCGGTTTCGGGAAGAGATGCGTATAAGCGTATATGATAAATATTTATAAAGGTTCGTTTGTTTTCTCCTAATTTAAAACTTGAAACGAATGTCGGAAAGGGCGATTACGAGATATATCCTATGGCCAAACCGATTCCCGCGCTTACGAGGATGACGATCGCCTGCCGCCAGCCTATCCGAAAGCTCTTTTTATAGACGGCGGAAAGAAGGTACGCCGCGAGGACGATGAAGGAGAAATATATAATGGAATCTTTTACCAGCGTACAGCCCGCAAGGCAGAAGACGGGCAGGGCGGTCTTATAGCCGAAAACGCTGTCGGAAATCTGCATGCAATTTTCCGCTTTTCTCGTCTTTTCCGTTTTGAATAAGGCGATCGTCGCCGCTATGCCGGCAAGCGTCCAGAAAGACATGCCGACGACGCCGTTCACGGAAGCGGCAACCTGATTGGCTCTTTCAAAGCTGAAAAACGTCGATTCTTTTTTTATGATTTTTTCCATAAAATAGGCAGTCGTCTTATCGAGCGAATAGAACGGGAGGAAGGCGGCGGGTTCGAGGTAAGAATAGTAATTCCGTGTCAATTCGTCGGAGGACAGATACGAGCCTCTCGGCAGCAGCAGCTCGACGACATACAGGACGGCGCAAACGGAAAACGTTGCGAAAATAATGAATAAAATTCCGTCGAGCATGCTGTTTGCCCTCGTAAAGAGAAAGGAGGACAGCGCGTAAAAGGTAAAGAGCGGGATCAGCGAGGACAGGTACTGCCATAGATAGTAAACGGGATAGATGGCTTTTGGATATTTAACCAATACGACGAGGAACCCCGCCCAATAGACGAGCGAATAGACGACAAGGATTGAGATTGCGCCGACGGCGAATTTTACGCCGAGCAGCTCCGTGCGCGTGATCGGCTGCGCGTAGCAGAGGTTGACGCTCCGCTTGTTCATTTTATAGCGGAAGAGCCATACGGGCAGTGCGGCGCACATCACTCCGAACGCGGCGGAGCAGTAGCCTAAACAGGTTTCCGGCGTGTATCCCCACCGATAAGGTTCCGCCAGTAAAGGAATGATATAGGAGCATACGCCCAAAGCGACCATGACGAGAAAGGGAACCAAAGCGCTTTTCAATTCGTATAAAAAGTATTTCTTCTTCATTGTAAATAACCTCTCTTTTCCACTTCCGAAAGGAACATATCCTCAAAATCCATGGGGATTTCATCGACGATCAGCGGGTGCAGAGGGGACAATTTTTCCTTCAGCTCGTCCGCCGTTCCCTCCGCCACGAGACAGATAACCCTTCCCGTCTTTTCAAACTGTTTGCAGGGGAAAGGCATATCCTTTTCCTCCTTTTCTTCCCCGAAAACCACTTGCAGCTTGCATATCTTCGACAACGTTTCGTCGAGCTTGCCGAATCTCTCGATCTTTTTTCCGTCAAGCAAAGCGAAGCTGTCGGCAATGTCTTCCAGCTCCCTTAACGAGTGCGAGGAAATGACGACGGTCGCGCCCTCCTCCTGCAATTCGATGAGCCCTCGCTTAAATTCGAGCCGCGCGAGGGGGTCCAGCCCGTCGAACGCTTCGTCCAAAAGAAGAATTTTCGGTTTACAGGCGAGCGCGAGGGCGATAAACGTCTGTCTGCGCATTCCCTTTGAAAAATTCCTCAAGGGTTGATTGGGATTCAGAGAGAAGAGATCCGTATAGCGTTTGAAGACGCTTTCGTCGAACGGATAAAAGACCTTGTAAAAATCCTTCAGCCATTTTCCGCTCGCGTTGGCGGAATAGTAGGGATCGTCGGGCAGATAAAAGAGCTTTTTCTTCGCTTTTTCGTTTTCAAAAACCTCTTCTCCGTCTATAAGAACGAGGCCCTTGTCCGCCTTCAATACGCCGGAAAGCAAGCCCATAAGGGTGCTTTTTCCCGATCCGTTGACGCCGATCAGCCCGAAAATCGAGCCGTCGGAGACGTTAAAGGACACGTCTTGAAGAACCTCTTTTTTTCCGTAGCTTTTCCACAATTTTTCTACCGTTATCATACGTCCTCCTCAAATACCTTTTCTACCAATTCGACGATCGCTTCCTTCTTCACGCCCGACTGTTTCAGATGGACGAGGTATTCCTCCGCCTGTATCAGAAAATCCCGCTTTGCGGCTTTGCCGACGTATACGCCCTTTTTCGGAATGGTGTAAATGAATCCCTCCTCTTCCAGCGTGGAATACGCCCTCTGCACGGTGTTCGGATTGATTCCCATCTGTATGGCGAGTTCGCGACAAGAGGGCAGCTTCTCCCCCTCTTCCCGTATGTGCAGCGAGATATCGCGTTTGATTCGATCGACGATCTGTTGATATACGCTTTGTTTTCCTTCCATAGTCATTTTTTTGATCCGCCTACTGTATTAACTGTATTAATTGTAATCTATGGGAGAGCGTTTGTCAAGAGCTTTTGGAAAAAATCTTTTTTTCCTTTGAAAAAATTTTTTCCGTCGCTTCTTGCGGAATGAGTTTCAGCACGGCGAACAGGAGGAAGGAAAAAACAAGCAGAATCGCGCCCGAAAGCAACAGAGAAAAGAAGACGGGCATGAGTTTATTGAAGAGGGAGTAAAAGGTAAAGCCTGCGCCGGCGCAGGGAATCATACACGCGCAGGATAAAAGCAGACGTTTGACAAATTTCGGCTTGCGCGCGCATTTTTTATGCAAAAAGCGCAGATTGAGCAGGGCGGTGACCGTAAAGCTTTCCGTCATGCCGACGATCAGCGCGTACGTTCCTATGTATTTGGGCAAAAACACGACGGAGAGGATCAGCAGCGCGGAGCCTATCGTATAAAAGACGAGGGTCTGTTTTTCGAAGTGGAGGGAATTGAGTATGCTCGTCGATATCATGGAAAGGCTCATGGGCAGGAGCATCAGGCAGGAGACGGCGATCATCTCCCCGCTTTTTTCGTTGGAATAGATGAGAAGCCCGATATCTTTTCCGTAAACGAAGAGAAAGGGAATCAGCAGACAGGCGATGAGAGTCGTCGTGCGGATCGCGGTTTCTATATTCTTTTTCAGCGTCTCGCTCCTCCCCGCATAAAAATTTTCGGAAAGCTCCGGCACGAGCACCAGCGAAATCGATCCGATGAGGGTGGAGGGCATAGACAGGACGGGCGTCGCCATGCCGACCGCTACCCCGAACTCGCTCAAAGCTTCGGCGGAGGACATACCGCATGCCGCCAACCGTTGGGGCAGCAGCGTCGCCACGAGAGAATTGATGAGCGAACCGGAGGTCCGCATCGCCGTGATCGGCAGAGCGGAGGACAAGAGAGGTCTGTATTCCCCTTTGGGGGAGGCGGGTCTTCCTCCTTTTGCGAGAAAATAAATACTCGCGATCGTGAAAGAGGCGACGTAGGAGAGGACGACCGCGACTGCCGCGCGCTTTGTTCCGCTCAACGGATCCGTCGACTTTACGACGAGAAGGGTCCCCGCGCAGACCATGACGACTTCCTCGACGAGCTCGATGAGGGAATATGCTAAAAATTGCCTGTTCCCCCAAAAGGATCCGCGCAGCACGGCGTACACCGAATTGAAGGTAAGGGAGGAGATCATAATGAGGAAGACGCTTTCCGCGCGGCTGTCGGAAAAGAGGAAGGAGAACGCGTCGTGTCCGAAGAACATGACGAGCGAGACGGGTATACAGAAGGCGAGCGTCAGAACGACGGCGGCGGTGACGGAGGAGCGTTCGCCGCGCAAATTTCTCTCCGCCTTATGCTTCGTGATCACGCGAGAAAGGGTGATGGGAATGCCGCTCGTGGAGAGGGTGACGAATACCGCGAAGACGGAAAGGGCGATCTGATAAAGCCCCATGCCTTCGCTTCCGATCGTGCGGGATAGGATGATGCGATATAAAAAGCCGAGAAAACGCTCCGCCACCGATAGGGCGGCGACGAGCGCGGCGGTCTGGTATAAATTATTTTTTACTTCGGACATACGCTATTACGATATGAAAAGAATAGTATCTTTTATGACCCTTCGACATAAAATACAGCGATGTTGAAAATTTTGAAAAACGATTGGTATCGGGTAAAAAAAGGGGACACCCTTCTTTCGGTCGCAAGGGAGTTCGGCTTGCCCGAATGCCTTCTCGCTTCGCTCAATTCCCTCACGGAGGAAGTGCGGGCGGGGCAGATTCTTCTTCTGCCGGAAAGGAGGTATCACCTTTATACGGTGCGCGGCGGCGACAGCAAGAAAAAGCTCTGCGGAAGCGGAGAGAGATACGGGGAGATCAACGGAACGGATTATTTTTTTGTCGGAATGAAAATTTTTATTCCCGTATGAGCGTCTGTCAACTTCCCGTTCCCCGTTTGCATAAAATGATATTGGAATCGTTTGCGGGGTGAAAAACCCGCGACGTTCCATATCGACAGGAGGTAAAAATTATGTCGTTTTTCCTTAATTTTCAGTCGGATAAATGCCCGGGAACGATCGCTTCCAACCCTTTGAGCGGATTGTGCGAGAAGGTCTGCATTCAGGCTGAAAGGGTTTTCGACGCTTGTATCAAGCAAACGCAGCTTGAAGGATATAATATCGTCTTACAATCGTTTACGCCCGCCCGTCCCGCGTTTCCGCTAACGTTTATCAGCGCGCGTTCTTCCTCGGGCGAGGGAAAGGTTTCCTGCGTATCCGTCGAGCGCGAAGAAAAAAGCTGTTCGCGCGTGCAGTGTACGGTAACGATTCCCTTGGAGGTCGTATATACCGACGCGAACGGGGCGGAGGGAGTCGCCGAATCCTCGATCAGCGTCAACGAAGACGTGCTTTTGTTCGTGCCCGCGCCGTCCGTCATGCCGTACAGGATCACGGCGACCGTTTCGGCGGTGGCGCCTCAGGGCGTCTTTCACGAGAATTCCGGCTCGTTCGTCATAAGCGTCTGTACGACGGTCATTCTGCGCGTCACCATGCCGGTGGATCTTCTTCTGCCCTCTTACGGCTATTGCGCGATTCCGCCCGCTCAGGAATATTCGCGGGAGGTCTGCTCCGGCTTCTTCGAGCTTCCTCTCTATCCGCAGGGGAAGGTCTGTTCGAAGAGCTGACGATACATAATAGACGATACATAATAAAAAAAGCTCCGCAGGGCGCGCCCTGCGGAGTCGTTTGGTTGAAAAAAGATTATTTTTTCAATATGTTTTTTTTGAGGATCTCCAGTTTCGATTCTCCGGCTTGCGCCTCGAAGGATTTGCTTAGCTTTTCGCAGAAGACGACGAGGTACTTCGCCATGGGGAAAGCCACCGCGATGACCGTCGAGAGGAGCAATACTTCCGCCGCGTTGAAGGTGATCAGGTAATATCCGTCGAAAATGAAATTTCCCAAAGCGAAGTCTCCGTATCGTACGGAAAGAATCAGGATGCAGATCAACGTGACGCCGCTGAAAAGAGAGCCCCTTAAAATGTTGAACGGCTGACAGATACGGTAGAGCATGACGATGCCCGATAAATTCAGGACGATGACCATGAGAGCCTGCCATTCCGTCTTGCCCGTTTCGCTCGTGTAAATGGCTTCGCGCATACTGGGAATCGCATAGGTGCCGTATACCGCCATGACGCATAAAAACATGGTGAGCGCCTGCGGAATCGAGTGAGATATGACGTACGAAAAGAATTTTCCTTCAACCTTTTTTGAATTGGGTTGTAGCGATAGGAAGAAGGAAGAGAACCCGCTGATGAACAGCTCGAACATCAGCATATTGTCCGTCGTGAAGAAGTAGGACTGCTGCGTAATCAAACAGAATAGCGCGAGACAGGTGATCAGCAGGGTTTTCATCAAATAGAGGGACGCGGAGTTTTCGATGTTGTTGATAACTCTTCTTCCCTCGAAAACGACGTTGGGCAACGAATTAAAGTTGTTGTCCATCAATACGAGATGGCTCACGTTTCTCGCGGCTTCCGCGCCGGAGGCGACGGAGATGGCGCAGTCGGCTTCCTTTAACGCCAAAAGGTCGTTGACGCCGTCCCCCGTCATGGCTACCGTTTTTCCGCTCGCCTTGATCGTGCGGATGAGAATCTGCTTCTGCTCGGGGGTGACGCGCCCGAAGACGGTATATTCGTTGGCTACCGTTTCCACCTCCGTGTCGGTGAGCCCCTCGAGCGAGATGTACTTCGACGCGTTCTCCACGCCCGCTCGCTTCGCCACTTCGGCTACGGTCATGGCGTTGTCTCCGGAGATGACTTTTACGGCTACGCCGTTCTCTTTAAACCAGCGGATGGATTCGACGGCGTCGGCTCGGATATTGTCTTGCAGGGAAATGAGGGCGTAAGGGATTACGCCGTCGGGCGCTTTGTCTTCGGCGAGGGGTTCGGGAGAATATCCCACGACGAGCGCTCGCAACCCTCGGATCGCGTAATCCTTGACGCTCTTTTCGAGCGAGGAGGACATTTCGGGGAATATAAATTCGGGCGCACCCAAAACGAAGGTCCCCAAATTTTCAAACGTGACGGCGGAATATTTCCTCTTGGAGGAGAAGGGAAGAATTTTTTCCGCCCGCAGCGTCGAAGAATGCCCGAAGTGGTTAAACAGCGCGATCGACGTTTGGTTGTTGTCGGGGAGGGAGGCGAGGAAGGAGGACATGATCTCTTCTAACGTATAGGGAATGTAATCCTTCGGGAGAGCCTCGTCCCTGATTGTTTTGCAGTCGTTTACCTTCATTCTCCCGTCCGTTATCGTGCCCGTCTTATCCAGACAGAGCACGTCTACGCGCGCGAGCATTTCGAGGGAGTAGAGGTCCTGTACGAGAGTGTTTTTCTTCGCGAGTCTCACGACGCCCACGGCGAGAGCCATCGAGGTCAGCAGCATCATTCCCGAAGGGATCATGCCCACGATGATGGCGCACGTTTTCTGAATGGCGGTGTTCAAAAGCATTCTCGCCTCCGTTCCCGCTTCCCACGTTTCGCTCATCGAAAGGGTGTAATCCCCGCTGAGGTTGTTCCAATTGATGAAGAACATACCGATGGCGATGGGAACGATGAGACAGCCGATGACCCGAATAAAGGTGGAGATGGAACGCATGATTTCGGAATTGGGCTTTTTATATTTTTTTGCCTGCGAAGCGAGCGAGTTGATATAGGTGGACTTGCCCACCTTTTCCGCCCTCGCCACGCATTTGCCGCTCGACAGGAAAGAGCCGGCGTAGATGGGATCGCCTACCGATTTTTTTACCGAGACGGATTCGCCCGTCAACAGGGATTCGTTTACCTCTATGATTCCCTCGGCGAGAACGCAGTCTGCGGGAACCTGATTGCCCGTCTCCAAAATAAGCACGTCGTCGAGGACGACTTCCCCTACGGGGATTTCGAGGAGCGTGCCGTATCGTTTCGTCTTTACCGTCGAGGCGGACAGAAGGGAGAGTCGGTCTATCTGCATTTTCGCCCTTATTTCCTGTATGACGCCGATGACGATGTTCGACACGAAGATGACGACGAACAGATATTGCGTGATGGAGGCGCCCGAAAAGATGAGCGCAACCATGGCGACGATACAGAGGAGGTTAAAGAACGTACAGATATTCTGAATAAAGATGGTAGCCAAACTCTTGGAATATCTCTTTCCGGCAATGTTATAGAGTCCTTCCCGGAACCGCTGCTCGATTTGCGGCTTGGTTAATCCTATCAACAAATCCGGATGAAACCGTTCCGCTCCTTCCTCCAAATCCTGCTTCTTCTTTTTTGCCTGCTTGTACAAAATGCGGCTCCGCTTTTTGTCAAGCGGCTGTTTTTTCGGAGGGAACAGATGGGAGAAATTCTGCGAGTTATTTTGC
Source organism: uncultured Clostridia bacterium (assembly GCA_964459165.1). Taxonomy (GTDB): domain Bacteria; phylum Bacillota; class Clostridia; order Christensenellales; family Borkfalkiaceae; genus RGIG4074. The sequence goes on from CAYWKM010000027.1 coordinate 7,899, forward strand.
GACGAGTTATTCTCTTTCATAAAGCGTACTCTTACCCCTTACATATTCTATTTGATATTATAGCACAAGAAAACGGTCTTTACAAGAATTTTGAGAAAATTCATTTGCTTTTTATTGATTTTTATCTCTTTTCGGGTTATAATGGAACGGATTACCAATACGAAAAAATTCAAATTCGGAGGAATTATTTTATGATCGACGTCAATCTTATTCGGACGAATCCCGAAGCCGTAAGAGAAAATATCAGAAAAAAATTTCAGGATAAGAAGCTCCCCTTGGTGGACGAGGTTCTTTCCCTCGACGAACAAAAGCGCGCCTTGCAGGCGGAGGGGGATAACCTCCGCGCGGCGAAAAATACGCTCTCCAAGCAGATCGGCGCGCTCATGAAGCAGGGTAAAAAGGAGGAAGCCGAAGACGTCAAGGCGCAGGTCGCCGCCAACGCGTCCCGCCTCGCCTATATCGAAAGCGAACAGCCTCGGATCGAGGAGAAGCTTAAAAAGGCGATGGCGGCGATTCCCAATATCATCGCCGACGACGTTCCTATCGGAAGGGACGACAGCGAAAACGTCGAACTTCAACGCTTCGGCGAACCCCTCGTTCCCGATTTCGACATTCCTTATCATTTGGATATCCTCGAATCGCTCGACGGAATCGATATCGATTCCGCGCGGAGAGTCGCGGGGCAGGGCTTTTATTATCTGACCGGCGACGTCGCCAGACTTCACTCCGCCGTTCTCGCCTATGCGAGGGATTTCATGATCGATAAGGGCTTTACGTACGTCATACCCCCTTATATGATTCACGGCAACGTCGTGGACGGCGTCATGAGCTTCGAGGAGATGGAAGGCATGATGTATAAGATCGAGGGGGAAGACCTCTACCTGATCGGCACCAGCGAGCATTCCATGATCGGACGCTTTATGGGTCAGATTATAGACGGAAGCAAGCTCCCCCTGACGCTCACGTCCTATTCTCCCTGTTTCAGAAAGGAAAAGGGTTCGCACGGACTCGAGGAGAGGGGGATCTACCGCATCCATCAATTTGAGAAGCAGGAGATGATCGTCGTCTGCAAGCCCGAAGAGAGCGATTTCTGGTATGAAAAGCTTTGGCGGTACACCGTCGAGCTTTTCCGTTCGATGGAGATTCCCGTCCGCCAGCTCGGCTGTTGCTCCGGCGACCTCGCCGACTTGAAATACAAGAGCTGCGACGTGGAAGCGTGGTCTCCCCGCCAGAAAAAATATTTTGAGGTGGGCTCCTGTTCCAACCTTACCGACGCGCAGGCGAGAAGGCTCGGCATCCGCTACAAGGATTCCGACGGCAAGAATAAGTTTGCCCATACGTTGAACAATACCGTCGTCGCTCCTCCGAGAATGCTGATCGCCTTCGTCGAAAATCATTTGCAGGCGGACGGCGGCGTGAGCATTCCCGAGGTCTTGCAACCGTATATGGGCGGAAAGAAAGCGATTTATCCGCCGAAGAAGTAATTTTTTTCGCGGCGGGATTCAACGGAACAGCTTATGAAGTTTGTATTTTTCGATATCGAATGCGCTTGCGTCTCCAAGAGGACGGCGAAGATTTGCGCCTTCGGCTATTGCGTTACGGATGAAAATTTTCACATCGTCGAGAAGAGAGATCTTCTCATCAATCCGCAGGGCGGCTTTCATCTGACCGATCGGAAAGGGGAAAAGGGGATCGTCCTCCCGTACGATTACGAGAAATTTAAAGAGAAGCCGACCTTTCCCGAGGTTTATCCTCAGCTCAAAGAACTCCTGACCCAAGCGGACGCGGTATTCGGACATTCCGTCATGAACGACGTAAAATATCTCAATCTCGAAACGGCGCGATTTTCTCTGCCGCCGTTGGAATTTTCCTTTTACGACACGCAGTTCATTTATATGAATAAGATCGGACGGTTCGATAAACAGCTCGCCTTAGGAACGATCGCGCGCGCGTTGAACGTGGAATTTACCGCTCACCGCGCCGCCGACGACGCTTACGCCACCATGCGGATCGCCGAGGCGTTGTGTCGGGAGGAAAATAAGGATTTTTTCACGCTCGTAAAGGATTACGGCGTCCTCCCGGGGAGGACGAAGGGCGGCGTCGCGACGGATTGCACCTCCTTCGGGCGCGAAAGGTATCTCGAACGAGCGCACGCCGAAAAGGAAGCGAGAGAGCGTGCGCGCGTCGAATTTATTTCCGCCGTCGACGGAAAGCGTCCGAAAAGGCGCTCGCAGAAGCTGAAAGGAAAAATTTTCTGTTTTCATAAACAAATCGAGGAGAATGTCGGCGCGTCTAAGGAATACGTAAAAAAGATATACGAAAACGGAGGAAATTACTCGTTGAAGCCGAACGGCTGCAACGTGTACGTCGCGATCGAGAACGATACCTCTCTCCGCTTGAAGAACGCCGCGGGAGCGGGCGCGGAGATCGTCGACGAGAGCCGTTTAAAGGAGCTTTTGTCCTGATATGACGCAATTGCCAGAAAAATTCCGAGAGAGAATGGAGAGGGAACTCGGGTGCGAGTTCCCCGTTTTTTTGCGCTCCTACGAGCGACCCGTTTACCGCGCCGTTCGGGTAAATTCCTTAAAGCTTTCGGCGGAAGAGTTTGAAAAGATTTCCCCCTTCCCCTTGGGGGAAAGAACGCCGTGGGAGGAAAACGGCTTCTACGTTTCAGAGGAAAAGACGGGGAAATATCCCCATCATTTCGCGGGGCTCTATTATTCGCAGGAGCCGTCCGCCATGAGCGTCGCGCCCCTTTTGGGCGCAGAGGCGGGGGATCGGATTCTCGACCTCTGCGCCGCCCCCGGAGGCAAGGGAACGAGGCTCGCCGAGGCGACGGGAGGAAAGGGATTCGTCGTGATGAACGAATACGTCTCTTCGCGCGCGAAAATTCTTTCCCGAAACGTGGAGAGGATGGGGATTGCCAACGCCGTCGTTTTGAACGAAAGCCCCGAATCGCTGAGCGAAAAATTTGTCGGCTATTTCGATAAAATACTCGTGGACGCTCCCTGCTCGGGGGAGGGAATGTTCAAAAAGAACGAGGAGGAAGCTCTTTCCCATTGGAGCGAGGAAAACGTTCTCATGTGCGCGCGGCGGCAAAGGAGCATTTTAAAGGAAGCGGCGAAGATGCTGAGGGCGGGGGGAAAGCTCGCCTACTCGACCTGCACGTTCTCCCGCGAGGAGGACGAGGATCAGACGGCTCTCTTTTTGCGCGAGCATCCCGAATTTACTTTATTGGAAGAGCGCAAGCTTTATCCCCACGAGAGGAAAGGGGAAGGGCATTACGTCGCTCTCTTTTTGAAGAGAGAAGGGGAAGAGGGAAGGGGAAAGCCCGCCAAGGCGATCTGCGATAAAAAAAGCGAAGAGCTTTATCGTGCGTTTGAAAGGGAATTTACCGATCGCTCCTTTCAAAACCTTCACCGCGCGGGCGACGTGCTCTACGCGCTCCCCGACGGCATGGCTTCCTTACAAGGCTTGAACGCGCTTCGCGCGGGGGTGCGGTTGGGCGAATTTGCGGGAGAAAGATTCGAGCCCTCGCATTCTCTCGCCATGGTCTTGAAGAGAGGGGAATGCAAAAATTTTCTCTCTCTCACGGAAGAGGACGCGTTGAGGTATCTTCGGGGGGAAACGCTTCTCTCCGAAAATCCAAAGGGCTGGTGCGTGGTCGGCATGGGGGATTACCCCTTAGGGCTCGGCAAGATATCGGGCGGAGTCGTCAAAAATCATTATCCGAAAGGGCTTCGGGCGATTTTGAAATAAAAAAATCAAAAAAAGAAAAAACGACGTTTCAACATCCTATCGATTCCGTCGAAAGATTAAAAAATGATTTCTCTCGCAGACAAAGCTTCCCGTCGAAAAGGAGCTCGACCCCAATTTGTCCGAATATGCAAAATTTTACGAGGAATGGCGGACGAGGGAGCGCGCCCCTTTCCCCAACGAATGGTAGCCGCGCGCGAAAAAAACGCATAAAAGCGGCTCGTAAAGGGAAATTTCTTTTGAAAAATTTTTAAAACGCCGAAAAAACGCTTGCCATCCATCGGACGTTTCGGTATAATAATCAATGACTTCCGACGGTCCTCTGCCTTTTTTTGGGTAAAGCGCAATCGATAGGCTTTGCAGCGGGTTACGAACGTCAGGTAATTAATGGAGGTATAAGTCAATGAAAGGATTAATTGAAGCCGTCAACGCTGAATCTATGAAGTCCGAAGTTCCTCAAATCAATGTCGGCGATACCGTTGTCGTAGGATACAGGATCATCGAAGGAACCAAGGAAAGAGTTCAGAATTTTGAAGGCGTCGTCATCGCGAAAAAGAACGGAGGAGTCAACGAAACCTTCACCGTAAGGCACGTCGCTTACGGCGTGGGCGTAGAGAGAATCTTCCCCGTCCATTCTCCCAAAATCGCGAGCGTTAAGGTCGTAAGAAAGGGTAAAGTCAGAAGAGCAAAGCTTTACTATCTCAGATCTCTTACGGGCAAAGCGTCCAAGGTCAAAGAAGATATCTGACCCTTCGGCCGTGTCTTCTTCGCACCATTCAACTTCAACAGAAAACAGTCTGCCATAAAGTCGTCGGCGGGCTGTTTTTTTCAAAAAAAGGATTTTCTTAAAAAAGCCGAGGCAAATAATAGGGGAAATCTATTTACATTTCTTCTCTTTTTGTGTAAAATAGTAGAAAATTCAGCCGACGGCGTAAATCAGGGGAATCTCGGATTGATTTCAAAGAGCGGTTTGCCGCTCTCGCGAGTTCTCCGCCCCGCGCTTCGGGCGTTGATTTTCATTTTTTTGGAATAGGGGAAGGATATGATAGCGAGAGTTTTGAGCTTTGCCCTGACAGGGCTTGAGGGAACGAAGATCGACGTGGAAACGGACGTCAACAACGGAATGCCTTCGTACGACATCGTCGGGCTTCCCGACGCCGCCGTGAAGGAATCCAAGGAGAGGGTGCGCTCCGCCATAAAGAACAGCGGATTCATGTTCCCCTCTCATAAAATTACGGTGAATCTCGCTCCCGCGGATATCAGAAAGGAGGGGTCGGACTTCGATCTCGCCGTCGCCGTGAGCATTTTGAAGGCGGACGGCGCGATTCCCTTCCGTTCGGGAGAGGACGCGGCGTTTTTCGGCGAACTCGGACTCGACGGAACGCTCCGAAAGATCAGGGGGATTTTGCCCGTGCTGATTTCCGCGAGAGATTCCGGCGTGGGGAAGGTCATTCTGCCCTACGAAAACATATCGGAAGTAAAATATATCGACGGCGTTCTCATCTACGCCGCTAAAAATCTAAAAGAGGTCGTCGCTCACCTGACGGGGGATCGACCGCTGCCGCCCGTTCAGACGGTAAAATTTGAAACCCGCATGAAAGAGGAGAGGACGTACGGGGGAGATTTCGCGCTCGTTCGCGGTCAGAAGGTGGCGAAGCGCGCGCTCGAAGTCGCCGTCGGCGGAGGACACAATATCCTGTTCGTCGGACCTCCCGGCACGGGTAAGACGATGCTCGCGAGAGCCGTTCCCTCCATCATGCCCGATTTGACCTTTGAAGAGGCGCTCGAAATTACGAAAATACATTCCGTTGCGGGCGCGCTCGGATCGGATGGAATCGTCACCGTCCGCCCTTTTCGGACGCCGCATCACACCTCTACGCAGGTTTCCATGTGCGGAGGGGGAAACGGAAAGATTCGCCCGGGGGAAATCAGCCTCGCGCACGGCGGCGTGCTCTTTTTGGACGAGCTCCCCGAATATTCGCGCAGCACGCTCGAATCGCTCCGTCAGCCGCTCGAAGACGGCGTGATCACCATAGCGAGGGCTTCCGGCAGCGTGACGTATCCCGCTCGCTTCATGCTGGTCGCCGGCATGAATCCCTGCCCCTGCGGGAATTACGGCTCGGAAACCTTAAAATGCTCGTGCACGCCCATGCAGATAAAAAAGTATCGGGATAAAATTTCCGGTCCCCTTTTGGACAGGATCGATATACAGGTAGAAATGGATTCCGTCAAATATTCCTCGCTCATCTCCGACGAGGAAGAGGAGCCGAGCGCAAAGGTAAAGGAGAGGGTGAACACCGCCAGAAAGATTCAGAAAGAGCGTTTTTGCGGACTCGGCATTTATACGAACAGCGAGATGACCGAGCGGGAAATTCGAAATTTTTGCAAATTGGATTCGGACAGCGAAAATATTTTGAAAAATGCGTTCGAACGCCTTCGTCTCTCCATGCGAGCGCGCTCCCGCATCGTCAAGGTTGCGCGCACGATCGCCGACCTCGACTTTTCCGAGGAGATACGCCCCAAGCACATTCTCGAAGCCGTCTCTTACCGCACGAACGAATCGAACGGTTGATTTTTATGAATTACACACAGGAAGAACTCGCCTACATTTGGTTCGACAGCTTTTTTTCGGGCGAAATTCGGATGAAGACGAAATTGTTGGAGGTCGCCGAAAGTCCGCTCGACTTTGCTTCCAATCTCGACAAATTTGCTCCTTTTTTGATTAAATCGAGAAAAGAAGACGTATATAATAATATAAAGGCTTCGTTAGCAAGCAACGTTTACGCAAAGAAGCTCAAAGCGGAGCTCGACAAAAGGGGGATCGTCGCCGTCGCCCGTTGCAGCGAAAATTATCCGAAAGAGCTGTTCAATTTGGAGAATCCTCCCTGCGTGCTCTATTGCAAAGGGAATCTTTCGCTTTTGCGGGAAGAAAAATTTTCCGTCGTCGGATCGCGCCGTACGCTCCCCAACACATTGAAGGCGACGGAGAGGATCAGCGCGGAATTGAGCGAGCATTTCGCCGTCGTTACGGGCGTCGCCGACGGAGGCGACGGCGCGGCGATAAAGGGCGCGATAGAAAGGGGCAGAATCATAAGCGTATTGCCCGGCGGACACGGAAACGTTTATCCGTCGACGATGCGGTCGGTCTATGAGGAAATATGCCGAAAGGGACTCGCCGTCAGCGAGTATCCTTACGATTCCCGCGTGCGGAAATATTCCTTTCCCGTGCGCAACCGCATCATAGCCGCTCTGGGACGCGGCGTTCTCGCCGTGAGCGCGGGCGAAAAGAGCGGCGTGCTGAGCACGGTTTATCAGGCTCTCGACCTCGGACGGGACGTGTTCGCCTTTCCCTATACGCCGGGAATAGAAAGCGGCGTCGGATGCAATTCTCTCATAAAAAAAGGGGCTTTTCTTTGCGATAATATAGTTGACATTTTGTCCTGCTTTGGTATAGACTTTAAACAAAAGGAGCTCCCTTTGACGGCGGAGGAAAGGAAAATACTCGATATTTTAAGGGATAGCGAAGGGCTTCATCTCTATGAAATCGCCGAAAAAGTCGGCGTCGAACCCGCTTCCCTTTCCGTGGCTCTTCTGCCGCTCGAAATGGAAGGACTCGTCGTAAAGCTCGGCGGCAATCGCTACGCCGCCGTATCATTCGGGACTAAATCAAGGTAAAATATGGATCTCATCATAGTAGAATCGCCCTCGAAGGCGAAAACGATTTCAAAATATTTAAAGGGGAAATACCGCGTGGACGCTTCGGCGGGACACGTGAGGGACCTCCCCGTAAAGTCTCTCGGCGTGAATATCAAAAATAATTACGAGCCGAAATACGTCGTCACCCCGGGCAAGGAGGAAATCATCAAACGGCTGAAGGAAGAAGCGAAGAAGGCCGACCGCGTCTTCTTGGCAACCGACCCCGATCGAGAGGGGGAGGCCATCTCATGGCATTTGCAGACCATTCTCGGCATGGACGAAAAGGGGAAAAACCGCATCACGTTTAACGAAATTTCCCCTTCGGCGATCGGCAAAGCGCTCTCCGAGCCGAGACAAATCGACTATAATCTCGTCAACGCCCAGCAGGCGAGACGGGTACTCGACCGCCTCGTGGGGTATAAACTTTCTCCTTATTTAAACGATAAGATCGAAAGCCCGATCGCCCTCTCCGCCGGTCGCGTCCAGTCGGTCGCGCTGAGGCTCATCGTGGAAAGGGAGAGGGATATCCTCGCCTTCGTTCCCAAAGAATATTGGAACGTAGCCGCCGAGCTTCAGGACGGAGAAAAAAGGTTTTCTCCTTTCAAGGCTTCTTTGGAAAAGAGAGGGAACAGAAAATACTCCCCCTCGTCCAAGGAGGAGTGCGACGAGACGCTCTCTTCTTTGAAGGCGGGCTCGTTCGTCGTTTCCAAGGTAAAAAAGTCCGTTTCCAAATCGCACGCGCCCGCGCCGTTCACCACGTCCACGCTGCAACAGGACGCTTCCAACAAATTCGGCATGAGCTCTCCCGAAACCATGCTCGTCGCCCAGCATCTCTACGAGGGCATAGACGCGGAGGGCGAGGGGCACGTCGCCTTCATCTCTTATATCCGTACCGATTCCACCAGAATCTCATCGGAGGCGCAGAGCGCGGCTTTACGTTATATCGAAGAAAAATACGGAAAGGAATACCGTCCTTCAAAGCCGAACGTCTACGCCGCGAAGAAGGGCGCGCAGGACGCGCACGAGGCGATCCGTCCGATCTCCGTCGAAATGACGCCCGAACGCGCGAAAAAGCTTCTCGATAAAAAGCATTACAATATTTATAAACTCATCTACGAACGTTTTCTCGCCTCGCAGATGTCCGAAGCGACGTATAACAGTATGCAGATAGAGATCGTCAACGGCGCTTACACCTTGAAGGCCTCCGGAAAAACGCCGCTGTTTGCCGGCTTTACCGCCGTTTATCAGGAGGAAAAAAAGGAGGAGGAAGAGCCCTCTTCCGGACTTCTTCCCGATGTGAAGGAGAAAATGGTTTTAGATCTCGTCAAGCTCTCCTCCGAGCAGAAGTTTACCAAGCCGCCGGCGAGGTACACCGACGCTTCCTTGGTAAAGGAAATGGAGTCGAACGGCATCGGCAGACCTTCCACGTACGCTTCCATCATTTCCGTGCTCACCAAGAGGAAGTATGTCGAAAAGGAAGGCAAGACCATGAAGCCTACGCCCGTCGCCTACCGCATCACCGATATGCTGACGGAGAATTTTAAAGACGTCATGGACGTCGGTTTTACCGCCGATATGGAAAACAAGCTCGACGGCATCGAAAGAGGAGGAAAGGATTGGCATGAGATCATCGCCGAATTTTACCCTCCTTTCGAGCAGAAGCTTATTTCCGCAACGACCGCCCGCGACGAGATCACCGATATTCTCTGCGAAAAATGCGGAAGACCCATGATTCGCAAGGAAAATAAATACGGAAAATACCTCGCGTGTTCGGGTTATCCCGAGTGTTCGAACATTATCGGCGAATCGACGCCCGAGGTTTCCGACAAACCCTGCCCCAAATGCGGCGCGCTCATGATCGTCAAATCGGGCAAATTCGGGAAATTCCTCGCTTGTCCCAATTATCCTGCCTGTAAGTCCACGCTGCCCCTCGCCGAAAAGAAGGAAGAGCTGTTCGACGGCGTGTGTCCCGATTGCGGCAAGCCTACGAAGAGGATGCGCTCGAAGTCCGGACATTTCTATTACGGCTGCAGCGGCTATCCCGAATGCAAATTCATGAGCTGGGATAAACCCACGGGGGAAAAATGTCCCGTATGCGCTTCTCCTTTGATCGAGACGGCGAAGGGAATAAAGTGCGCCTCGAAGACTTGCCGTTACAAGCGAGAAAAGCCGAACGTTCCGGCGGAGAACGGCGCGGAGGAAAGCGCGAAAGAAAACGAAAATGAGTGAAAAGACGGTAAAAATCGTCGGCGCGGGGCTCGCCGGCTGCGACGCGGCGCATTATCTCGCCGAGCGCGGCGTAGGGGTCGAGCTCTACGAGATGAAGCCGAAAAAATATTCCCCTGCGCATACGAGCGAGAAATTCGGCGAGCTCGTCTGCTCCAATTCCTTGAAGAGCAACGACGCGTACGGCAACGCCTGCGGGCTTTTAAAAGAAGAGATGCGGAGGCTCGGCTCTCTCGTCGTCGAGGCGGCGGATCGAACCAAGGTTCCGGCGGGCAACGCCCTCGCCGTCGATCGGGAAGCGTTCGCTTCTTATATTACGGAAAGGATTAAGGCTTGCCCGAATATAAAAATTATCAACGAGGAGGTCGTCGCCCTTCCGTCGGAAGGGGATACGATCGTCGCGACGGGACCGCTCACCTCCGACGCGCTCGCGGAGGATATCCGCGCGAGAGTGGGCGAGGGGCTGCATTTTTACGACGCTTCCGCGCCCATCGTCTCCTATGAAAGCGTCGATATGACGCGCGCGTTCGTCGGCGACCGTTACGGCAAGGGGAGCGGCGACTATATCAATTGCCCCATGAATCGAGAGGAATACGAAGCCTTCGTGGACGCGCTTCTCTCGGCGGAAAGAGTCACCCTCCGCGATTTTGAAAAAAGGGACGTATTCGACGGCTGTATGCCGATCGAGATCATGGCGCAGAGGGGACGCGATACCCTCCGTTTCGGAAATTTAAAGCCGGTAGGTCTGCGCGATAAAGACGGGAATCGCTTCTACGCCGTCCTTCAGCTCAGGAAGGAGAACGCCGAGGGGACGGCGCTCAATCTCGTCGGTTGCCAAACAAACTTAAAATTCGGCGAACAAAAGAGGGTTTTTTCCCTCGTCCCCGCCTTAAAGAACGCGGAATATTTGCGCTACGGGGTCATGCACCGCAATACGTACGTCAATTCCCCTAAGATTTTGAATCGGGATTTTTCCATGAAGGGAGAGGAGCGAATTTTCTTTGCCGGTCAGATCACGGGGGTGGAGGGTTACGTCGAGAGCGCGATGAGCGGTCTTTTGGCGGCGTTCCACTTGGAGAGAAGGCTCTCCGGAAAAACCGCCGCGACCTTCTCGGACGAGACGGTATGCGGCGCGCTGAGCGCGTATATTTCTACGGAAAACGCCGATTTTCAGCCGATGAACGCCAATTACGGGATTCTCGCGCCCTTGCGGGAACAGATACGCGACAAGGCTAAAAGGAAGAGGGCTATGGGCGAAAGGGCGCTCCTTTCGATCGATAGAATTTTAAAGGAGAACGAACTATGACAGAATTCAGAGGCACTACCATTTGCGCCGTCAAACGCAACGGAGTTACGGCGATTGCCGGCGACGGACAAGTTACCATGGGCGAGAACGTCATTTTTAAGACTTCCGCAAAGAAGGTAAGAAGAATTTACGGGGGGAACGTAATACTCGGCTTCGCCGGTTCGGTCACCGACGCTTTTTCTCTGAGCGAGCGGTTCGAGGGAATGCTCAACAAGTACGCCGGAAATCTTCTCCGTTCCGCCGTGGAGCTTGCGGAGCTTTGGCGGACGGACAGCATCGGCAGAAAGCTCGACGCGCTCATGATTATCGCCGATAAGGATTCCCTCCTCATCGTGTCGGGCACGGGCGAGGTCATCGAGCCGGACAACGGCGTCTGCGCAATCGGCAGCGGCGGCAATTACGCGCTGGCGGCGGCGAGGGCTTTGATAGCGGAAACGAATTACGACGCGGCGACCATAGCGAAGAAATCATTGAAGATCGCTTCGGAAATATGCGTTTTTACCAACGACAATATCCGTTGCGAGACGATAGGGGAAGAGGAGCAGGTTCTCTTGGCGGAAGCACGGCGGGACAAGGAGTAAGAAAATATGGATTTATCACCCAAACAGATCGTTTACGAACTCGATAAATATATCATCGGGCAGGAAGAGGCGAAGAAGGCGGTAGCCATCGCTTTGAGGAATCGTTACAGAAGAAGTCGGCTCTCTCCCGAGCTCATGGAGGAAATCACGCCCAAAAACATCATCATGAAGGGAGCTACGGGCGTGGGAAAGACGGAGATCGCGAGGAGACTTGCAAAGATCGTTCGCGCGCCTTTCGTAAAGGTGGAAGCTACCACGTATACCGAGGTCGGCTATGTAGGCAAGGACGTAGAGGGAATGATCAGAGATCTCGCGGAGTGCTCCTACCGCCTCGTCAAAGAGGAAAAGATGAAGGAAGTTTCCTTGAAGGCGACGAAGGTCGCGGAAAAGAAAGTCCTGAAAATCCTCGTCGACTTGAAGAGGGCGGATAAGGGCGACACGCCGGACGGCGAATTTGAAGGCAATTTGCTCGAAGGCTTGCGCGGGGGGATTTACGACAATCTTGTCATCGAGATGGACGTAGCCGAAGAACCCAAGCAGATGGAGCTCATTCCCGGCGGCGCGGCGATCAGCATAGGAAGCATTTTCGGCGATATGATGCCCAAAAAGAAAAAGAAGAGAAAGCTCACCGTAAAGGAAGCCATGAAGCTCACGATCGACGAGGAGTCGGATAAGCTGATCGACAACGACGCGGTCACGGCGGAGGCGTTGCGCCGCGCCGAGAACGACGGGATCATCTTCATCGACGAGATCGATAAGATCGCGGCGAGCTCCCAGCGCGGCGGCGCGGACGTTTCGAGGGAGGGCGTTCAAAGGGATATCCTTCCCATTGTCGAGGGTTGCACCGTCATGACGAAGTACGGACCCATCAAGACGGATTATATCCTGTTCATCGCGGCGGGCGCCTTCCAAGTGGCGAAAATGGAGGATCTCATTCCCGAGCTTCAAGGCAGATTCCCCGTCAAAGTCGAATTGAAAAGTCTCGATAAGGAGGATTTCGTAAAAATTCTCACGCAGACGCAGAATTCAATCACCTCCCAATACCGGGTTCTTTTGGCGGTCGACAATATCGATCTGCACTTCACAGAGGACGCGATCGAACGGATTGCGGAGATATCCGTCGAGGTGAACGAGATGAGCGAAGATATCGGCGCCAGAAGACTGCACACCGTCATGGAATACCTTCTCGAAGATATTTCCTTTAACGCGGGAGGCGGAAATTATCCCGTCGTTCCCGTCGAAATCGATAAAAATTACGTCGAAAGCCATCTCTCCGGACTCACCGGAGACAGAGATTTAAAGAAATACGTCCTGTGATGGGAAGAAGTGCGTTTTATAGGAGGTAAAAGTCATGATGAATATCCCCAAAGGGACGAAGGACGTTCTTCCCTCCGAGTCGTATAAATGGCGGTATATCGAGGACAAAGCGAGGAGGACGGCTTCCCTCTACGGCTTGGAGGAGATCCGCACACCCACCTTTGAATATACGGAATTGTTTGCAAGGGGCGTGGGCGATACGACCGACGTCGTCAATAAGGAAATGTATACCTTTCTCGACAAGGGAGAGCGGAGCGTCACGTTGAAACCGGAAGGGACCGCAGGCGCGGCGCGTATGTTTATCGAAAACGGTATGTCCTCCTCTCCTCTCCCCGCAAAAATGTTTTACATTACCCCCGCTTTCCGCTATGAAAGACCTCAGGCGGGGAGATTGAGAGAATTTCATCAGTTCGGCGTTGAAATTTTCGGCGCGCAATCGCCCGACGTCGACGCGGAGGTCATCCTGCTCGCCGACGGGTTTCTGCGGGAGCTCGGCATTCGGAATTGTGAGCTGAATATCAATTCCATCGGCTGTAAGCATTGCCGTAAAAAATACAACGAGGCGTTAAGGGAGTATCTGCGCCCTCATTTGGAGGAGCTCTGCCCGACTTGCCGTTCTCGTTTCGATAAGAATCCTCTTCGTATGCTCGACTGCAAAGAGGAATCCTGTCGGAAGTATATGGACGAAGCTCCCGTCATTCTCGATGATCTCTGCGACGAATGCAGAGAGCATTTTGAAACGCTGAAAGGAATTCTCGCGGATAACGGCGTTCCCTTCAAGGTCAATCCCCGCATCGTGAGGGGGCTGGATTATTACAGCAAGACGGTATTCGAGTTCGTCTCTGCGTCGATCGGTTCTCAGGGAACCGTTTGCGGCGGCGGCAGGTACGACGCGCTCATCGAGGAGCTCGGAGGACCCTCCGTTCCCGCAGTCGGATTCGCGGTTGGATTGGAGAGGCTCATGCTTTTAATGGAGAACACGGGCGTTTCCTTCGGCAAAGAGAATAAGATCGCCGTATATCTTGCGGGCATGGACGAATCCTCCCGTATGAAAGCGTTTCAAATTGCGCAAGCTTTACGCGGAAACGGAATTTCCTGCGACGTGGACCATATGTCGCGTTCGGTAAAAGCGCAATTTAAATACGCCGGAAAAATAGGGGCGAAGTACGTCGCCGTCATCGGTCCGAGCGAAATGGAACAAGAGATCGTCAACGTCAAAAACATGGCTACGTCGGAACAGACGCCCGTAAAATGGGCGGACGCCGTAAAATATTTCACAAAGGAGTTATCGAATCATGGTTAAGCATATCAATGCGGAAGAATTGGAGCGGCTCTTAAAAGAGCATCGGTATGTCGTATGCGATTTTTGGGCGACCTGGTGCGGACCCTGCCGCATGCTCGCCCCCGTATATGAAGAAGCGAGCGAAAAATTTAAGGATAAGGCGGTCTTCGTAAAAATCGACATCGACGAAACGGACGAGAACGGCGCGACGGCGGCGACGCTCGGAGTCTCCTCGATTCCCAGCGTGTTCGTGTTCGAGAACGGAGAGGTAAAAGACAATCATTTAGGATTCGTTCCCGCCTCTGTTCTGGAAGAGTTCTTAAATAAAAATATTCGGTAAGAGCTGCGATCCGAAACAAGAAATATCCGCCGAAAGGAAACGCTTTCG